>CAXQPB010000065.1:0-7287 GCA_964225545.1 Candidatus Nitrosopumilus sp. | reverse complement strand
TGATCGACGGGATGTCGAGCGCCGCGAGCAGCTCGGGCGTCAAACGGTCGCCGTACTGCTCGTTGTAGATCTGCCGGTTGCGGCGTTCGGCCCGCTCCCAGTCGATCGGCGAGATCTTGATATCGCCGACCGTGGCGACGGTGCTCTGGCCGGAGCCGATCGTGCCGCCTCCGCCCATGAAGAAGATGAATACGAGTGCGATGATGCCGAGCAGGACCTGTACGACCCACGAACCGGCATTCTTTCTCAATATATCAAGGATCAGCACGAGCGACTCTCCGGGCCGTCCGTTATCGTTCTCGGCCGGCTCGAAAAGCTAGTGCAGCCGGTTGAGGAACGCAACGCAGTTGGGCAGTGCCCGGCGTCAGACGACGACGGAGTCGAGCGCCTCGGTGAGCTTGGTCTTCGCGACCGCGCCCTGGATCTGCTGCGCTACCTGTCCGTCTTTGAACACGATGAGGTTCGGGATGCCGCGAACGCCGTACTTCGCTGCGGTGTTCTGGTGGTCGTCCACGTTGATCTTCACGATCTTGGCGCGACCGGCGTACTCTCCGGCCAGCTCCTCGAGCACCGGCGCGATCGCCCGGCACGGTCCGCACCACGGAGCCCAGAAATCGACGAGAACCGGCACGCTCGAATCGAGAACGTCGGACTGAAAGCTGTCGTCGGAGATGTCTTGGATGTTGTTGGCCATGGTGCGGAATTGCCTCCTGCTGGGGTTCGGGTCGTGTAAATCAGTTCGGTTTTGAAGAGTGTGTGCCTTTGAACGCTGGTGCCGGAGGTCGGATTCGAACCGACACGGAGTCGCCTCCACCGGATTTTGAGTCCGGCGTGTCTGCCAATTTCACCACTCCGGCAGCGTTTTCAAGGCTGCTCGATCACTGCTCACCCTCGCGGGGGCCGAGAAGCCTCTCCAGCTCGATGATCGTAGGCTGCGCGTTCGGGGCCGCCGCGAGCCGCTCCTGGATCTTTCCCTGAGCGTCTCGGGCGATACGGCGCTCGTGCGGGTCGTCCGAGTCGGCGTACTCTTCGAGCACCTCGAGCGAATTCTTGTTGCCGACTTCGCCGAGCGCGTAGAGCCCGGCGCAGCGCAGCTCGGAGTCAGGGGTCTTGGCGATGAAGTCGGCCAGCGGGGCGACCGCATCGGGGTCCTGAATCCTGCTGAGCGCGACCAGTACGCGCTTTTTCGACTGCTCGTCGATGTCGTTCAGGAACAGATACTGGGTGAGCGTCTGCGTGGCTTTGGTGCTGCCGATCTCGCCGAGGTAGTGGAACGCTTTGGCGCGTACACGCGGGTCGGAGTCGGTGGTCGCGTCGAGCAGCGGCTTGACGCATTCCTCCGAGCCTTCTTTGCCCAGCGACTCGACCGCCTCGATCCGCTTCTGGACGTCCTCGTCGAAGAGCCGTTTGTGCCACTCGGCGACATTCGACCCCCTCGCGACCGAGTTGTAGCGCTCTACTGCCCTGTAATTGTTGAACTGTGCGTAGGACGGAGCGCCCGCGAGGGGCACCGTCAGCACGGCTGCTACAATCCAGGCGTGGCGTGAAATCCGCATTCCCATTGGTCATTGAACGGGCGACGGCCGCAGCCGTCACCGGTGTCCAGCAGGCAGAATTTGCCCCTGAGCAGACAAAATACAAGCACAAGAGCTGAGCCGGTGCACCCTGACTTCTCTGATTCACCGTCCGATCGACCGCCCAGCCCCCCTCGCCGAGCCGCTGAGCAGCCGGGCGAGTGGCCCGCCGGGGCGCGAAGATCGGCGCTGACCTTGACATGCGGCCCGCCATTTTCTAACAAATCCCGCGGTCCGCGTGTTGCTCCGACCCCGGGTGGGGCGACGACCGTCGGGGAGATCGCCCCAACATTAATACAAAACGACACACGCACTCGCAGAGAAACAGGACACGGTCCGTCCGGGACGATCCCGCGACGGGACGAGGTGACCAAAGCTAGGGGGGCCATATGGGCCACGACGCGCATCACGAAGAAGAGCTTCCGTTCTGGCGCAAGTACATCTTCTCGGTCGACCACAAGGTCATCGGGGTTCAGTACAGCGTAACCGCGCTGCTCTTCCTGTTCTTCGGCTTCTGTCTGATGATGCTGATGAGATGGCAGCTCGCCTATCCCGGCCAGCCCATTCCCATCATCGGCAGCCTGTTCGGGGACTCCACGGCTCCGGGCGGAATCATGCTGCCGGAGTTCTACAACCAGCTCGGCGCGATGCACGGAACCATCATGGTGTTCCTCGGTGTCGTTCCGCTGGCGGTCGGCGGTTTCGGCAACTACGTGCTGCCGCTTCAGATCGGCGCGCCGGACATGGCGTTCCCGAAGCTGAACATGGCCAGCTACTGGAGTTACTTCGTCGGCGGCGTGGTCATGTTCTCGAGCTTCTTCGCCGACGGCGGAGCGGCGCAGTCGGGCTGGACCTCCTACCCCCCGCTTTCGATCACCGCGCCGGCCGGTCAGACCTACTGGCTGGTCGGGATGCTGTTCCTGATTCTTTCGTCACTGCTCGGCGGCGTGAACTTCATCGTCACCACGCTTCATCTCAGGGCGCCCGGCCTGTCGATGTTCCGGCTGCCGTTCTTCGTGTGGGCGCAGCTCGTCACCTCGTTCCTGCTGCTCCTGGCCTTCCCGCCTCTGCAGGCTGCGGCCACCATGCAGTTCATGGATCGCGTCTTCGGGACCAGCTTCTTCATGCCGACAGGCCTTGTCGTCGGCGGCCAGATGGCGGCTGAACTCAGCGGCGGCGGCAATCCGCTGCTCTACCAGCATCTGTTCTGGGTCCTCGCGCACCCGGAGGTTTACGTTCTGATCCTGCCGGCGCTCGGAATCATCGCCGAGATCATCGCCAACAACACGCGCAAGCCGCTGTGGGGTTACAAGTCGCTGATCTACTCGGCGATCTTCCTCGGCTTCATGTCCTTCATCGTCTGGGCGCACCACATGTTCATGACCGGCATGGGCTCGACGATGAGCGCGTTCTTCCAGACCACCACGATGATCATCTCGGTTCCGTCGATCATCATCCTGACGGCGCTGATTCTCTCGCTGTGGGGCGGTAAGATCCGCTTCACGGTGCCGATGCTGTTCGCCGTTGCGTTCCTGCCGATGTTCGGCATCGGCGGCCTGACCGGACTGCCGCTCGGACTGGCCACGCCTGACATTCACCTGCACGACACCTACTACGTTATCGGTCACTTCCACTACGTGGTCGCGCCGGGGACGATCTTCGCGCTGTTCGCCGGTGTCTACTACTGGTACCCGAAGGTCACCGGCCGGATGATGAACGACACGCTCGGCCGGCTGCACTTCTGGTTCTCGTTCTTCGCGATCAACATCGTCTTCATGCCGATGTTCTGGCAGGGCATGGCCGGCACTTCGCGCCGGCTGTACGACCAGACGTTCTACGCCCACGGCGCCGCGGTTCAGGGTCTGACGATCATGTCCTCGTGGGGCGCCTGGATGCTCGGGCTGGCGCAGCTGTTCTTCATCATCAACTTCTTCTGGAGCCTGCGCGCCGGCGAGAAGGCCAGCGACAACCCGTGGCATGCCACGACGCTGGAGTGGGCGACACCGACGCCTCCGCCGCATGGAAACTTCCTGACCGAGCCGCGCGTCTACCGCGGCCCGTACGAATACAGCGTGCCCAACGAGTCATCGGACTACACGCCGCAGTTCGAGGCCTGAGGAAATGTCGATGGAAATTCCATACATCGAAGAAGCCCATCCGGAGACCGGCGTAAACAACGCCAAGCTCGGAATCTGGCTGTTCCTGGCCTCGGAGGTGATGCTCTTCGGAGCGCTGTTCTCCAGCTACATCATCCTGCGACTCGGCGCGACGGACTGGCCGTCGGGGCGGGTCGTCCCGCTGAACATCCCGCTGGCGACGCTCAACACAATGGTGCTGATCACCTCGTCGGTGACGGTGGTCATGTCGTGGGCATCGCTGATGATGAAGGACATCGGCAAGTACAAGATGTACATGGGCATCACGATCGCGCTTTCGTTCGTGTTCCTGGTCGTCAAGTACTTCGAGTACACGGCGAAGTTCGACCACGGCCTGTACCCGAGCACGAGCACGTTCCTCGCGATCTATTTCACGATGACCGGCCTGCACGGACTGCACGTGATCGGTGGCATCGGTGTCAATGGCTACCTGCTCGGGCCGGGCTCGAAGCTCTGGGACACGCACCCGGAGCAGTTCACGAGCCGTGTCGAGTGCGCCGGTCTGTACTGGCACTTTGTCGATCTTGTATGGATCTTTCTGTTCCCCGTTCTTTACCTTCTTTAGGAGGCGGTGATGTCACACGCGGCTGAGGATATTCAGAAGCATATACGGGTATACATCTCCGTATTCGTTGCCCTTGCGGTGCTCACGGTGGTCACGGTCGGGATCTCGTATCTCGACCTTACGGTCGGAGCGGCAATCGCGCTCGCGCTGGTAGT
The DNA here is from genome assembly GCA_964225545.1 of Candidatus Nitrosopumilus sp. Classification (GTDB taxonomy): domain Bacteria; phylum Desulfobacterota; class Binatia; order UBA1149; family SPBQ01; genus SPBQ01. Next base: position 2,837 of record CAXQPB010000065.1, on the reverse strand, counting down.
CGCCTGCGTGAAGGCGTCGCTGGTGGCGCTGTATTTCATGCACCTGATCGACGAGCAGAAAGGGATCTACTGGCTGCTCGCCCTGACGGTCATGTTCTTCGTGTTCCTGATGTACATGCCGTCGGCCTGGAAGGTCGATGAGGTCAAGCTGCCTTCGCTGTGGAGCACGCTGCCGATGGAAGGCAGCGCAGCCCACGTCGTCAATGCGGGCAAGGGCCATGGCGGCGGGCACGGTGGTGGGCATGATGATGCCGGGCACGGCGACGGGCACGGCGACGCGCACGGAGGCGGCCACTGAGAGCCGGAATCCCGAGGCATGTCGCTCAAGGTCATACACGTCTTCTTCATCCTGGTCTCGACCTTGATGTGTGTCGGCATCGCCGCGTTCCGTCTCGACGCATGGAGGCACCTCGGCGATGCGTCGGCGCTGGTGCAGGGATTGATCGCGACCATCGGCGCGGTGCTGCTGGTCGGTTATCTGGTCCACTTCATCCGCAAATACAGGGGGCTCGGCTACCAGTGAAACAGCCTGAAACGACAACCCCGATCCATGCTCGCGTGCGGCGGCGTCACGCCGCGCTCGACGGTTTCCTCGGCGCGGCGATCCTGGCGATTCTGCTCGCGGCGCCATCGACGGTGGCGGCCTGCTCGGTGTGCTTCGGAGATCCGAACGCCAAAGAGACCAAGGCCATGGCTGCCGGTATTCTGTTCATGCTGGGCTGTATCGGGACGCTCCTGGTCAGCTTCGCAGCGGTTTTCTGTTACTGGGCGGTGCGCTCGCACCGACTCCACCAACTCAACGAAGGGGCGACAAACTGATGGACGCGACCACACCAGAGGCTTTCGGTCTGTGGCTGCCACCGGACCTTTCGGTCCACGGGGCGGGGATCGATAACATCATCTGGATCATGCATTACTTCATGCTGTTCCTGTTCGTGGGCTGGACGGGCTTCCTGATCTACACGCTCATCCGCTTCCGGGAGCGCAAGGGCGATGCGACGCAGACGGCCAACTACTACGGCGTGCAGACCCATGCATCGAGCTACCTCGAAGCGGCGATCGTCATCGTCGAGGTCGTGGTACTGGTCGGGCTTTCGATTCCGGTCTGGGCCGAGCTCAAGGGCGAGCCGCCCGCGCCGAATCGGGCCGACCTGCATGTCCGCGTGGTCGGTGAGCAGTTCGCGTGGAACGTTCACTATCCGGGGCCCGATGGCGTCTTCGGTAAGACCGACGCCTCTCTGGTCGACGGCAGCAACCCGCTCGGCGTGGTCTGGGACGACGAGGCTGCCAAGGACGACATCACGACCATCAACCAGTTCCACTTCCCGGTCGAACGAAAGATCCTCCTCGACCTGACCTCGAAAGACGTCATCCACGCATTCTGGATGAACGTCATGCGGGTCAAGCAGGACGCGATCCCCGGCAACACGGTACCGCTCTGGTTCGAGGCCAAGGACACGGGCAAGGGCGAGATCTCCTGCGCGCAGCTCTGCGGTCTCGGTCATTACCGGATGAAGGGCTTCTTCAGCGTCGATACCCAGGAGGAATTCGACGCGTGGATGGCCGAGCAGGCGGAGGCCGCGCAGGGCGAGGACGACTACTACTAGACGCGCGAACGGCAAGCGCCGGCTGCCCACAACGGCAGCGCGCGTTCGAACAGAGGCCCTGCACCGGCAGCAACGGTGCAGGGCCTTTTTTCTGAGTGTACCCTGCCGGTCAGGGCAGCTCCGTGTCCGCGCCGGCGCCCTCGGCAGCCGGTGCTGAGGTCGTGGAAGTCGTCGCTGATGTAGAGGTTGTGGTGGTGGACGTCGTGGTGGTTGTCGAGGACTCCAGCGGCGGCAGCGAGGAGCTAGTCGGCGGAAGCGTTGTCGACCCGAACATCGACGTCGACGAGGTCGACGACGTGGTGGTCGCCTGGCACTGCATTCCGCAGTTGAGAATCACGTCCTCGCCGACGGCCTTCTGGAGGATCCGCAGTGCATCGCTGGTGCTGACGACGCAGTTCCCGTCGGCATCGCACACCGGCGGCCGGCATCTCTCGAGCAGAACCGACGCGCGCAGCGTGAACAGCGCGTCGCTGGCCATCGGGCCGGCGCCCGTACTGACCGGCTGCCCGCAATCGCCGAGTGCGGCCAGAGCCGCGGCACCGGGGGCGAGTTGAAGCGCGGCGACAAACAACAGGGCAGGAAGGTATGGGCTCATGTTCGGCCGGGTTTCGTGGCGCAAACCGCGTGTTCGAGCGGCTCTCATACCCGGACTACAGTGGACTTCCAACCGCGCAGGGGCTACTAAAAATTCCCGATCGCGGGCTGACGTAGCTCAGTTGGTAGAGCAGCTGATTCGTAATCAGCAGGTCGGCGGTTCAAATCCGCCCGTCAGCTCCAGCGCACTTCCCATCGACAAGACACCGCAGCACCTCGAAGCGGTGCTGCGACTTCGGAAATCCTGACAGCGCGGCGAAGCAGATCTACGTATACCGGCGCCCCGGCGCTCCAAAGAACTTTCTGTTTTCTGCACTGTCCCACCCGTCCGGGTGGGCGGCATTCGTTGACGCAGAGTTCGCGCGGGAGGTAGTCTCGCGCACCACTCAATCGGCCCCTGCGGCGCTGTGCGCAGAGCCGGGCATTCCCTGGAGGGGGGACACGAACCATGAAGACATTTTCAACCCGAACCACCATCGCGCTCTCGCTCGCGGCCGCGGCTGGGCTGATACTTTGCGGACTGAGTCAGCCGGCGCAGGCAGCCGATGCAGGGACAAAGTGCGCGAGCAGCAAACTGAAGGCGCAGTCGAAGTACACGGCGTGCCGGCTGAAAGCGGACGCGACCGCGGTGAAGAA
>CAXQPB010000064.1:0-5777 GCA_964225545.1 Candidatus Nitrosopumilus sp. | reverse complement strand
ACGCTGCAGCCGGTGACGACAACGCTCCAGCCGGTGACGACCACGCTTCAACCCGTGACCACGACGCTCCAGCCGGTGACGACCACGCTTCAACCCGTGACAACGACGCTGGCGCCCGTGACCACGACTCTGCAGCCGGTGACGACGACGCTCCAACCCGTGACGACGACGCTGCAGCCGGTGACCACAACGCTGCAGCCGGTGACCACGACGCTCGCGCCAGTGTCGACGACGCTTACGCCGGTTACGTCAACTCTGATTCCGGTTACGACGACTCTGCTGCCTGTGACGACCACGGTTCAGCCCGTCACAACGACGGTCTTCCCCGTCACGACAACTTTGTTCCCGGTAACGACCACAATGCCGGGGCCGCTGCCGGATGTCTGCGATGTCTACAGTCTGGAATGGGGCCTGCCGGGTACCGAGACGGGGCAGCTCCTCGGGCCGCGTGGTCTCGGTGTGGGCGCCCTTGGCGTGTACGTCGTGGACAGTCGCAACGACCGGGTACAGGTCTTTGACGAGTTCGGCGGCTATCTCGCTCGCTGGGGAAGCTTCGGCGAGGGCGGCGGCGAATTTGATCGGCCGCGCGAGATTGCTGTAGGTCCGACCGGGTCCGTCTTCGTCAGCGATCGCACGAATCACCGGGTTCAGCGCTTCGCGCCGGCGGGTCTGTTCGAGCTGTCCTTCGGCTTGTTCGGTGTCGGGCCGGGACAACTCAACCAGCCCCAGGGAGTCGGGGTGGATGTTCTCGGCGACGTTTACGTCGCTGACAACTTGAATCACCGCGTCCAGAAGTTCACGCCCGATGGACTGTTCGCTCTTACCATCGGTGGCTTCGGCTCCGCACCCGGCCTCTTCAACCGGCCCTACGGTGTTGCGAGCGACGGCGCCAACCTCTACGTGGCGGATTCGGGCAACAATCGGATTCAGGTCTTCACGCTCGACGGTCGCTACCTGCGATCCTGGGGAACGACCGGAAGTCTGCCGGGCAACTTCCGCGCGCCGCGGGGAATCGCTGCGGACCGCGGTCTGATCTACGTCGCCGACAGCGGGAATCACCGCATTCAGATCTTCGATGAGTTCGGCAACTTTCGCGGTCAGTTCGGCGGCTTCGGCGTCACGCCGGCTCGCTTCAACCAACCGCGAGGCGTCGCGATCGGCCGCGCCGGGCAGGTCTTCGTCGCGGATACCGAGAACAATCGGATCCAGAAGTTCGTCTGCCCGGTCCCCTGATCAACACTGTCCGGGCTGCGCGGACACGGGCCGGACCACGAAAGGGGACGCAGGCTGCGACGACCACGACGCTTACGATGGACAATCCCGTCTCCACGGCCGCGCTTTCAGCGTCCGCTGTTGGTGAATACCTGCTCTTCGACGATCTTCACGAACTGGCCGCTGCGCAGGGGGGTATCCATCTCCATGTCATTCATGACGGCTGCCTGCGCAGGGCTGATAGCCGCGTTCGTTCGTTCCAGCAGCGTCCGTAGCGTCTCTCCCTTGCGTGCCTTCGCGATTCGCAGGCGCCGTTCGATGATCTGGTTCCTCTCGGCCTCGGTCATCGGCCGAAAGCTCTTCGCGATGTCGAGGAACGTATTCTCGGCTTCAATGTACAAAGGGCCCGGCATGGCACCGATCACCTGGTAAATCCGACCGCGGTAGACGAACCATGTGAAGTCTACCGCGACGGGTCCGCCTCGTGACCGGGTCTGCGCGACGTATCGTGCGGCGGGCAGGTCAGCAATCTTGCCGGTCTTCACGTCGGAGAGGTTGAAGCCCATTTTGCGGTTGATGGCTGCCGCGCCTCGTAAGGGGTCGTCGCCCTCGCCGGGGGATGTGACCATCACGAGGCCTTTGCCCTTCGGGTCGGCCGCCGCCACGAACAGATGCGACTTCTGCGATTCCCAGCTTTCGGGGAACTTGATCGAGACCTCCAGGCGTGGGTGAACGAAGCGCCCGTCCAGAAAAACGCCGTCGCCCGGATCGTCGCCTACAACCAGACCGTCGAGCTCGGCAAAAAACGCGGCCTGATTTTTTGCGATCGGCGGTTCGTCGGTGCGCTCGAGGGTTGCGGCTTCCGAAGCGGTGTTATCGACGCGCTCGTTGGTCGCCGGGTGTGAATCGAGAAAGCTGGCGTCTCGCGCTTTCCCGGCCTGCAGGACCTCCTCGGCCGACAGACTATGGAGGAATCGTGACATCGCCTCGGGGTCCCAGCCGTTTTCGGCGGCCAGCCTGATGCCGATGCGATCGGATTCACGCTCCTGCTCGCGGCTGTAAGAGGCGAGAATTCCTCCGGCGGCCATTGCGCCCGCCCCGCTGATTGCCGCGCCGATTCGCGGCGCTACGATTCCGGTGATTGCGCCGGTCAATCCGGTCACGGCTGTGAACGGACTCGCGATGGCCTGTCGTGTCTGCTGTCGCGAGTGGTGTCGAGCCGCGATGTGGCCGATTTCGTGACCGATGACGCATGCGACCTCGTCCTCCGAGTTGGCCAGCGCGAGAAGGCCGCGTGATACGTAGATCGGTCCGCCCGGCAGCGCGAAAGCGTTGGGTTCCTTCATGTCGACGATCTTGAAAGTGTACGGGACGTCTTTGCGCGGCGAGAGCGCTGCCAGCCGCTCTCCGATTTTCTCGATGTAGGCGCGCTGTGCATCGCTGCCGGCGAGGCCCATGAACTCGTCGACCTTGCGCGCCTGGTCGGCGCCGATCGCGATCTCCTCCGCGGTGGTGGTGAAGGTCACCTCCCGCTTGTGTGAGACGGGATTGACCGCGCAGGCGACGAGCGTCAGCGCCGCTATCGCAGGGAGCAGCGTCGGGGTGCGAGATGAATGTTTCATAGCGGCGGTACGCTGGCCGAAGCGAGGGCGCGACGCAAGGCTGCCGCTGCTGCCGGGTGTGGTAGGTCCACGGTGCGGCTTTCGCAGGCGGCGCGGCGGCCCGGTCCGGCTGCCCGTTGCCGACACCGGTCGTGCAGGACTCCCCCGCCCGCCACCGCCGATTGCTCGGCCTGAAAAAATACGGGACTATTGAGGACGAAATGAACCTCGCCAGTCGACTGTCCAACATCGAACTCCAGTCCGTCGGCACCGGTGAAGAGTCGTCGGAGACCCAGCGTCTCGGCGCGCTCTGGGCCGAACGTCCGGTCGTTCTCGCTTTCATCAGACACTTCGGTTGACTGTTCTGCCGTGAGCAGGTCGCGCAGTTGCGCGACGCGATCGACGAAATCCGCGAACGCGGGGCAGAGCTTGCCATCATCGGAAACGGCTCCGCGCTTTTCGCGCGAGGGTTCCGCGACGAGTTCGGGCTGGACTGCCCGATGTTCGTCGACCCGTCTCTGCGTTCGTACAGGGCCGCGGGATTGCGTCGCGGACACCTCGAGCTGTTCTCGCCGCGACTGTTCATCAATGGGGCGAGGGCACTGAGAACCGGTGCCCGCCAGACCGGCGTTCACGGCGACCCGTGGCAGCTCGGTGGCGTGTTTGTGGTCAGGCCGGGCAACACGGTGACCTACGCGCATGTCAGTGAGGTTGCGGGCGATCACGCTCCGGTCGAGGAGATTCTCGCAGCCCTCGATTCGAGCGCCCATGAAGTCGATGTTCAGGATTCAAGCAGTCTGCCTCCGTACCTCGCTCCGCTCGAACCGCTGATGCCTCTGGTCGGCCGCGCGCTCAGCCTGCTGGTCGATCCGACGATCTTTCTGTCGTTCGACCGGACAGGGTTCCTTGTTCATTCGCTGTCCTTCGAGCCGGACGACCTTGATGTCGATCTGACCGGCAGACGTTGCGTCGTCACGGGCGCCAGCGGCGGGCTTGGCTTCGAAACCGCGATGGCCCTTGCTGACCTCGGTGCCGAGGTCGTGATGGTCTGCCGAAGTCGGGAGCGCGGTGAAGCCGCAGCGAGTCGGATTCGTGAGGCCACCGAGAGCCGGACAGTATCCGTAGTCGAATGTGATCTTGCGGATCTTGAAGCCGTCCGGCGCACCGCCACCGAGCTTTGTGCCGAAACCGTCGACGCGTTGATCCACAATGCCGGACTGCTGCCCGACGAACGCGAGATCACTGCAGACGGTCTGGAGATGACCTTTGCGGTTCACGTCGTCGCACCGTACATCCTCACCGAGCTGCTCGTGCCCGCTCTCGAGCGGTCTGAAGATCCGCGAGTGGTGTTCGTGTCGTCCGGCGGAATGTACGCCCGGAAGCTGTCGCTCGAGGATCTGGAGTGGGAGACGCGGGACTACGACGGCGTGCTCGCGTACGCGCAAACGAAACGGATGCAGGTCATTCTCGCCGAGGTGCTGGCTGAAGAGCTCGACGGCTTCGGGATCAGCGTCAACTCGATGCATCCGGGCTGGGCCGACACGCCGGGAGTCCAGACCTCGCTCCCACGGTTTCACGAGATCACGCGTCGCCTGCTGCGCACGCCGGCCGAGGGGGCCGACACCATCGTCTGGTTGGCGGCCAGTGAGGAGGCGCGGGGCACGACCGGTAAGTTTTTCTTCGACCGAAAACCACGAACGACGTACCTGCTGCCGTTTACGCGAGAGGACCGCCACGATCGCGAGCGGCTCGTCGCGATTTGCGAGGAGCTCGTATCGGAGTCTCCAGCGTTTCACGATACCGCGCAATGACCGTTCCGTGGACGTTCGAGATCTGCGTGAGGGCCTGGAACCTTGACCGGCCGGGCTCATCGCTCGATCGACGGATGATCGTCGTCATTCGATCGAGCGGGGTCTGAGGCGGCATGCTTGTTGCGCTCGGTGCCGCGGCGCTTACCGTCTGGCTTTACCTGACGTTCGTTCACGGCCGTTTCTGGAAGGCGGATCAGCGGCTGGAGAACATCGCGCCGCCGATCGGCGAGCTGCCCTCAGTGGTCGCGATCATTCCGGCTCGGAACGAGGCGGAAGTGATCGAGCGGTCGGTCGCGTCTCTGCTCGCGCAGGACTATGCGGGTTCGCTCTCGGTCATCGTCGTCGATGATCACAGCGATGACGGAACCGCAGCGCGTGCGCGCGCGTACGCGGGCACGCATAAAAACGGAAAACGACTCCAGGTCATCCGCGCAGAGACCCGGCCGTCCGGCTGGGTCGGCAAGATGTGGGCGGTGCACAGCGGTGTGGCCCGCGCGCTTACAGCCGATCCGATTCCGGAGTTCCTCCTTCTCACCGATGCCGATGTCGCGCACGACCCGGGCAACGTCCGACGGCTGGTCGCCAAGGCGGAGCGTTCAACCGGTAGCGACCGGCTTCAGATGGTCTCTCTGATGGTGATGCTGCACTGCCGCAGCGGCTGGGAGCGTCTGCTCATCCCTGCCTTTGTATACTTCTTCCAGAAGCTCTATCCGTTCCCGCGCAGCAACGACCCGCGCTCGCGCATGGCCGCCGCAGCCGGCGGCTGCATGCTCGTCCGTTCGTCAGCCCTGATTCGTTCCGGCGGTATCGCGGGTATCCGTGACCGTGTGATCGATGATTGTGCGCTGGCGACGGTTGTGAAGTCCAAGGCAGGTCCGATCTGGGTCGGTGTCACCGAGACCGAGCAGAGCTTCCGTCCGTACCGCGGACTGCACGACATCTGGCAGATGGTCGCCCGGAGCGCGTACACGCAGCTTCACTACTCGCCGTTTCTGCTTGCGGGGACGGTTATCGGGCTGTTGCTCGTTTATGTCGTGCCGCCGGCGCTGGTGCTGCTATGGCCTTACTGTTCGGCAAATGTGGCGACGGCATCTCCCGCCGTCGTCGGGATATGCACCGGCTCGGGCTCCGCGGGATCTCTCGGGCGGGAGAT
>CAXQPB010000063.1:0-8740 GCA_964225545.1 Candidatus Nitrosopumilus sp. | reverse complement strand
CCCAGCGGGAGCGATCCCAGGGAAAGTGCCACAGAAAACAAACCGCCTACGGAACTTCGTTCCGCGGGTAAGGGTGAAACGGTGAGGTAAGAGCTCACCAGACCCGTCGGTGACGGCGGGTGCTCTGCAAACCCCACCCGGAGCAAGACCGAATAGGGGGACGGGCGGCCCGTCCCATGTCCCCGGGTACAGGTCGCATGAGCCGTCGGGCAACCGGCGGCCCAGATGAATGGCTGCCGCGGTCGGTAGACGTCACCCGGCGTTCCGACCGAACAGAATCCCGCTTACCGGCCGACTCGGGACACTCCGCCCGGGCTTGGAGGAGTCGTCCCTGAGGCTTCGATCCTGCGTGGATCCTCTGTGGAGATGGTGGGGTGCGAACCCTGATCCAGACCCTCCCCACCGGCCCCCACCCGTTCACCCGGTTGGGGGGAACTTTTTCTCCCGCGAAAGGCTACGGAAACATTGTACTTTTTCGTTCGCCCTTTTGGGGGAACGCAATCAACTGTTGACGCGGCGGGCCTGAATCCCCCATAGTGGCGCGGTGTGGGTGGTTGTGGAGACACGTGGTGGTGACGTGTATCGTTTAGCAAAGTCGGGCACCTGGCAGTAATTCGATTTTGTGAGACGGCTGGTGGCGGCCGCACCTGGCGGCCGACCACCCACACACCCCTTACCCCGGCAGAGCCGGGGATCCGGCGATCCGCGTACCTGAAGACGTAAGTTCCCTCGGACCCGGCGCCACTTTCGTCCTGCTATGTTCCTCGGCCGCTACTTCCACACGATCGACGAGAAAGGGCGCGTCGCGATTCCCCACAAGTTTCGTACGCACCTCGGTGGAAGTAACGAGGGCAGGGTCGTAATCACCCTGTCGCCCAAAGAGGACCTGCGTTACCTCGACATCTACCCGGCGGATCGGTGGGAGCAGACCGTGACCCAGATTCTGGACACCCAGATCGAGGGCGAGGACGCGATCGAGGTTCAGGAGGCGCTCCTCGCCAACTACATCCACCCCGCCCAGGAGGCGGTGCTGGATAAACAGGGCCGCATCCTGATACCGCAGGAACACCGCAGCGCTGCCGGACTCGCCAAGGACGTCGTTTACACCGGCGATATCAAGAAGTTTCGGCTCTGGGCGATGGATGACTGGAGCCGTTACCGCGACGCGAGCGAGCAGAACAAAAAGAAGATCAAAGGCCTGAAGGGAGTCTGGATCTGATCTAGGGTCGGCGCCTGAGGTGACCCGATCCATCAATCTCATGCAGCCGGAACGCCATGTCCCGGTAATGCCCCGGGAAGTCCTCGAAGCGCTGAACCTGCGTGGCGAGGGCCTCTACGTCGACGGCACGCTCGGCGAAGCGGGCCATTCCAGTCTCATTCTCGAAAAGTCGGCACCGGGCGGTCGTCTGCTCGGGCTTGACCGCGACTCGAGCTCCCTGGAACGCGCTCGTGCGCGGCTCGCCGCCTATGGCGAAAGAGCACGACTCGAGCATTGCGGGTACGAGGAGATCGGCGATGCGCTCGAAGCAGCCGGTTGGGAAGACGGCGCGGACGGGATTCTGCTGGACCTCGGCATGTCCTCCGCGCAGGTCGACGACGCGGCTCGCGGATTCAGCTTCATGACCGACGGTCCGCTCGATATGCGCATGGACACCACCGCGCCGCCCACCGCCGCTGACCTCGTCAACCATTTCAGTGAATCGGAGCTGGTGCGCATTCTGCGGGAGTTCGGAGAGGAGCGCTCGGCGCGGCGGATCGCCCGCAAAGTGGTCGCCGAGCGCCAAAAGGGAGAAATTCGAACGACCTCCGAGCTGGCCTCACTGGTGGAACGGGCCGGTGTGCGCGGCCGGCCCGGGCATCATCCGGCGACGCGGACCTTTCAGGCGCTCCGGATTGCGGTGAATGACGAACTCGGCCGTCTGGCCCGATTCCTCGACGACGGTTGGCGCTGGCTGCGTCCGGGTGGCCGTCTCGTCGTGATAAGCTATCATTCGCTGGAGGACCGAATGGTGAAGCACGCGCTTCGCCGGTGGGCGGCCGAGTGCCTGTGCCCGCCGCGAAGACCGATTTGCGATTGCGGCTGGAGCCGAAAGGTTCGACTGGTCAACCGTCGGTTGATGACGCCGACGTCCGATGAAGTGGCTGCGAACGCCCGGGCACGAAGCGCGGGCTTGCGGGTGGTGGAGCGGTTGAGCGCGTTGGATAACAGCCATGATTAAGCTCACTCGGACCCTGGTAGCGGATTGGCTGCGGGAGCGGGTGAGCGATCCCGCAGAAGCAGATCTGGAGCGGCGACTGCGCAAGACGCTGGTCGTCACGCTTGTCCTCGGTCTCGCTCTGGTCTGGCTGAACCTCATGGTTCAGGATCTCGGTTATCGAATCGAGACCACATCCAAGCTCTCCGAGAAACTCGACATTGAATATGCCGAGCTCGAATCCGAGATCGCTCGAGAGACGACGCCCGAGCTGTTGCGCAGTAAGGCGCGGACCGAGCTCGATCTCGGTGTCCCGCGTGCCGGTCAGGTGATGATGGTCGATGCGCAGCCGTAATTCTTTCAGCCGCAGGCTCTCGATCGTCGGAGGCTTCTGCATCATCGCCGCGCTCGCCGTGGTCGGTCGGATGTACTGGCTGGCGGTGGTTGAAGGCCCGGAGCTGGCCGGACAGGCCGATCGCATCAGCTGCGGGGACAAGGTCAAGCTGGCGTACCGCGGCCCGATCGTTGACCGTCATGGCACCGCGCTCGCGACGACAATGGCCGCCGCGCGCGTGGCGATGCGTCGCAACGAATATGTTTACGAGGAAGGTCACGCCGAGAAGCTTGCGCCGTTGCTCGATTACGAGGTCGAGGAACTGGAAGGCCTGCTGCGGGATGATCCGCGACGCTTCATCTGGCTGTCGAAGAGCGTCGGGGTAGACGAGACCAACCGCATCCGCCGGATGCGAATCCTCGGAATCGACGTCCACGATGACCAGCGGCGCAGCTATCCGCAGGGCGCGATGGCTGCTCATCTGGTCGGTTTCGTGGGAACCGACACGCAGGGACTCGAGGGAGTCGAACGAGTTTTCGACGAGGGGCTTCGTGGGGTCCCGCGACGAGTGCGGGTCTGTCGTGATGTCCGCGGCCGGGTATTCCAGAGCTCGAGAGAGCTGAGCGGCATGAACCGCGGCGCGACGATCGAACTCACCATCGACGCGACGTTGCAGGGGATCGCCGAGGCCGAGTTGCTCCGGCAGGTCGAGGCCTATGGCGCGCTCGGCGGAAGCGTTGTTGTGCTCGATCCATCGACCGGCGAGCTGCTGGCGATGGCCAACGCGCCGGCCTTCGATCCCAACCATTACAAACGCTCGGAGGTTGCGTCGCGTCGCAACCGCACGCTCACCGACATGTTCGAGCCGGGCTCGACGACCAAGCCGCTGCTCGTTGCGGCCGCCCTCGATGCCGGTGTGATCTCCGAGGATGATGTCTACTTCTGCGAGAACGGTGCGATGCGAGTCGGCGGCTGGACCATCAACGATCACCATCCCTACGCAGACCTCAGCGTTGCCGATATCCTGCGTGTCTCGAGCAACATCTGTTCGGCCAAGATCGGGGCGAAGCTCGGTGCGGAGAGCTTCCACGGATACCTGAGCCGCTACGGCTTCGGAGCTCGTCCGGGAACCGGTCTGCCGGGAGAGACGACCGGCATCCTGCCGCCCCATTCTCTCTGGCGCGCGATTCACACCGCCAACATCGCTTTCGGCCAGGGCATCAGCGTGAGCGCCGTCCAGCTCGCATCGGCTTTCTCGACACTGGCCAACCAGGGATCGCGAATGCAGCCGTACGTGATCCGGCGCGTTGTCGATGGCGACGGCCGCGTCGTGATGCACAATACGCCGCGTGAAGCCGCGCGAGTGGTCGATCCGGCGTCTGCGCGCACCGTCGCGCGAATGCTCGAGGCGGTCGTCGAGCCCGGCGGGACAGCGCCGCGTGCGCGCATCGAGGGGATTCGAGTCGCAGGCAAGACCGGCACTGCCCAGAAGGTGAAGGAAGGTCGTTACAGCCACAGCGACTACGTCGCGTCTTTTGTCGGGTTTCTGCCCGCGGACAATCCTCGTCTCGTGATAGCGGTGTCGATCGACGAGCCGCGCCGCAGTCATTACGGCGGAGTCGTCGCCGCGCCGGTGTTCCGGGGAATCGCGGAGGCTGCCCTCGATTATCTCCACATTTACCGCTCGCCGCTCGTTCCGGGCGGCAGCCTGCCGATCGAGGCTTCGGTTGCCCAGCCCGAACCGCCGCAGGTCGACGAGTTCAGCGGCACCATGCCGGACCTGCGCGGCCTCAGCCTGCGCTCTGCGATGCGCGCGATCGATGGTTGTGACTGCAACCTTCGCGTCGATGGAGACGGTTACGTTGTCGAGCAGATGCCCGATCCCGGTGTCGAGCTCGAAGCCCTGAGCGATGTTTTGCTCGTTCTCGCGGGCCGTCGAGACTAGCCTGAGCGCGGCGTTGCCGCCGGGGGATGGATCTCCATGAGACAGGTTACCGAGTCGAGCGAGAGCGGACCGACGATTGCCGACCTGCTCGCGCGTCTTCGAGCCGCGGGGTTCGAGTGCGAGTCGAACGTCTCATCGAATCTGTCGATCAGGGGAGTCTCGCAGGACTCACGCGATATCCGGCCGGGAGATCTTTTTCTCGCGCTGCCCGGGACGACTACCGATGGGGCTCGGTTTATTGCGGACGCCTCCGCTGCCGGCGCTGTGGCTGCCCTTTGTTCTCGGGATGTCGCGGCTGACGGATATGCGCGCATCGTCGTCGATGATGTGGTTCGAGCCGCAGGTCATGCAGCGGCCATGGCGCTGGGCGATCCGGCCGAGCGTATGCGCCTGATCGGTGTCACCGGTACGAACGGCAAGACAAGCTGCACGTATCTACTCGACCACGTGCTGCGCGCCGCAGGGCAGAGCGTGGGTGTCCTCGGCACCATCAGTCAGCGTTGGGCAGGCAGTGAGCGGACAGCCTCGATGACCACGCCGCCGACCGTGGAACTTCATCGAGCCTTCGCCTCTATGGCAGCGGCCGACTGCGGGTGGGTCGCCATGGAAGTCTCATCGCACGCTCTCAGCCAGCACCGCGTCGCGGGCTGTCGTTTCGACGCAGCGATCTTCACCAATCTGACACGCGATCACCTCGACTATCACGGCGATGAGGAGTCCTACTTCGCCGCCAAGGCGAGCCTGTTCCTCGACTATCTGGATCCATCCTCGGGCATCGCCGTACTCAACGCCGAGGACCCCTTCGCAATGCGTTTGTCCGGGATGCTCGGCGCCGATCGGTGCCGCACCTTCACGACGCGGGGGGATTCGGATTGCGATGTGTCTGTGGTCCGCGCTGAGACCGGCCTCGACGGCATCTGCGCGGAGCTGCGCATCGGCAGCCGCACAGTGGAGCTCAACTCCCGGCTCATCGGGCTTCCCAACCTCGCGAACATAGCGGCGGTCGCCGCGGCTGCCAGTGCTGTCGGTTTCTCCGAAGACGCTATTGTGGCCGGGATCGAGGAATGCCCGCCGGTTCCCGGTCGGCTGGAGCGAGTCGGTGATCGGCGGCCTGTCGTCCTCGTCGACTACGCGCACACCCCCGATGCTCTCGAGCGGACGCTCGCGGCGATACGTGAGAACAACGGCGGTGGCCGTTTGATCGCCGTCTTCGGCTGCGGCGGGGATCGGGATCGCGGCAAGCGGCCGATGATGGGCGAGATCGCCGGACGCCTGGCCGACATCTCGATCATCACGTCGGACAACCCGCGCAGCGAAGACCCGTCGGCGATTGTCGCCGATATCGAGGAAGGAATCCGACCGAATGCCCGCCGGATCGACTTTGATGACGCGCGCCGGAGCCCGGCTGACGGCGGGGGGCGGAGCTACATGATCGAGGTCGAGCGGGAACGTGCGATCTTTGCCGCGCTCGGTGTCGCCGGCCCGGCAGACGTGGTGGTGGTCGCCGGCAAAGGGCATGAGGATTATCAGGATATCGCCGGAGTCCGGCATCACTTTGACGACCGGGAGGTCGTCCGCAGGCTCGTCGAGAGCCATTGAGGGGAACGTCACGGATCGCTCGAATGCCAACGCTTTGATGGACGCGCAGATGCTCGCGGCTGCAGCGGGTTCGTCGCTGATCGGCGACACTCCGCTCGACTGGACCATCGGTGAATTGACCACCGACAGTCGCGCGGCGGGCCCTGACTCTGTCTTCGTCGCGTTGGTCGGTGAGAACTACGATGGAAATGACTTCATCGATGATGCGCTCTCACGCGGTGCTCGCATTGTCGTTTGCTCGCGCGGCCGGGCGCTCGATCGACGCGGCGTCGCGTTCATCGAAGTCGATGACACGCTCAGGGCGCTGGGGGATATCGCCGCTGCGCACCGTCGATGCTTTCAGATGCCGGTGGTCGCGATCACCGGATCCAACGGAAAGACCACAACCAAGGAGCTTCTGCGCGCGATTCTCGCGCACCATCACGGTGAAGATGCGGTTCTGGCGACCGCGGGTAACTTCAACAACCTGGTCGGCTTGCCGCTGACCGCGATGCGGATGAAGCCGGAACATCGCGTGGCCGTCCTCGAGATGGGGATGAATGCGCCCGGGGAGATCGCGCGGCTGACGGAAATCGCCGGCCCGACCCATGCGCTCATTACCTGCGTAGCCTCGGCACACCTCGAGGGGCTCGGCAGCATCGAGGGGATCGCGCGAGCGAAAGGCGAGCTGTTCGCCGGCCTCGATGACTCCGCGACCGCGGTCGTCAATCTCGACGACGATCGCGTCGCCGAGCTCGGACGAACTTTGCATGCCCGTCCACGACTGGCGTACGGAACCGGCGGGCGGGTTCATGTGGGTGAAATCCACGAGGTCGGACTGGAGCGGGCGCGTTTCGAGCTTGTCTTCGAGCCGGCGCCGCAGGACAGCGACCGGTCGGCCGATCATCGGCCGGTAACGCTGGCTCTGGGCGGCCGCCACAATGTCCACAATGCCACTGCCGCTGCTGCCTGTGCGCTCGCGCTGGGTCTGGCCCCGGACACGATCGCGGCCGGTCTCGAGGCGGCCGAGCCGCCGCCGATGCGGGTAGCGGTCGAGTCCCTGGGCAACGGTGTCGCGGTGGTCAACGACGCCTACAACGCCAATCCCCATTCCCTGGCAGCGGCGCTGGCGACGCTCTCGGACGGCGCGCCCGGCCGCTCGATCCTGGTACTCGGGGAGATGCTCGAGTTGGGACCGCAGGCTGCCGCTCTGCATCGACAGGCCGGGCGTGATGCAGCGCGCGTAGAGCCTGTGCTAGTGTGCGCACTGGGAGCGCACGCCCGTCAGACAACGGAAGGAGCGCTCGAAGCCGGGCTTCCCGAGGATCGACTTCTTGCGGTCGATGACGGCGGCCACGCCCGCATCGCGGCGGCCGTGGCAGCCGTCTGGAAGGCCGGCGACTCGGTGCTGGTCAAAGGGTCGAGAGGCGCGCGGATGGAACTTGTCGTGGAAGAGATGAAGAGGCTGGCGGAATCGTGATCTATCACCTCCTGCTCCCTTTGGCCGACCAGTACGCGGTCTTCAACGTATTTCGTTACATTACCTTCAGAGGGGTCACGGCTGCGCTGCTGGCCCTCGTGCTCTCGTTCTTTCTCGGGCCGCGTTTGCTGCGCGTGCTTCGTGCCGGACAGGTCCGGCAGGTCGTCAGTGAGTTCGCGCCTGAAGGCCATGCCGCCAAGCAGGGCACGCCGACGATGGGCGGGGTGCTGATTCTGGCCTCTCTCCTCGTGTCGGTGTTCCTCGTTGCAGACATCACCAACGTCTACATCCTGCTGACCATCGCGGTGATCACCGGATTCGGTGCGGTCGGCGCGGTCGACGACTATCTCAAGATCACACAGGGAAAGAACGCGGGACTGCGCGCACGGACCAAGCTTCTCTGGCAGGCCCTCATCGCCACAGCGGCCATGTCGGTGCTCTACGCGCGGCCGGATTTCAGTACGGTTCTCTCGGTCCCGTTCTTCAAGGACTTGAGGCCTGATCTCGGTATTTTTTACATCCCGTTCGCCGCTGTCGTCATTGTCGGAGCGTCGAATGCGGTCAATCTCACGGACGGTCTGGACGGGCTCGCCATCGGACCGGTCATGACGACCGCGGCCACCTACGCGATCCTCGCGTATGCAGCCGGCCACGCGCGCATTGCCGAATATCTGCTGATCACTCCGGTCCCCGGTGCCGGCGAGCTGGCGATCGTCTGCGCGTCGATCGCAACGGCGAGCCTCGGCTTCCTGTGGTTCAACACCTACCCGGCGCAGATGTTCATGGGCGACGTCGGCGCGCTCGCGCTCGGCGGAGCGCTGGGCATGATCGCCGTGGTTTCCAAGAACGAGCTGATCCTGCTCATCGCCGGGGGCATCTTCGTCGTCGAAGCCTGCTCGGTGATCATTCAGATCGCGTCCATCAAACTCCGCGGCAAACGCGTCTTCCGGATGGCGCCGATCCACCATCACTTCGAGCTGGCGGGCTGGCCCGAGCCGCTCATCATCGTGCGCTTCTGGATCATCTCCGTGATCTGCGCGCTGGTGACGATCGGTACTCTGAAGCTCAGGTAGTTCCCTGTGAATGCTGCCGGCCAACGCGCTCTCGTCGTCGGCCTCGGTGCGAGCGGTCGCGCGGCCTCGTCACTGCTGCGCCGGCTCGGTGCGAACGTCGTCGTGACCGATGACCGCGGAGCGGGGGGGGGGCGG
>CAXQPB010000062.1:0-5186 GCA_964225545.1 Candidatus Nitrosopumilus sp. | reverse complement strand
GACGAGGCGCTCTCCGCGACGCGCTGAGCCGGCCGCTTCCCATCGTTCTGTTTCCTGCATAGCTTCACGCGCAGGCCAGGTTCCCGGGCTCGCACGCAGCCCGCCGGGATTTCGCCGCGTACGCGCTGTGTCGGATCTACAAAGCAGACCCCGATCTCCAGCCAGCCGGGAAAAAGGCTCGACACGAACGCTCGACGTGAGGGCGAGCGCGCCGCGTCCGGGCCGTCGTTCACGCCCTCGCTTCGTTGCGGCGCTGTGTCTGGCCGCGTCGGTAGCAGTGGCTGTCGAGCTCGCCGCGATACTGCTCCTGCCGTTCGACGCGCTCACGGTGCCGGCGCTCGGCGCGATGCTGACCGGGCCTGTCGCAGTTCTCGCGTTGCTCGTTCATGCGGCTTTCCAGTCGACGATCGCGGTCGGGCTTTGGCGCCTCCGACGCTGGGCTCGAATGGTGGCAATGGGGTATCTGGGTTTTCTGCTCGCGTCTTTTCTCCTCTGGGGCCTTGGCGGAGTCGGTGCGCGTGAGGCCGTGTCGGTGCTCGTCTTCCAGGTTTGCGGGCTGCCGTTCCTGACATTCTCCTTCATGTACCTCTACGGAGGAGGCCGCTACTTCTCATAATCGCCTGATGCCCGGGAAGACTGCGGTTTGACTCCCGCCCGCCGCGGGCGATACACCCCGAGACCTGACCTTGGCCATCTCCGAACTTCAGAAAATTGAACTCGAACGGCTCGAGCGCAGCCGCCACGCGACCCGGCTCGGCTATCGGGTCGTGGAAAGCGGTGACGGTACTGCGACGGTGGTTCTGCCCATGAGTGAGCAGATCCTGAACCGTGGAGGGATCGTTCACGGCGGCGCGATCGCCTCCGCTGCGCTGTGTTCGGGAGTGATGGCGGCTGCCGGCGGCGCGGACTCGAGCGCCGCTCGCGTGCGCCCGCTGTCGTTCACGTTGTCGTTTCTTGCGCCTGTACATTCGGACGCGATGACATTCGCCGCGCGCACCCGTGCGCGCGGGCGCAGCTCGGTACACGTATCGATCGATGCCCGCTGCGGCGACCGGGACATCGCCACCGCGCTGGCAACCTGTCGTATCGAGGCGTCGGGCGCGGACAGCGCCGCGCGCTTTGCCGCCGGCGCCAGATCGGACACCGCCGGGGACCTGCCGCCGGTTACCATCTCGGGTTCGCCGTACGGGAGCGATGCCGGAATCGAGATCCTCTCGGAGATCGGTTCCGAGGCTCGCGTCGGACTCCCGGTCGAGAACAACACCGATGCTGACGGCCGCATCGACCCCGGCGCGATCCTCGGTCTTGTCGACAATTGCGGCGCGTTCTCGGCCTATTCCCACCCGGGAACTTCGATCGAACAGAGCGGCGCGACGATCAGTATGAACGTGACCTTCGGTGCACCCGCGGCCGGAGCGCTGCGGGCCGTGGGACGGATCGCCGCGCGCACCGGCAGCGCGTTTGTCAGCGAGATCGAGGTGGCCACTCGAGACGGCCATGAGGTCGCGGCGATCGGCACTGTGCTGTATCGCCTTCGTCCTGAGGACCGGCCTGACCTGCAGCCTGATTCGGCCGGAGGCGGCGAGCGTGCCTGAAGTCCGTGATCGCCAGAGCCCGCTTTCGCTTGTCGATGATCCGCGCGTATTCAACTCGCTGATCGCGATCATTTCGCTGACCGCGTTCGGAACGCTCGGCTATCGACTCATCGAAGACTACTCGTGGCTGGACTCGCTGTACATGACCGTCATTACGCTTTCGACGGTCGGCTATCGCGAGTTGGCCCCGCTGAGCACTACGGGAAAGATCTTCACGCTCGTGCTCATCGTGGTCGGCATCGGTATGGTCCTTACCATCGTCGGCATGTGGGCAGGGATGCTGCTCGAGGGTGAGTTCCACAGGTACTTCAACCGGCGAAGGGTCGCCAGGACGATCTCGAAGATGAGAAATCACTACATCATCTGTGGGTACGGGGATTTCGGCCGGCGCGTGGCCGCGGAGTTACTCGATCGGGGGACGCCGCTGGTCATTGTCGATCGTGAGGGTGCCACGGCCGACGGTGCCGCGAGCGTGCAGGGCGATGCGACGCACGATGAGGTCTTGCTCGAGGCCGGAGTCGAACACGCGCAGGCGGTGCTCTGCACGATGTCCTCCGAAGCTGCCAACCTGGCGATCGCGCTGGCTGCCAAGGATCTTAACCCCGATGTCTCCGTCGTCGCCCGCGCTGAGACCGAAGCGACGGCCAAAAGGCTGATCCGTGCGGGAGCCACGCGAACGGTCGCGCCCTATGCGGTCGCCGGTCACCGTATGGCGCTCGCGGCACTTCACCCGAGAATGATCGATCTCGGCGGGCTGGTTCGTATCGCCGACCAGCCGCGTATCTCGATCGTCGAGCTGACCATCGCTGCAGGATCTTCCTGCGACGGCGTTACGCTGGAGCAGGCCGACCTGGCCGGCCGTTTCGAGGTGACGGTGCTCGGCGTGCTCGAGAGCGACGGTGACATTCGTCTGAACCCGGCGGGGTCGCAGCCGCTCGAGGCCGGAGAGATTCTGCTGGTTGCCGGTGCCCCGCCTGCGCTGGAGAAGCTCGCGGGCGAGCTCGGAGACTGAGCGGCACTGCGGCGTGCGCGCTGCCGTCGCGTTCGCGTCGAGCCGGTGGTACCCACGACGTTCCGGCCATGCCGAGTGAGAACCCGATGCAGCAGCAGAGCCAGGCGCAATCGAACTCAGAGACATTCAGTTACTCGCGGGTGACGACCTTCGAGCAGTGCCCGCGGCGTTATCGCTACCGGTATCGCGATGGCGTCAAGGAAGGCTTCCGCGGCGTAGAGGCGTTCATGGGCAACTGCGTTCACGAGGCCCTGGAGTGGCTCTTCCTCGAACGCTGCGCGGACCGCGTCCGCACGGCGGCAGAGGCTGTCGAAAAATACTGCGAAGTCTGGGATCGCCGTTATACCGATGGCGGCGCGGTGGTTCGCGTGATTCGCGCGGGCACCGAGCTCGAGTTCTACCGGCGAACCGGAGCCGAGCTCATCGAGCGGTTCCACCGTGACCGCTTTTCAGTCGATGATCGATCGACGGTCGCGGTCGAGCAGCACTTCGTGATCGAACTCGGCGGGCGTCAGCCGTTCCAGGGTTTCATCGACAGGCTGGCTAGAGACCCGAGCGGGACGCTCCACATCATCGATTACAAAACCGGCAAGAGAGTGCCGCGAGATTTCCGCGGCAAGGAAGCCGACCAGCTCAAGGCCTACGCCGTAGCGATCTTCGCCCGCCACTGCGAGGCCGAGTGCTCGGAGGTCGTGCTGGAGCTCGACTTTCTTCGAGGGTCGAAGCCGCTGCGTTATCGGATGCAGCGCTCGGAAGCGGCCGCTACGGAGAACGAGTTGCTCGCCCGAATCGATCAGGTCAGTGACTCGACCGTCTTTCCGCCGGTGCCGGGTATTCTGTGCCAGTGGTGCGGGTTCAACGACCTTTGCGAGGGGTACCGGCCTCGCAACTGAGGCGCTGCGGGTTTTATCCGGCGATTGCGATCATCATTTCCGCCGGATCCCAGTAACTCATCAGCGTCTGGATCTTGCCGTCCTCGGTCACCTCGAAGACGCTGATTCCATGGAACCGGGCCTCACGTCCTGACTCCGCCTTGCCGCGCGCGTTCCACTTGACCGCCGCGCCGTTGCCGCCGTGGAAAACATCGACAGCCTCCATCGCTACGCTCTCGAATGGCACGCGGAGGATTCGCCAGACTCCGGGCAGGGATTCCCGGCCCTCGGCGGGAATCGCGCCCACCGGGTCGTGGACCATGCAGTCGGCGGCAAACAGGCCGATCCAGCCCCGCTCGTCGCCGGCGGTGATCGCCTCAAAATAGGCCTCGAGCGCGCTGCTGACGCGGGGGTCGTTCAGAGTGTCCATCGCGCATGCCTGCCAGCGGGCCGGACGGAACGCAACGTGAGGTCGCTGACCGCCCGCCCGGGGCGGTCGGCGATCAGCCCCGAACGGGTGGGGGTGAGCGGCGGTTCTTTCCGTACATTTCCGTCCTGATCGAATTCCTCAACGACGGCGGCGGTTTGCGCGAGGCCATGTCTCGGCGTGTGGCCCGCGAGTGCTTGCCGGAGAACGAGCGGGAAGCTTACGCACCGAAAAGTCTGGAACGACGGGGCGGGAGGGGGCGTTTGAGCGGTTGGGCTTGGAGAGTGCAGCTCGGGGAGGCATTCTTGAAGACACGCGATTATCTCCTCCTGCTCGTCCCGGGCCGCGGTTTCGGCGCTGCCGGTTCTGTGGTTACGGGGCGAGCCGGTTGGAGCGCGGCACCCCGAAACTCCTGTCCTGCTGAACCGGATCCGGTCCTCCGAAGCAGCCGTTAAAGCCTGTCGCAGGCCTCCCGCAAGCCCGAGAAAACTTCCATTTCGCGGCGACGGACCCGCGTCGCCTGCCCGTCCGCGCCCGCCGCCCGGCTGCCTTGCCCGCGGGTTTTTCGTGCTTATCCTTTGACGACGCGCTGGTGCGCGACCGTCGGTGCGGGGAGGTTTCCGGTGAAGAAAGACAAGCGACACACAGGCCATCCCGAGCCCGAGAAGGCTGTCGACGAGAAACTCCACCCCGGAAGCGAGCAGTCTCAGGAAACGGCTCCGGAGCCCGTTCAGGAACCGGCCGGCGAGCAGGACCGGCCGAAGACTCAGGCGAAGAACGCGGACGAGGGGGGGAATCTGCCCGCCCGGCGTGAATCTCACCGCAGCGCGGATTCCGAAAAACAGCTCTCGCCCGAGCTCGAACTCATGGAGAAAATGCGAGCAGTCGCCACGTCCCCGCAGCTGCAGGCGTTCTGGAAAGCGCTCCTGCCGCACCTCGGCGTGTTGCCCTCACAGTCCGGGGAGTTCCCCGGGATGTTTCGGGTCGAATCGGAGCCGGGCGAGTCCGAGGCAACCGTCTACATCGATATCCCGAACCGGCCCTACGAGCGCGGCGTCCCCTCCGAGCTGGACAGGGTTCTGGCGCTGAAGATCTCTCTCGACCACGACTTCCGTCGGCTCGGGGACCGCCACTACTGCGTTGACTGTGAGGTCCCCGGCTCGGAGACGCGTCACTGAAGTTTGCCACGCCCGACACAAGGCGAGCGCCGTCCCGGCGCTCGCCGCTCTCTTGATTGACCGCCGCTCGGCCTCACAATGCCGATCATGGCGAACGACAGA
>CAXQPB010000061.1:0-5260 GCA_964225545.1 Candidatus Nitrosopumilus sp. | reverse complement strand
ATGGTTCGCGCACACCGACCGTGCGCGCGATGCGCCCGGAGTCCGTGGTCGGATCCGTGGCCGGCGGCCGACGGCCTGTCGGCAGATAGTAGGTTCGCGTCCGGTCTCTGACCAGCGCGGACCGGATGCGGCCGGATCCGTCGCGGCGGGTTCAGCCGCACCCGGGCGGGCCGCTCGCAGCGCCGCGAGGGCGTAGCGAGCGGCGCCGTCCGCGGCTCTCAGCTGTCGCTGTCGCTGTCGCCGTCGTGATCTTCGAGGCGCCTCAGGTCGAGCGTCAGGGACAACGGCGACAGCGCGCCGGTGCTGGTTCCGAGACAGGTCATCCGTGAGGTGCCCCGCAGCGTGCATTGGAATGTCACCCCGGTGTTGGACGGCTCACTGAGATCACTCTGGGCAAAGGCATACGACCGGCTGGTTCCGCTGCCGACCAAGTCGAGCTGAGCCGCAACGATTTCGTTGCCGAGCGAGTCGAAAGCCACGAAGTCGCTCGTGCCGGAGATCACGCCCTCAGGATCCTCGCTCAGAGTCCAGACGACGGTCGTCGAGAACAGCTCGGGGACCCCCGGGGCGGTCAGCTGGAGATAGGGGGTTGCGCCGTCGGTTGCCCAGCGACCCGACAGCGTTCCCTGTTTCCCGGCGCCCGCCCCGGCGACGGCAGCGGTCGCGAACAGCAGCAACAGTCCCGGGACGACGGAGCCTTTTATTTTCAAACGCATGATGTTCCCCCTTTGTTTGTTCAGCGAAACGCAACGCAGCCCAATCCTTGTGCTTGCGCCGCACGAGCCCCGCGTAGTTGGAGACCGCGCGGTCGATCATCGCATCGGCCTGGTCTTCGAGGATGTAGCCGCCATCGACCAGGTCATCATCGGAGAATTTGAGAACTGGAAGCGCGATAGTTTGCCAGCGTTCAAAATCGAACAAGCGTGGATTATGTCAAGCGCCAAGCTTCTTCAAGGCCCGGGCCGGCGGCGAGGGTTTGGCGGCTTGCGGTCGGAGCCGACCCACGGCAGGCCGTTGAAATATGCGGTTTTCTCGGGTTCTCCGGCCGCCTTGCGACCCCGCCGTCCCGCTGGTACCACCACCAATTCAGCCGATGCCTTCATCAACCCAGACGATGCCCTACGAAGTCGTGGCGCGCCGATGGCGCCCGCAGACATTCGAAAGCGTGATCGGCCAGCGTCATGTGACGGCCACCCTGACGGCAGCGATCGCGAGCGACCGCGTCGCGCACGCATTTCTGTTCACTGGCATCCGCGGTGTCGGCAAGACCACGGTCGCCCGGATTCTCGCGCGAGCGCTGAACTGCGAATCGCCCCAGATGGCAGCCGGCACGAAAGTCGAAGAAGGCGCGAAAGGCACAGAACCCTGCAACGAATGTCCGTCCTGTAAGCAGGTGCTGTCGGGAGCCTCTGTCGATGTCATCGAGATCGATGGCGCATCGAACAACGGCATCGATGAAGTCCGGGCGCTGATCGAGGCTTCCCAGTACCGTCCGGCGACTGGACGCTACCGGATCTACATCATCGACGAGGTCCACCAGCTCTCGAAGTCGGCTTTCAATGCGTTGCTCAAGACGCTCGAGGAGCCGCCGGACCACGTCAAGTTCATTCTCGCGACGACCGAGGTTCACAAGGTTCTCGAGACCGTGCTCTCGCGCTGCCAGCGTTATGATTTTCGCAGGCTGTCGATCCGCGAGATTGTCGAGCAGCTCGCGCTGATCGTCGAAGAGGACGGGCTCGATGTGTCCGAGGAGGCGCTCGCGCTGATCGCGCGGGAGGCCGATGGCTCCATGCGCGATGCGCAATCGCTGCTCGAGCAGCTCTCGGCCGTGACGGGCGGCAGCGCTGACATCGACGATGTGACGCTGACGCTCGGCGTGGCCCCGACCGATGTCCTCGTCGGGATCGTCACCGCGATTCTCAAGCGTGACGGCGCCGGGATCGTCACGCTCTCAGGCAAAATCCGCGAGGCCGGTCACGATCCCGAGCGCGTGATGCATGAGGTTCTCGAGATGGTACGTCATGTTTGCGTGGCGGCGGCAGCCGGCGCCGAGGCACTTGACGATACGATCCCCGATGCGATGCGCGAGGCGGCTGTTGCTCTCAAGGATGAGCGCCACGTCCTCGATGTTCACCGCATCTTCAACTCGCTCATGCGTTCCGCCGACGACCTCCGCCACGGCTCGATGTCCGATATCGTATTCGAGATGGGGCTGCTCAAGGCGGTCGCGCTCGAGTCGGTTGTGGCGAGCGGTGAGATTCTCGCCATGCTCGACGGCGCTCCTGCTCCTCCTCGTGCCGGCGGCGGCGCGGGCCAGACGCGTGGACAGGCGGCTCCGCAGAAGACTCCGCCGGCGGCGCGGCAATCTCAGCCGGCGCGCCAGGCCCGCCCGGCGTCGGACACGCGGCCTCGACTGCGCCCGCACGGGAAAAAGAGCCGAACCCGGCGTTCGCAGCGGGGGCAGAGCGACAGAGTGCAAGGCAGCAGGTGGTTTCACCGCCGGCTGCCGCTCCGGCGCCGCCCGATCCGTCGGCAGCACCCGAGATGCCGCCGCATCCCGCTGACGCGGCTGGTGGAACGGACACGGCGGGAGGCGACTCGGAGCGCTGGAAGAACTTTCTCGAGACCGCGGCTGTCGCAGGCGGCATCAAACTGACCGTCGCTCTCGGCAACTGCGAGCTGATCGCCCTCGAGCCGGGCCGTGTCGCGATCCGGCCGATGACGAGCGTGGCGCGAAAGCAGCTCGACGACAGCGAGATGCTCACGCGGCTGCGTCAGATTGTTGCCGATCACTTCGGATCCGATGTGAAACTGGAGATCGACGGCCAGGGCGCCGCTCCCGCTTCCGGCGGAACCGGGATATCATCCCATTCGATCGAGGAGGAGCGGCGCGCACGCGTCGAGCGCGATGCGCTCGCGGACCCGCTGGTAAAGGGCGCTGTCGATCTCCTTGGCGGGCGAGTCAGAAAGATTCAGAGTATCGAAGAGTGACCAGAGCGGTCGAGCTGCGATGAACGCCGCCGCCGCATGCACGGACGCGAGTCAACAGGCACCACTACAGGAGAACCCGATGTCGCAACCCGGAATGATGGACATGATGCGCCAGGCGCGTGAGATGCAGAAGAAGATGAAGCAGGCTCAAAAGCGCATGGCGAAGACCGAGATCACAGCCGAGGCGGGTGGCGGCATGGTGAGTGTGGTCATCAACGGCAAGCTCGCCGTACGAAGCGTCACGATCGACCCGACCCTGGTCGCAGAGGGGGACACCGCGATGATTCAGGACCTGGTCGCCTCCGCCGTCAACGCGGCCATTCAAAAGGCGCAGGACGTGATGTCCGAGGAGATGAAGCAGGTGACCGGCGGAATGGACCTCGGGGCGCTCGGCATTCCCGGAATGTGAAGCCGGACTGCGGGGGTTGGGGAAAGAGGTAAGGGGTGTCTTACACACCGGCATTGTCGCGACTGATCGAGCTGCTGGCCAAGCTGCCCGGAATCGGCGAAAAGACCGCAGCACGGCTCGCGTTCTTCATTCTCCGTGGTGATGAGACCTACGCCTCCGAGCTTGCGCGCGCGGTAGCCGAGGTGAAAGAGAGTACAAAGTTCTGCGAGACCTGTTACGGCTTCAGTGAAGCCGTGCAGTGTGCGATCTGCGCGGATGTCCGCCGCGACCCGTCGGTGATCTGCATCGTCGAGGAGCCGTCGGACGTTATCGCCGTTGAGCGAACCCATGACTTCAAGGGCGTGTACCACGTCCTGCACGGCGCGATCTCACCGCTAGACGGCCGTGGCCCTGAGCAGCTGCGTATCGCGGAGCTCGTCCGCCGGCTCGAAGCGGATCAGGTTGCCGAGAGCGTTGTCGCCACCAATCCGAATGTGGAAGGGGAGGCGACGGCGGTCTATCTCGCCCGTTTGATCAAACCGCTTGGTGTGACCGTGAGTCGGATCGCGCACGGCCTGCCCGTTGGCGGCAATCTCGAATACGCAGATCAGGTGACGATCGGCCGCGCCCTCGAAGGCCGCCGACGCATGTAACTCCTGACCGCAGTGCCGGCATCTCGACTGGAGCGCAGGCGCACTGTGATGTCTTTCCTTCGAGACGGGAGGGTCGGAGTGGTTGCCCGTTGGCGCGTGGCGCGAGTGACGGGATGGGGCGGGGGATCCCCCTTCGAACAAGGCGAAGCGGGCGACCTCTGAATGTACGCCGGATCGGGCCGCGGCTCCGGCCGAGTATCTCTCGGCCAGGAGTCCGCGTCCGATCCGAAAACGTGTGTGGCCTCAGGCGACCTTGTTCGCCTTCTCGACGACTGCGGGGACATCGTCCCACACCTGCATGGCGAGGACGTCTTCAACGCTCTCCGGCCGGCGAATCAGGCTGAGGTCGCCGTTGTCCTTGATCGCGTAGGCCGCGATGCGCGGTCGCGTGAACTGGTTCGCACGCGCGATCGAGTACGCGCCGGTGTCGAGAACCACGATCGGCTCGCCTTCTTTCAGATCCGGGACCTCACGCTTGAAGAAGTGTACGTCCTGGGTCGCGAGTGTCGGACCTGAGATGTTGTACTCCTTGCCGAGCTTTCCGGGAGTGTGGCCGGGGAAGACCATGCGCCACTCCGAGAAGAACAGGTTCTCCGGCAGGTTGTTGATGCTGATGTCGGTGAACAGCCATTCGTTCTTGATGACCAGCGTGCTGCCGACGACGAGTCCGGCGTTGCTGACCAGACAGCGGCCCGGCTCGATCGCGAGGCGGGGCTCGAGGCCGGTCTCACGCTTGAGCTGCAGGTAGCGGTCGCCGATCGCTTTTCCGAACTGGTCGATCGAGCTGGCCTGGACGTCGATGCGACCGAGCTTCTCCATGACCTTCGCGATGCGGAAACGGCGCGACAGGCGCAGGTTGCGCATGCTCTGGGCCGGGTAGCCGCCGCCCATGTTTATCTCTTTGATGTCGATGCCGCGCGCCTTGAGCGCCTTGCACAGGTCGAAGATCTTCTCGATCGTGGTGACGTACCGGGTCGGGTGGAAGACCTGCGAGCCGATGTGCGTCATGATGCCGACCAGGTTCAGGTTCTCGAGCTTGGCGACTTCGGCGCCGGCGTCGGCGGCCTGGTCGATCGGGAATCCGAACTTCTTACGGTAGGTCGCGATGACCTTGTCGTAGTAGGGCTTGGAGAGCAGCGGATCGATCCGGATGCCGACATTGACCTTGCGGCCCATGCGTCCGGCGATCGCGTTGATCTCGCGCGCCTCGGTCAGCGACTCAATGTTG
>CAXQPB010000060.1:0-10635 GCA_964225545.1 Candidatus Nitrosopumilus sp. | reverse complement strand
TTCCAAAAAAACCTTGAGCAGCGCCGAAGGCTCCGGCCGTTCTCGACCAGAATGGCTGCATGTACTCGCCGCGCGTCATTGGTGCGATGGTCGGGCAGACCGTGGAGATCCGCAACAGCGACGAGACGCTCCACAACGTCCACTCACTGGCTACCAATACCAAGCAGTTCAACAGCGCGATGCCGATGAAGGGCATGACGATCAAGAAGCGCTACCAGGCCCCTGAGGTGATGGCGAAGGTGAAATGCGACGTCCATCCGTGGATGGCTGCATACGTCGGCGTGGTCGACCACCCCTTCTTCTCGGTCACCGGTGAGGACGGATCGTTCACGATCTCCGGTCTGCCCGCAGGGACCTACACGATCGAGGCCTGGCACGAGAAGCTCGGCACCAAGACGGCGGAGGTAACAGTCACCGAAGGTGGTTCGGCCACCGCGGACCTCGCTTTCGCGCCGAAGGGCTGAGTCGAAGGCGCACCATGGGCGACGCGGGCACTCTGACAGCCGCGTTCCTCGTCTCGTCTCTGGTGGCGGGCGTCGGCTCGGTGGTCTGCGCGGTGATCGCATTGCGAGATCACCGCAGAGGCTCCGGCGTCCGCACCGGGGAGATGACATGGGCGCTGGTTCCGCTCGTGCTGCTCGGTGCCCTGATGGGGTTCCTGGGGTCCGGCTGACCGGGCCGGCAGTTGATCCGCGACGCACCTGCCGCCGGGGGGGCCACAGCGAGTAACAGGAATTGCAGGCACATCAGAGCAGAATGGAAAGCACGGTCGGCAAGGGCATGACGGAGGCGGAATCGCCTCTCCGTGCGGGGGCGAAACGCGGCGGCACCGATCCGGTTGACCGCCGCGTCGTTCACCGCTGGGCCGTGGCGACTGTCGCGTGTACCGGCCTGCTGATCCTCGCGGGCGCGCTGGTCACAAGCCGCGATGCCGGGCTGGCCGTTCCGGACTGGCCGCTGTCGTTCGGCACCATCAACCCTCCCGAATGGTACGCCATCGAGAATGTAAGGACCGAGCACGGGCACCGCGTGATTGCAGGTGGCGTGGCGCTGCTGACCGTGCTGATGGCGCTTGCGGTCCGCCGACGGGAGAAAGACCCCCGCATACGAAGACTGGCAGCGCTCGCGGTTCTGGCGGTGTTGTTCCAGGCGATGCTGGGCGGGCTGCGCGTACTCCATCTTTCAATCGATCTCGCGATGATTCATGGATGCATGGGGCAGATCTTCCTCTGCATCGGCGTCGCTCTCGCGACGATGACCTCTGCGCGCTGGACGGAGCCGACGAGCGACAGAGCGCCTGCGCGCGACCTGACGATCCTCTCAGCACTCCTCCCTGCGGTGGTCCTTTGCCAGCTCGTGATGGGCGTGCTCATCCGGCACAACTCGCTGCTCTCAACGAGTGAAATTCTCGCGCAGCCACTTCTGATCGGACACATCCTGACGGCACTCGCTGTGGCGATCCTGTCTGTGATGCTGTTCAGGGCTCTGCGATCGGAGAACGCTCCCGGCGGGCTGTCGCATGCGGCGCGCAGATCTCGACTGCTCGCGGGGCTGGTGGTGGCCCAGGTCGCGACCGGACTGGCGGCCGTGCTGATTACCTCAACGATGGTCCATGACCGGCAGGCCACGATCCTCGAGTCCTGGATTCCTACACTCCA
The DNA here is from genome assembly GCA_964225545.1 of Candidatus Nitrosopumilus sp. Lineage (GTDB taxonomy): Bacteria > Desulfobacterota > Binatia > UBA1149 > SPBQ01 > SPBQ01. The sequence continues at coordinate 8,977 of CAXQPB010000060.1, read as the reverse complement.
CGTTGCGATCGGCGCGGCGATCCTGTCGACTTCGGTGGTCATCGCGCTGCATGTCCTGCTGCGCTCGCCGGTCCTGTCGGCTGCTGCAACCTCGGCTGCTGCAACCTCGGCGGCCGCAGCCGCAGGGCACAGCCAGACGCCTGCCGGACTGCGAAACACATCGGACGCCGAGACTGCAACGGGCGGGGGAATGCTGGAGACCGCCTGATGCCTGCGCGCAGCGAAAGCCCGGTCCGGTCCGTGGTTCAGGAGCGCTCGAGCGTCTACTACGAGCTTACCAAGCCGCGCATCAGCTTCATGGTGCTGCTGACCGTGGGGATCGGATTCGCGCTCGCGCCGGGCGTTGCCGGCGGATGGACACTGCTTCACGTGCTCCTCGGCGCTTTCCTCTCATGCTCGGGTGCCGGCGCATTGAACCAGTACATCGAGCGCGACACCGACAGCGTCATGGCGAGGACCCGGTTCCGGCCCCTCCCCCAGCATCGCGTCTCAGACCACCACGTGCTCGCGCTCGGAGCGTTTCTCTCGCTTGGAGGGGTCGCTTATCTCATGGCCACGACCAACGCGCTGACCGCTCTGGTGGACGCGCTGACGCTGGCCAGTTACCTGCTGGTCTACACGCCGATGAAACGGGTCACTTCGATTTCAACGCTGATCGGAGCCGTCCCCGGCGCGCTTCCGCCCGTGATGGGCTGGACCGCGGCGACGGGCGAGATCGGGCCGGGTGCAGTCATCCTCTTCGCGATCCTGTTCCTCTGGCAGATCCCGCACTTCCTGGCCATCGGTAGAATGTACCGGGACGACTACGAAGGTGGCGGCTTTCCGATGCTCGTCGTTGTCGACCCGAACGGCCAGGCGACCGGCCGCCAGATGATTCTGTACTCACTGGCGCTCATCCCTGTCGCGATGATGCCTTCCGTTATCGGTCTTGCGGGCACGCTCTATGGCTGGGCGGCTCTGGCTGCCGGGCTCGTTTACCTGCTCGAATCGATTCGGGCCGCACGCAAGCCGGAATCGAGAGAAGCTGCGCGACGACTCCTGCTGGTCTCGGTCACCTACCTCCCGGTGCTTTTCGCGGCGCTGTTCGGAGACCTGCTCCTTCGTTCCATGCTCGGGGGAGCCGGCGGATGAGCTCAGCGGCCGTCGCTGACACCGACGAGCCGATACCGCCCGCGCTGCGAATCGAAGGCCTCGAGCACTACTACGGTCCGCTGCACGCACTGGCGGGGATCTCTCTGAAGATCCCGCGCGGCGAGATATTCGGACTGCTCGGACCGAACGGCGGCGGTAAGACCACGCTTTTCCGCATCCTGTCGACCGTGCTTCCCATTCAGTCGGGACAGGTGCGGATCTTCGGCACCGACGTCGCCGGCGACCCGGCGGCAGTGCGCGAGCAGATCGGCGTCGTTTTCCAGAGCCCGAGCATCGACACCAAACTGACCGTCCGCGAAAACCTGCGACATCACGGTCACCTGTACGGCCTCCGTGGCGCGGGACTCGACGTTTGCATGGACGCGGCGATGCGCAGACTCGCGATTCGCGACCGTGCCGACGATGTCGTGGAGCAGCTCTCCGGTGGACTGCGGCGACGCGTCGAGTTGGCGAAAGGGCTGGTCACCAGCCCCCGACTGCTGATCCTTGACGAGCCCTCAACCGGGCTCGATCCGGGCGCCCGCATCGACCTCTGGCGGCATCTGGAGTCGCTGCGAACAGACGACGGTGCGACGATTCTCGTCACCACACACCTGATGGAAGAAGCCGAGCATTGCGACCGGCTGGCGATACTCGACCACGGGCGGCTGGTTGCGGTGGGAACGCCGTCCGAGCTGCGCACCCGGATCGGCGGCGACATCATCACGATTGAGACCTCCGAGCCCGAAGCGCTGGCGCCGCTGATTCTCGACCGCTTCGGCGCGCAGGCGAGCCAGCTCGGCAACCTGCTGCGTATCGAACACAGCGACGGCCACATCCTCGTGAGCCAGCTTGTCGAGGCGTTCCCGGATCGCGTGCATTCGATAAGCCTGGGGAAACCGACTCTCGAGGATGTCTTCGTCCGCGAGACCGGGCATCGTTTCTGGGAGGATGCATGATGTCAGCGCCCGCGAACCGGATGCTGCTGGCCGCATACACCCTCGCCGAGCGCGAGCTGGTCCGATTCGTGCGTCAGCGAAACCGAGTCTTCGGTGCGCTCGCGCAGCCGGTGCTGTTCTGGATCCTGTTCGGCTCCGGACTGAACGCCTCTTTCCGCCCCTCCGGGGCACCGGACGGCGTCGAATACCTCGAGTATTTTTTTCCCGGCACGGTCGTCCTCGTGGTTCTCTTCACGGCGATCTTCGCCACGATCTCGATCATCGACGACCGCAACGAAGGCTTCATGCAGTCGGTCCTCGTCGCACCGATCCCCGCGATGAGCATCGTTCTCGGAAAACTCGCGGGGACGACGGTCCTGGCTGTCGGCCAGGCGCTGCTGGTCTTTCTCGTGGCGCCGCTGGCCGGCATTGAGCTGCATGCCGTAGGCTGCCTGCTGGCGATTCCGTTGCTTGTCGCAATCGCTTTCGGACTCTCCGGGCTGGGCTTTGTCATCGCCTGGCGTATGGATTCAACGCAGGGCTTCCACGCGATCATGACCGCCTTTCTCATGCCCATGTGGTTTCTGTCCGGCGCGTTTTTCCCGCTGGCCGGCGTGCCGACATGGATGTCGGCGCTGATGTACATCAACCCGCTGACCTACGGTGTCGCCGCCCTTCGACAGGTCCTTTACCTCGGGGCTTCGCAGCCGCCGGCTGCAGAGTTACCGGCCCTTTGGTTGAACGTCGTCGTCATCGCGGCATTCGCCGCCGCGATGTTCGGGCTTGCGGTCACTGCAACATCGAGTCGGGCGACGTGGGGCACAGGCGAATGACGACTGGCAATGGGCCTGCGCGCCGCCGCCCGGATATCATGCGCGTCTCGATGATTGTCATGGGTCTGGCGATCGTCAGCTTGATGGTGATCCGGATTCTCGTCGCGCGTGAGCGCGACCGACCGCTGCCGATCCTCGCGGAGATTCCGGCGTTCACGCTCGTCGATCAGACCGGAAGCGAGTTTCCCTCGAGTGAGCTTGACGGCAAGGTCTGGGTCGCCAGCTTCCTCTACAGCACCTGCCCGGGGCCGTGTCCGCGGATCGTCGGGAGACTCGGCGAGATCGACCGCCGTCTCGCAGGCGAGAGCGCATTTCGTATGGTGTCCTTCACCGTTGACCCCGAAGCAGACACGCCGGAGGTGCTCGGCGTCTACGGAAAGACGCACGCCATCCTGCCATCGCGATGGAAACTTCTGACCGGTGACCCGGACGAACAGCTCGACCTGATCCGGCGTGGATTCATGATGCCGGTGCAGCGATCCGAGGGGCTGACAGAGCAGCAGATCAAGGAGAGCGGCGCGGTGATTCACAGCGTCCGCCTCGTTCTGGTCGATGGACTCGGCAGAATGCGCGCTTACTATGACAGTGGGAACCCGGACGACGTCGAACGCCTGATCAACGACGCACGACGACTCCTGCGCGAGCAAGGAAGATGAGCATAGAATCGTTTCCCGCACTCAACGCCACTCTGAACGCGATCAGCGCAACCCTCATCGCGACCGGCTACGTGCTGATTCGCCAGGGCAGGCGCGAGGCACATCGAAACACGATGCTCGCCGCCGTCGCGACTTCTACGCTCTTCCTGGCCTGCTATCTGTATTACCACTTTCACACCGGGGCGACGCGCTTCACCGGCACCGGCGCCATCCGCACCGTCTACTTCACGATCCTGATCACCCACACGATTCTCGCGGCGCTGGTACCGTTCCTTGTGCTCGGCACCGTGGTCCCGGCGCTCAGAGAGCGCTTCGATCGTCATCGCAGGATCGCGCGCTGGACCCTGCCCATCTGGCTGTATGTCTCCGTCACGGGCGTGGTCATCTACTGGATGCTCTACCAGCTTTACCCCTCCGCCTGACCCGACTCGCCGTGGGCCAGGCTCTTCGGACGCTCCCCGCTGCGCGGCGTTCGGTCCAAAAAGGCGCGGATTCAGGCGGCCTGGACTCGAGAACCGCTCGTCATTGTGGGATTTGCGGCGACGAAACCAGGCACGGGCCGGAAGTCCGGGGAGGCCGCGGAAAACGGCTTCACCACAGCTGCGCCAAACGGCTAGGCTGCGGCCGGCTATGAGACGATCTGCAGCCCTGTGGATTCTGCTTGCCGTAACCTGCGCGTGCGGTCGGCAACCCCTCGCGCCGGTCACACCGGCGGACAGCGCTGAACAGGCCGCAGGCGAGCAGATCGGACCTCATCAAGCGCCGCCAGCGACGACTGACGTTCAAACGGCCTCACCGCCCGCTGCGCTGCCGGCGGAACCGGAGGTGGTGAAGAACGCCGAGCAGACCAGCGCAGAGGCTCAGCCGGAGGCCGGGCATACAGTCGCAGCCGCCGCAGCAGCCGCACCCGCGCTCGCGCCACCCGGGGCGCGGTTGATCAGAGCAGCAGATCGCGCCCGCGTGTGGAGGGTGGGCAGCCGTCTCCGCACTGCCGGTGCGCCGCTGTGCAAGGACACCGAGCATGTCTTCGGGTTTCTGGTTGTAGACCGGCCCGACTTCGACAGCTCGTGGCTGGAGTCGGAAAACAAGACCGGGGAGCCTTCGGTCCAGCTCCGCGTATGGGAGGTTCGCGACGACCTCATGTCTGCCTCGAACCTGCTGGCACGCGGAGATGGAATTCTGGCGGTAGACGGCGAACGCATGACTTCGCTCGACGATTTCAACGACGCGATGGCATCCGCCCGGCGAAAAGGCGTCGCCATTCTGAGCGTCAAGCGACTCGATGGCGATGGCTCGGTATCCGAGGTCCTGCTCGCGGGTGAACCTGCCTGCGACCAGGACATCCACCTCGTCCATGACAACGTCATTGCGACGTACCCGACAGGTGGAGACATTTACCTGACCACTGCGCTGCTGGAAACGCTCGAGTCAGACGACGAGCTCGCGCTCATGATCTCGCACGATATCGCTCACGAGACGCTTGGCCACCTTACCCGCAAGCGAGTGCAGATGGGTGTCGGCCTGCTGGCCGAGGCCGCGATCATGGTGTTCACCGCGATCCCGCCCACAGGTTCGCTCGCGCGCTTCGGAAAGCACGCGTTCGCCGGTGGAATGGAACGCGATGCTGACCGCCACGGGATGTATATTGCAGCGCGCGCCGGCTACGACCCCGGCCCCAGTGCGGGGCTGTGGACCCGATTCGCGGACCGAGTTCGACACCCACGCTCCGCAGATGAAACGTTGGGGCACCGTTACAGGATCAACACCGACGCCCTCCTCATGAACCATCCCCTGTCGCAGGAGCGTGTCGATGCGATGGAGTCCGTCTCGGGGAACATCGTGCGACAACGCGCTGCAGGCCTCGCACTCGTCCCTGACACAAAGCGCTCGGGGGACGGGCACGGCGACAGCGACACCGACCCCGAGGAGCCGGAGCTCGAGCCCGGCGTAGTCCACGTTGTCCCCGTGGAAACTGCGCTGCCGGGGGAGACGGAACACGAAGACTTGCTCCGGCCCGCAGGCAGGTCGACCATGGCCGAAATGGCCGAAATGACCGGGATGGCACAGACGGCAGGGACAGCAGGCATCTCCGGACCGTGAAGATGGCAGACCAGGGAAAAATCGCCCCGCACCGCTCGATCGCCGGTTCGTCCAGCAACCAGACAACCGCAGCGCTGCTGCTCGCAGCGGTCTGCCTGACGGCCGGATGCTCTACAGCGACGGGCCGCAGCGTCGCGCCGGAGCAGGTTGTCGCACATCAGGCACAGACCGAGTACTCCGAGGACCAGCTGCTCGACGTCTGGATCGAGACCTTCGACCCCGGAAAAGTCTCCGGCAGCGAGACCGAAGAAGGCCTGTCGATGGAGATCCGCGAGGCCGAGGCCCGTTACATGCCGACCGAACTCCGGTCGACCATGGAACGAACCGGCTACTGGGGGGCGGTGCGAACGGTTCCGCAGGGTGTCGAGGGTGCCGAGGTCATGATCGCCGGGAAGATCGAGAAGTCCGACGGCGAAACCCTCTCTGTGGTGATTACGGCGACCGATGCGAGAGGCATCGAGTGGTTCAGCTCCCGCTACTCCTACAAAGTCGACTTCGAGCAGTACCGAAAGAGAAAGCCGGGCAGCGGAGAACTGTTCGCCCCCCTGTACAACACGATCGCGAACGATCTGGCACGACATCGGGCAAAGCTGACAGCCGAACAGATAACCGCGATCCGCAGAACAGCGCAGCTGCGCTTTGCGGCGGATCTCGCACCCAGCGCCTTCAGCGATCACATCGAGAAAAGAAGTAACGGACGCTACGAACTCGTTCGATTACCGGCCCGAGACGACCCGATGTACGCCAGAGTGATGCAGATCCGCGAGCGTGAACTGGTTCTGGTCGACACGCTCAGCAGCCGATCGGACGCGTTCTACCGCGAGATGCGTCACCCCTATCAGGAGTGGCGAAAAGCCCGCGCGGCCGAGGCCGAGGCGTTACGTCAGGTGAAACGCGAGGCGTTCAAGCAGAAAGCGCTCGGGGCGCTCGCGATCGGCGCAGCGATCGGACTCGAGGCGGCCGGTATCAACATCGGCAGCACCGCGACCAGCGTTCTCATTGTCGGCGGTGCGTACTCGATTCGACGCGGAATCGACCTCAACTCGGAGACCGCCATCCATCGCGACGCGCTCCAGGAGCTCGGTCTTTCGTTCTCCAGCGACGCGCGACCGCTCGTTGTCGAGCTCGACGGCGAAACGCACAAACTGACCGGAAACGCCGAGGCCCAGTACGCCAGCTGGCGGGACCTGCTCCGTCGAATCCATCTGAGTGAGACCGGCCTCGGCGGCTCCTCCGAGGTCAATCCGGATCGGCCGTAAAGGCGAGCACGCGACGCATCGCTACGTGTTCGATACCGGCCTCTTCGAAAACCGCGCCCTCGGCTGAAAAGCCCGTGGATTCGTAAAACCCGCGAGCGTGAGACTGTGCGTGGAGCACAGCCTCGGCCGCTCCCTGCAGACGCGCGACGTCGAGCGCGGCACCGACAAGCCGCCGCCCGAGCCCCTGCCGCCGGTGACTCGCATCGACGGCCATCCGTCCTACGCGCGCAACGTCTCCCGACATGAGAATACGGGTCGTGCCGACAGCAAAATCACGATCGGCAAGAGCGATATGGATGGCGGCGTCATCGAGTCCATCGAATTCGAGCGACGCATCGACCCCCTGCTCATCCACAAAGACAGCAGTCCTGAGCTCCCGTACCCGCTCCCAGATGCGCTCTCGCTCTTGGCGGGTGTCCGGCGCAGCGACCCCGGGCGGCGCGGCAGGCGATGTCCCCTCCCCTGTTCGGAAAATCAACAGTTTCATCAACGTATGCTGCGCCTTACGCGCACGGTGGGCGCGCTGGGTCGGTACCTGTTCATACCCGCTCGTCAGTCGGTAGCGTCGGCCATGTCGGCCATGTCGGCAGCAGCCCCGTCCTCCCGCCCGGAGGTTCAGGGCCGCGAAAGAGCCAGGCGCAAGGCCACCGCCGCCTCGCGGATCGCCCGCGAGGAAGCGGGGATGCGATCATGAAGATTGGCGAACCCGTGAATCAGCCCCTCGTGACAACGATACGACACCTCGACGCCGGCCTCCGCGAGACGCCGCGCGTAGGCGAGCCCTTCGTCACGAAGCGGATCGAACTCTGCTGTCAGCATGAGCACAGAGGGAAGCCCCTCCAGACTCTTCGCGTGGAGCGGCGAAACATCAGGGTTGCCGCACAGCTCCTCGAGCATCGCGCCCTCTGTCGCGCCAAGGTAATGTCCGCGGAACCAGTCCATCAAGGCGCGGGTCAGGAAGTGCCCCTCCCCGTACAATTCGTACGAGCTCGTGCGGAAATTCAGGTCGGTGACCGGATAGATAAGGAGCTGGAACGCCGGCAGCGGACCGCCGCCTGCAAGGGCACGCTGGCAGACGACCGCGGCGAGGTTTCCGCCCGCACTGTCTCCACCGACGGCGACACGCGTCGGGTCGACCTGCACCTCCGGCCCGCGTTCGCTTACCCAGCGGAACGCGGCCTGTGCATCCTCCACCGCAGCCGGGAAGCGGTGCTCAGGGGCCAGGCGGTAGTCCACCGCGATCACGACACAGCCCGACTCCGCGGCCAACTCTCGGCACACCCCGTCGTGCGTATCGAGATCGCCGATCACCCAACCGCCGCCGTGGTAGTAAACCAGCGCCGGCAGCTCGCGTCCCAGCGCAAAGGTGGGGAGATACACCCGCACGGGAATATCTCCGGCAGGCCCCGGGATGGTGCGATTGGTCACGCTGGCAATCGCTCTCGGTGGCCTGGCGATTCCTCCGACCTGCCGATACTCCTCGCGAGCCTTCGCCACCGACATCTGGTGGGGCGCAGGGCGGCCGGAGAGTTCGATTCCCCGCAGCATGAATTCGCAACGCGGGTCGAGCCCCTGCCGTTGTGCCGCGGCCGGCATCGAATCGAGCAGAGCCTTGATGACGCCTTCCGGCAGCGACAGCATCGCTCCTGCGAATCGCGACTCGAGGGATCGCATGTTCATTTCATTTTCTTCTGATCGCCGCCATTCACAGCCCCGTCTGCGAAATCCACACGCGAGAGCTGCTCCAGTACGTCGGTGAAGGTCTTATTAACGATCAACCGCAGCACCCCGGAGGTGGCAGGGATCACAGGCTCGAACTGACAACTCCAGTCCACCCTTGTGCCGGCTCCGTCAGTCGAGAACTCGACGAGGCCGAGATGGTTGCGGACCGGGAACATGCCGCCGACTACGCGGTAGGTCATGCGTGTCGGTGGTTCGAAGGTCTCGACGCGCTCCAGCACGCGGAAGCCCAGCCGGGAGATCTCTCGAACGCACCCCGCACCGTCGCGTTACGGGCTGCCGACCTCGGTCAGCCTCACGCTCCCGAGTCCCGCCCAGCG
>CAXQPB010000059.1:0-48649 GCA_964225545.1 Candidatus Nitrosopumilus sp. | reverse complement strand
CGAACGCGAGGAGCAGGAGCGGCTCGCGAGAGAGGCGGAGGAGGCGGCAGCCGCCGCCGCCGCTGCTGCCGAGGCGGAGGCCGAAGCCGCACGCCTCGCGAAGAAGGAAGCCGGAGGCAAGGATTCGACCGAGCGCTCGCTGCTCACCCCGACCGGCCCGCGCGTACTCGGCAAGATCGACCTCAAGGCCAAGCAACAGGCTGCGCAGCCCGAAAAGCCCGCCGGTGAAGCAAAGCCGGCAGACCGCGAGGCGACCGGGCCGGGACGTAAGCGCAAGCGCAAGGTCGTACGCAAAGAAGACATGTTCGATGCGTTCGAACGCTCTTTCCAGGCCCAGACCCGCCGCCCCATCAAGCGCAGGGTCGCGCCCGGACAGAGGATTCAGAAGACCGAACTCACAGTCCCGTCCGCCCGCAAGCGTGTCGTCAAGATCAACGAAATCACCACCGCCGGCGAGATGGCGAAATCGATGGGCATCAAGGCGGGAGAAGTCCTCGGCGCACTCATGAAGCTCGGGGTCATGAAGAGCATCAACGATGCTCTCGACGTCGAGACAGCCGAGCTTGTGGCAGACGAGTTCGGCTACACGGTCGAGAACACGGCGGTGAGCGTCGAGGACCTCCTCAAGCGTGGACCGGAACAGGCCGAAGACGGGAGTCTTGAGTCGCGGCCTCCCGTCGTGACCGTCATGGGCCATGTCGACCACGGGAAAACCTCGCTTCTGGACGTCATCCGAGAAGCGAACGTGGTCGCCGGCGAGGCCGGCGGCATTACCCAGCATATCGGCGCATACATGGTCCCTACCGGGCAGGGGGAGATCTGCTTTCTCGACACACCAGGCCACGCCGCGTTTACCGAGATGCGCGCCAGAGGCGCCTCTCTGACCGACATCGTAATCCTCGTTGTGGCCGCCGATGACGGCGTCATGCCGCAAACCATCGAGGCCGTCAGTCACGCTCGCGCTGCGGAGATTCCTGTCGTCGTCGCGGTCAACAAAATGGACAAGCCGGACGCCAACCCGGATCGCGTGAAGCAGCAGCTCTCCGAATACGGTCTCCAGCCCGAAGATTGGGGAGGAGATACTCAGTTCGTGCCGGTATCGGCTCTGAAAAAAGACGGCATCGACAACCTTCTCGAGTCGGTAGCGCTGCTCTCGCAGATTCTCGAACTCAAGGCGCCGGTCGACAAGCCCGCCCAGGGCATCGTCATCGAGGCGCGGCTCGACAAGGGCAGGGGGCCCGTGGCAACCGTCCTGATCCCGGAGGGCAACCTGAAGCGGGGCCAGCACTTCGTTGTGGGTGAGACCACCGGCCGCGTGCGCGCGATGAACGATCACACGGGCGCACAGGTCAAGACCGCAGGCCCGTCACACGCTGTCGAGATCATCGGCCTCGATGCCGTACCGCAAGCCGGCGACGCCTTCGATGTCGTCGAGGACGCAAGTCGCGCTGAGCAGGTTGCGGAACGCCGCCGCGAGCACGCCAAGGCACAGCAGAAGGCAGTGACTGCCCGCATGTCGCTTGAAGACCTCCAGGCTCAGGTCGCCGCCGGCGACGTGAATGAACTCAAGGTCATCATCAAGGCCGACGTCCACGGGTCGGCAGAGGCCCTGAAGCAGGCTCTGGAGAAGTTGGCGACGACCGAGGTCAAACTCGACGTGATTCACATCGGCGTCGGCGCGATCAACGAGTCGGACGTACAACTGGGCCGCGCATCCAACGCCGTTATCATCGGATTCCATGTGCGACCCGAGGGCAAGGCGAGAATACTGGCCGAGCGCGAGGCCGTCGACCTCCGACTGCATACGATCATCTACGAGGCCATTGACGAGATGAAGGCCGCTCTCGAGGGATTGCTTGCACCCGAGTTCAAGGAGGCGATCGAAGGCAGGGCCGAGGTGCGCGACACCTTTAATGGTCCGGGCGGTGTCACGATCGCAGGCTGCTACGTCACCGACGGCAACGTGAAGAGAACCTCACAGTGTCGCCTGTTGCGTGACAACGTCGTCATTCATACCGGCGCAGTAGGCAGCCTCCGGCGCTTCAAGGACGACGTCAAGGAAGTGCAGACCGGCTTCGAGTGCGGAATCGGAATCGAGAGATTCAACGATCTCAAACCGGGCGATGTCATCGAGTGCTTCCGAATGGACGAGATCAAGCGCTCGCTCGACGATGTCAGCCAGGGCGCGGGAGCAAGCGCACCCGCCTGACGCGGCCGGCGCTGCCGCGAATACGCGTCTTGGTGGTCGGAATCCTTCGGGTGGTCCTGTACCTGCCCGAGAACCACTCGCTTAAGGGAAAGCGCGGTGTCGTGCGTTCCATCAAGGCCCGTGTCGGCAACAAGTACAACGTGTCCATCGCCGAGTGTGAAGATCAGGACAACTGGCAGCGGATGACAATTGGAGTCGCACAGATCGGCAACGAGCGGGACCACGTGGATCGTTCTCTCCGGGATGTAGCGACCTTTATCGAAGGGCTGGGCCTCGCCGAAATCGGCGAAGAGACTTTCGAGTTCGAGAACTTCTGAGCGATGGCAGGACAGCGACCGGAGAGAGTTGCCAGGCAGGTGTTGCAGGAGGTTTCGGACCTGGCGGAGCGAGAACTGTCGGACCCGCGTCTGGCACTGGTCACCTTCACAGGTGCGCGCATGAGCCCGGATCTTCGCGTCGCCTGGATTTACTACTCCTGCATGCCGGGGCAGGGCGAAGACGCTCGTCACGAGTGCGAGCGAGCGCTTGAACACGCTGCCGGGATGCTGAAACGCCAGGTCGGCAGACGCCTGCGCCTGCGCTACGTGCCGGACCTGCGCTTCCGTTATGACGACTCTCTCGAGCGTGCCGACCGGATCAGCCAGCTCCTCGAAGACGCCCCTGCAGCAGATACCGAGCGTGATCCCGGCGCTGATCCCGGCGCTGCAACGGACGCCGCTGCGGACCCGCCGCACGGCACGCGATCGGGCAGCGACAGCGAGGACCGATAAGGGTGAGCGGTCCCGGAGTCAGGTACGACGGCATCCTGCTGATCGACAAGCCGGTCGGAATCACCTCGGCGAAGGCGGTCGCGGTGGTGAAGCGGCTGGTTTCGGGCGGCGCCGGACGGCGCAAGTCAGCCACAAAGGTCGGCCACCTTGGAACACTCGACCCTTTCGCATCAGGGCTCCTGCCGCTTTGCCTCGGTGAAGCAACGAAGATTGCCCCGTACCTCAACACCGCAGACAAGGCCTACACGGGGACCATCAGGCTCGGCGTAGCGACCGACACCCTCGATTCGACCGGCGATGTGGTCTCAGAATCGCCGGTACCGCCGATCAATGACGCCTTGTTGGCCGAAGTGACGGCCGAATTCACCGGAGCGCTCCAGCAGGTGCCGCCGGCATTCTCGGCGATCAAAAAAGACGGTGTCCGAATGTACGAGCTTGCTCGGCGGGGCGAGGCTCCCGAGCTGGCCCCTCGCCCGGTGACAATCCATCGTCTGACAATTGAGCGGACCGGGGACTCGGAACTCGCCATCGAGGTCGACTGTACGAAGGGAACCTACATCCGAAGCCTCGCCCGCGATATCGGAGAGAGGCTCGGATGCGGCGGCAGCCTTGTGACGCTGCGCCGTACCGGATTCGGATGCTTCGGCCTCGGCCAGGGCATCAAGCTCGACCGGCTGGACAGTGAGGCCGAGGGCGCAGCGAGGGTCGCACAGGCGCTGATCAGCCCGGCCCGGGCGCTCGAGACCCTGCCGACGTTCACCGTTGGCGCCGACGTCGCGGACAGGCTCCGCAACGGCCAGCAGCCCGCGCTGGCCAGCCTCGGCGTGCTGCAGGCCCGGCCCGGAGCCGACTCTCCGGAAAGGTTGAAAACCGGCCGGGCCGAGCCCTCCGTCGATGAAGCGTTCGCCAAGGTCGTTACCGCAGAGGGCGCCCTGGCCGCGATCCTGGCGGCGGAGGAAGGTCAGTGGAAGATCGCGAGGGTCTTTCGCGACTGATACCGAAGATCCATGCATCCAGTGTTGCGCGGGTGTTCGCGGCGTGTTAGAAGCACCGGGTTACACCAACGAAGAAGAGAAACCAGAGGATCGAAGCAAAGCGACCGTGTCACCGTGGCAGTAATTCAGGAACAAGAACAGTTGAAGCAGGGGATTATCGAGTCATACCGGACCCACGATAGCGACACCGGCTCCCCGGAGGTGCAGATCGCGCTTCTCACCGCGCGAATCGTGCATCTGACCGAGCACTTCAAAGTGCACAAGAAGGACCACCATTCCCGGCGAGGCCTTCTCAAACTGGTCAGCAAGCGCAGGCGTCTCCTGGACTACCTGAAGCGGACTCGTTACGACCGCTACCTCGCGGTCATCGACAGACTCGGGTTGCGCAAGTAAACCGTTCGCGCACTGGCTGTGCGCACGGGAAGCACGCTCACGACACAACGCCTTTTCAGTCCTCTCAAGTCATTACCCCGGCGGTTCGCGCCGGGAAGAGGATCTAATTCATGAGTCACGAAGTATCTCTCGAAGTCGGGGGGAGGACCCTGACCTTCCAGACCGGCAAGATTGCCAAGCAGGCCGACGGCGCCGTCATGGTGTCCTACAGCGACAGCGTCGTGCTTGTCACCGCAGTCTCCAGCCACTCCGCCCGTGAGGGCGTGGACTTTTTCCCACTGACTGTCGAGTACCAGGAAAAGACATTCGCAGCCGGCAAGATCCCGGGCGGATTCTTCAAGCGCGAGGGCAGGCCGGGCTCGGGTGAGATTCTCACCTGCCGCGTCATCGATCGCCCCCTGCGCCCGCTGTTCCCTGACGGCTACCGAAACGAAACCCAGATCATCGCCACCGTGCTGTCCGCCGACGGCGCCGGCTGTCCGGACGTCCTCAGCCTCAACGGCGCATCAGCAGCGCTGACGATTTCGGATATTCCGTTCGCAGGTCCGATCGGCGGCGTCCGTGTAGGACGCGTCGGCGGAGAGCTCATCGCCAACCCGAACGTCGAACAGCTCGCCGAGAGCGACATCGACCTTCTCGTCGCAGCAAGCCGCGACGCGATCGTCATGGTCGAAGGCGGCGCCGACATCGTCCCCGAGGACGAGGTGCTCGACGCCCTGTACTTCGCTCACGAGCAGGTCGTGCCGATTCTGGATGCACAGGAGAAGCTCCGCGCTGAGATCGGCCGCGAGAAGCGCGCCTTTACGCTGCCGGAGAAAGACAAGGCCCTCGGCGAGCAGGTCGCGTCCCTGGCCACGCCGGGCCTCGAGAAGGCCTACGCGGTGCGGGAGAAACTGCCCCGGTATGCGGCTCTCGATGCCGCCAAGGCGGAGTTCAAGGAAAACCTGCCCGACGAGCTCGCGGAGCGCTGGGGCGACGTCAAGGAAGCCCTGGACGGCGTCAAGAAGAGCATGGTGCGCGGACGCATCGTCAACGAGTCGTCACGACTCGATGGGCGCGGTCTGACCGATGTCCGCGACATCAGCTGTGACCTCGGGCTCCTGCCGCGGACCCATGGCAGCGCGGTATTCACGCGCGGAGAGACGCAGGCCATCGTGGTCGCGACTCTCGGGACATCGGCGGACGAGCAGCGTATCGACTCACTGAACGGCGACATCTGGAAGCGGTTCATTCTCCACTACAACTTCCCTCCCTATTCGGTGGGCGAGGCGAAGATGCTGCGCTCGGCCGGTCGGCGTGAGATCGGGCACGGCGCACTCGCGGAGCGCGCGATCGAGAAGGTCATGCCGACGCAGGAGGAGTTCCCGTACACGGTTCGTGTGGTCTCGGAGATCACGGAGTCGAACGGTTCCTCTTCGATGGCGTCGGTCTGCGGCGCAGCGCTTTCGCTCATGGACGCAGGCGTGCCGATCAAGGCCCCTGTAGCCGGCGTCGCGATGGGGCTGATCCGCGAGGATGACAAATACGTGGTCCTGTCGGACATCCTCGGCGACGAGGATCATCTCGGCGACATGGACTTCAAGGTCGCCGGCACCGCAGAGGGCATCACCGCGGTCCAGATGGACATCAAGATCGACGGCATCCCGCGAGACGTCATGCGCGACGCCCTGTACCAGGCGCGTGACGCGCGCCTGCACATTCTCGGCGAGATGGGCAAGGCGATCGAGCAGCCTCGTGGCGAGATGTCGCTGCACGCGCCCCGGATCGAGGTCCTGCAGATTCCGCAGGACAAAATCCGCGACGTCATCGGGCCGGGTGGCAAAGTCATTCGAGGCATCGTTCAGGACACCGGCTGCAAGATCGACGTCGACGACGACGGGACCGTCTCCGTGGCCTCGTCGGACGGCATCGCGCTGGAGAAAGCTCTGGCAATCATCAACGGGCTCACCGCCAGCCCCGAGGTCGGCCGCATCTACGACGGCAAGGTCCGCAAGGTCGTGGACTTCGGCGCTTTCGTGGAGATCCTCCCGGGCACCGACGGGTTGCTGCACATCTCGCAGCTCGCCGAGGAACGCGTCAGCGCGGTGACCGATGTCGTCAAGGAAGGCGACGAGATCCCCGTCAAGGTTCTCGAGGTCGATCGTCAGGGCAAGATCCGGCTCAGCCTCAAGGAGGCGCGGCGGGAACAGGAAGGCGCGGCGACCTGACGTTGAACGAGAACCCGCGCATCACTCGACTCGATAACGGCCTGCGCGTCGTCACGGAGAACGTCCGTGACGTCGCGTCGGTCGCGATCGGGATTTGGGTCGAAAGTGGGTCACGCAACGAGTCCCAGAACCACAACGGCATCTCCCACTTCATCGAGCACCTGCTCTTCAAAGGCACGGCGCGCAGGAGCGCGCGGGATGTCGCAGAGGAGATCGAGAGCCTGGGCGGTTCCGTCAACGCTTTCACCGACAAAGAGTGCACCTGCTATCACGCGCGGGTACTGGGGAAACACACCGAAACGGCGCTCGACGTACTCTCCGACATTTTCCTCAACTCCACCTTTCGCCCTGAAGACGTGGACCTCGAGCGCGAGGTGATCCTGCAGGAGATCTTCGATTGCGAGGACTCTCCCGAGGAGTACGTTCACGACTACTTCCTGGAGTCCTACTGGCCGGGACACCCGCTGGGATGGGCGATCACCGGGACTGCGGACAGCGTCGGACGCATCACCCGAGACGACATCATCCGCTTCGTCCGCGAACGCTACAGCCCCGACCGCGTCCTGATCGCGGCCGCCGGTGCCGTCGACCACGATGAATTCCTCGAGATGTGCCGGCAGCGTTTCGGCGGACAGCGCGGCACATATGAAGCACCGGCCGAGGATCGCCCGGATTTCAACCCGGGGGTATTTGTCTGTCGGCGTGACCTCGAACAGGTCCATATCGTCGCCGGGATGCCGGGGATCGCCGAATCGGACCACCGCCGCGATGCTGCCGAGATCCTTGTTACCGCCCTTGGCGGTGGAATGAGTTCGCGACTCTTTCAGTCCGTGCGCGAGGAGCGCGGACTGGCCTACAGCATCTACGCCTTCCCTACGTCGTTCCGTGACATCGGGTACACCGGCGTCTACGCGGCGACTTCTCGTGAGCATGTCTCGCAGGTCGTCGACCTGATCCTCGCAGAGATCATGTCGATCGCGGCGAGCGGACTCGATAAGGCCGAACTCGAGCGCACCAAAGGGCAGCTGATCGGCAGCATCCCTCTCGCGCTCGAGTCGACCGAGAGCCGCATGCTGCGCATCGCACGTAACCAGATGTACTACGGCAAAGAGATCTCCGTCGAAGAGATCATCGAGTCGATTCGGAACACGACTGCCGATGAGGTCATGTCCCTCGCGCGAGAGCTTTTCAGCCTCGAGCGGCTCGGAGTCGCCCTTTTGGGCGATGCCGAGGAGAGCATGATCGAACTACCTACAGTCTGAACGAGGACCGACGCTTATGGATCACTCGGACAACGCCGGAGGCCGCGTTCGGGTCGCCATCAAAAGGGTCGGGGCCGTCCGCACGGAGTTGCCGCGCTACATGACCGACGGCGCCGCGGGCATGGATGTCAGGGCGGCCCTCGAGCAGGCGATCGAGATCGCGCCGGGCGCGAGAACCCTTGTGCCGTGCGGGTTTGCGCTCGCGATTCCCAGGGGTTACGAGGCGCAGGTACGTCCCCGGAGCGGACTCGCCCTCAAGCACGGGCTGAGCATCCCGAACGCGCCGGGAACGATCGATTCGGACTACCGCGGGGAGGTAGCCGTCATCCTGGTGAATCTGGGATCGGAGTCGGTCCGTATCGAACCTGGAGACCGCGTAGCGCAGATCCTCATCGCGCCGGTGGTCAGGGCGGAACTCGAAGAAGTAGAGGAGCTCGAAGACACCGAGCGTGGAGCCGGCGGCTTCGGCCATACAAAAAGACAGTGATCGATCGATACTCGAGACCGGAAATGAAGCGGCTGTGGTCGGACAGTCGCCGCTACGAACTGATGCTCGAGGTCGAGATCCTCGTGTGCGAAGCGCTGTCGAGACGCGGAGAGATCCCGGAAGACGCGGTCAGGACAATCCGCGAGAAGGCCTCGGTCGATGCCGACCGCGTCGCGGAGATCGAGGCGGAAGTCCATCACGATGTGATCGCGTTCGTAACCGCTGCAGCCGAGACGGTCGGAGAGGCAGGCCGATTCCTGCACTTCGGCATGACCTCCTCGGATGTTCTGGACACCGCGTTCGCGCTCCAGCTTGTCGAGGCCACGGCCCGGCTTCGCGAGGGGCTGCAGACACTGACCGACGCTGTACGAAAACAGGTCGAGGCGCACCGCTCGACGGTAATGGCCGGCCGCACGCACGGGATTCACGCCGAACCCATCACCTTCGGCCTCAAGCTCGCCGGCTGGTACGCCGAGCTGCGGCGGGATGCCCAGCGGCTCGCGGCAGCCTCCGAGCAGATTGCCTTCGGCAAGCTCTCAGGAGCGGTCGGTACGTACGCGACGAACCCTCCGGAGATCGAAGCCGAAGTCCTCGAAAAGCTCGGCCTGAGCCCGGAACCGATGTCGACGCAGGTGGTTCCGCGCGATCGCCATGCGGAGCTGTTCTGCACAATGGCCGTGATCGGCGGCTCGCTGGAGCGCTTCGCGACAGAGATTCGTCATATGCAGCGCACCGAGCTGCTCGAAGCTCTCGAGCCCTTCGGCAAAGGCCAGAAAGGCTCGTCGGCGATGCCGCACAAGCGTAACCCGATCCTCACCGAGAACCTCACTGGCATGTCCCGGCTGCTGCGCTCGTACGCGGCTGCGGCTCTGGAGAACATCGCGCTGTGGCACGAGCGCGACATCAGCCACTCGTCGGTCGAGCGTGTCATCGCACCCGACGCAACGATCCTTCTCGACTTCGCCCTCGCACGGATGACCCGCGTGGTCGAGGGCCTCGAAGTTCGCCCTGAGCAGATGCGACGCAACTTCGAACTGACGGGGGGCAGGCTGGCCTCGGAACGCATCCTGCTGAAGCTGGTAGACAAGGGCGTTCTGCGCGAGGAAGGGTATCGCTGGGTGCAGCGTTGTGCGCTCGCCGAAGGCTACTTCCGCGCTGCGGTCCGTACCGACCCGGACATCTCGGCGCGGCTCGAGCCCGCCGAGCTCGAGGATGCATTCGACGAGCGTCATGCGCTCGTACACGTCGATACGATTATCGATCGCGTCATGAACGACGCCTGAAGCGCGGAGGAACCGGTGAGTCTGATCGCGAAGGTCTACGTAACGCCGAAGCCGGCAATTCTCGACCCGCAGGGCAAAGCCGTCGCCACATCGCTGGCGACGCTCGGCTACGGCGAGGTGGAGGACGTGCGACTCGGAAAACTCATCGAGATCCGGCTCGAGGGCGACGATCGTGCCACAGCCGAAGAGCGGGTCGAGGAGATGTGCCGCCGTCTGCTCGCCAACGAGGTGATCGAGGAATTCTCGTTCGACCTGGTGGAGGAATCGGTTCGAGGAACTGGGGCGTGGTCGTCTTTCCCGGCTCGAATGACGACCGCGACTCGCTCTGGGCGCTCGGGGGCGTGCTCGGCTACGGCGCAAAGCCGCTGTGGCATGGTGACGACGAGCTTACCGGGGTCGACGCGGTCCTGCTGCCGGGCGGGTTCTCCTACGGCGACTACCTTCGCTGCGGTGCATTGGCCCGTTTCTCACCGATCATGCAGGCGGTCTCGCGCTTCGCCGCAGCCGGCGGCCCGGTGCTCGGGATCTGCAACGGCTTCCAGATTCTGTGTGAGGCCGGGCTGCTGCCGGGCGCACTCGTGAGAAACCGAGACCTGCGCTTCCAGTGCCGCTCGGTTCGCCTGCGTGTCGAATCAACGGCCACAGCATTCTCCTGCGGACTGACGAGCGGCGACCTGCTCGACATCCCGATCAAGAACGGGGAGGGCTGCTACGCGGCAGACGAGAGCACGCTGGCTGGACTCGAGAGCGACGGTCGCGTCGTCTTCCGCTACGAGGGCGGAGCTCCGAACGGCGCGCAGAACGATATCGCCGGGATCACCAGCGAAGCCGGCAACGTCGTCGGACTCATGCCTCACCCCGAACACGCGGTGGACCCGCTCCTCGGCGCGATTGACGGCCAGGGCCTGTTTCGTTCGGCGCAGCAGTGGATCGCGCGGGCCGCGCAGGGCCAGGGAGTGCCGGCGTGAGCGCAGCACCCTCGGGAAGAACGACAACCGTTGTCGACGAAGCGCTGGCGCTCGAACACGGCCTGACGACGGACGAGTACGCGTCCGTGCTCGAACATCTCGGGCGCACTCCGACACTCGAGGAGCTCGGCGTGTTCTCCGTGATGTGGTCCGAGCATTGCAGCTACAAGAGCTCTCGCGTCCACCTGAGCAAGTTTCCGACGCACAGTAAGGCCGTGCTCCAGGGGCCGGGGGAGAACGCCGGCGCCGTAGACATCGGCGGCGGAATGGCAGCGATCTTCAAGATCGAGAGTCACAACCACCCGTCGTACATAGAACCGTACCAGGGCGCAGCCACAGGCGTTGGCGGGATCCTTCGAGACGTGTTCACGATGGGAGCGCGGCCGGTGGCGAACATGAACTCGCTGCATTTCGGGCGACCGCAACACGAAAAGACACCATTCCTTCTCGGCGGCGTCGTCGAAGGCATCGGCGGCTACGGCAACTCCGTCGGCGTCGCAACGGTCGGAGGCGAGGTCCACTTCGACCCCGGCTACGACGGCAATATCCTGGTCAACGCGTTCAACCTCGGCATCGTTCGGCAGGACCGCATCTTCCGAGCCAGCGCGGCAGGCACGGGCAACCCGGTTCTCTACGTCGGCTCCAAGACCGGTCGCGACGGCATTCACGGCGCGAGCCTGCTGGCCTCGTCGGAGTTCAAAGAAGAGTCCGAGCAGATGAAGCCGACCGTTCAGGTGGGCGACCCCTTCACCGAAAACCTCCTGATCGAGGCCTGCCTCGAGATCATGTCGGGCGAAGACGTCGTCTCGATCCAGGACATGGGCGCGGCAGGGCTGACCAGCTCGTCGGTCGAGATGGCGTCGCGCGGCGGCGTCGGCCTGCGAATGAACCTCGACCTGATCCCGCTACGCGAGGCGAACCTGACCCCGTACGAGATGCTGTTGTCCGAATCACAGGAGCGCATGCTGATCGTGGCGCGCAAGGGTGGAGAGGCCAACATCGCAGCCATCTGCGAACGATGGGGACTCGATTGCGTGACCATCGGCGAGGTCACCGATGACAGCCGGTTCACCGCGGAGTATCGCGGTGAGATCATCGCGTCAATTCCGGTCGATGCGCTGACCGATGCAGCGCCCAAGTACGCAGATGCAGAGCGCCCCATCCGTGAGCCCGACGCCGCGACACGGCCGCCGGCCCTGGATCCGGACTCCATCGCGGACCTGGACGGGCAGTCCGCGTCAAATGCGCTGGCGCGACTCGTCGGCACGCCCAATCTATGCAGCCGGCGCTGGGTCTACGAGCAGTACGATCAATACGTAGGGGCGAATACGGTCATCGGGCCGGGCGGCGACGCTGCCGTGGTACGTGTCCGCGAGACCGGCGGTGCGCTAGCGATGAAGACCGACTGCAACGCCCGCTGGGTCGCGCTCGACCCGTACACAGGCGCCGCGCACGCGGTAGCCGAAGCCGCCCGCAACGTCGCGGCCACCGGCGGGCGTCCGCTCGCGATCAGCGATTGCCTGAACTTCGGCAGCCCTGAGAAGCCTGAGGTCATGTGGCAGTTCTCTCGCGCCGTCGAGGGAATGTCAGAGGCCTGCCGCGTGTTCGACACGCCGGTCATCAGCGGCAATGTGAGCTTCTACAACGACAACCAGGGCGACTCGATTCCACCGACCCCGGTCGTCGCGATGGTGGGCCTGGTCCAGAGTGCCGAACGCACTGCCGCAGTGGCCCTCAACGGCGCCGATGCGGAGCTCTGGCTGCTCGGCGGCGGCGAACCGATACTCGAAGGCAGCGAATACCTGATGCTCGAGCACGGAAGAACCGGGGACCGGCCACCGCCGATCGACCTTGATGCGGAGAGCCGGTTGATCGACCTCGTCCCCGGCCTGATCGAGGAAGACCTGATACTGGCTGCGCACGACGTCAGCGACGGCGGCATCGCGGTGGCACTTACCGAGATGGCGATCACGGGGGCACTGACCGGAGTCGACGCAGA
This sequence comes from Candidatus Nitrosopumilus sp., assembly GCA_964225545.1. Taxonomy (GTDB): domain Bacteria; phylum Desulfobacterota; class Binatia; order UBA1149; family SPBQ01; genus SPBQ01. The sequence continues at coordinate 36,076 of CAXQPB010000059.1, read as the reverse complement.
GGCCCCGTGCACCGGCCGGGTCGATGCCGCGCTGTTCGGCGAGTGCGGCGAGAGGATTCTCATTGCCATCGCGCCCGGGGATACCGAGCGCGTGAAAACGGCAGCCAAGGCGGCGGGAGTGCGGGCAGTGCGGGTCGGCAGCAGCGGCGGCGACCGCGTCGTCATCCGCGCCGGCGCGGCCCGCCTCGATCTTGCGGCGACAGATCTGCGCGAGCGCTGGGAGGCAAGCCTGCCGGCGATCGCAGAGGGGCGGTACGAGTGATGCGAGAGGGCGCCATGCCGGGTGGTTTTCACGAGGAATGCGGCGTCGCGGGGGTCTACGACCGCACCGAAGCGGCCAACCTCGTCTACCTCGGACTGTACGCGCTTCAGCACCGAGGCCAGGAAGGGGCAGGCATCGCATCGGCGGACGGCGCAGCGATCATCTCGCATCGCGGTCTCGGACTGGTCGCGGACGTCTTCGACGAGGAGATCATACGGCGCCTCGGTGGCAACTCGGCGATCGGCCACAACCGCTACTCGACAGCGGGACAGACGCTGCTGCGGAATACGCAGCCTTTCGTGGCCGAATACGCACTTGGCAGTCTCGCGGTCGCACACAACGGCAACTTCGTGAACGCCGATTCGCTCCGCTCGGGCCTGGAGGCACGCGGATCGATCTTCCAGTCGAACGTCGACACGGAGGTGCTGATCCATCTCATTGCGGTTTCAAGCGGCGCGACGCTGCTGGAGCGGGCCATTGACGCGATGTCGCAGGTCCAGGGCGCCTACTCGGTGCTCTTCCTGGCCGAGAACGAGATGATCGCGGCCCGCGATCCGCACGGGTTCCGTCCGCTGGTGCTCGGGCGCTTTCAGGACGGGAAGTGGGTCGTGGCTTCGGAGACCTGCGCGCTCGACCTCATGGAGGCTGATTATGTCCGGGAGGTCGAGCCCGGCGAGGTCCTCCATTTCGACCAGGACGGAATGCGCTCGATACGTCCGTTCACCCCGGCTCCGAGGCACTCATGCATTTTCGAGTACGTGTACTTCGCGCGACCCGACAGCGAGGTCTACGGTCGCAACGTCTACGAGGTGCGCAAGGAGATGGGTCGCCAGCTCGCCCGCGAGATGGAGACCGAGGCGGACCTGGTCACACCGGTCCCGGACTCGGGCGTCCCGGCAGCGCTCGGTTACGCCGAGGAGAGCGGACTGCCCTTCGAGATGGGGCTGATCCGTAACCACTATGTCGGTCGAACGTTCATCGAACCGACCGATTCGATCCGGCACTTCGGCGTAAAGGTGAAACTCAATGCCCAGCGCGATGTGCTGCGCGGCAAGCGCGTCGTGGTCGTTGACGACTCGATCGTGCGCGGGACCACGAGCCGGAAAATCGTCGGAATGATCCGTGCTGCAGGAGCCCGCGAGGTCCACTTCCGTGTCTCCGCGCCGCCGACCATCAGCCCCTGCTTCTACGGGGTAGACACCCCAACGCACGGCGAGCTGGTGGCGAACAAACTCTCCGTCGACGAGATTCGCGATTACATCGGCGCCGACAGCCTGAGCTACCTCTCTGACTCGGGGCTCTACGCCTTCGTGGGCGGGCGGGAGCCTGGATTCTGCGATGCCTGCTTCACCGGCGACTATCCGGTGGCGACCACAGCCGATCATGAACGGCGACAGATGAAGCTGTTCGAAGCCAGAGAGCTGGGACCCGACCGGGTCCGGAAAGCCAAAGATCACTGACGTTTACGGGATTTCGACTCCGCAACGATGGAGTCGGAGTGGAGCGGGTGATGGGATTCGAACCCACGGCCTTCTGCATGGCAAGCAGACGCTCTAGCCAGCTGAGCTACACCCGCGCAAGGATATGATTATCGCGGCGCCAGCGCCCGGTTGCAAGCCCCCCGGCGCTCAGGAACCGCCGGATTTGACCATCTCCCGAAACACGATGATGTGGTACTCGACGGCAGACCACAGCCCGACGACCGCTGACGCCAGGAGCGTGAACAGCCCGACCGCGTGGAAATCCACACCGAGGTACGTGTAGTGGATGATCAGACCGTGTACGCCGATACTCTGAAGGATCATCTTGAGCTTACCGCTGGCTTCAGCACCCAGAACGATCCCCTCGGCGGCCGCGATACTGCGAAGACCGGTTACCGCCAGCTCCCGCCCGATAATCAGAACCAGCAGCCACCCGGGCAGCGTGGGGGTCCAGTCGGCCACCGCGATCATGATCAGCGCCGAGACGACCAGGAGCTTGTCCGCGAGTGGATCAAGCAGCTGCCCGAGCGCGCTCACGAGGTGGTATTTACGAGCGATCCAACCATCGAGAAAATCAGTGATTGTAGCCAGCAGGTACACCACGAAGGTGATCGCCGAGGTTTTAGGCGACGGGTCGTGCAGCAGCCACACCACGAGCGGTATCGCAGCGATACGCCCGAGCGTAAGGATATTGGGCAGGTTGCGAAGCGTGAAGAAGCTGCCGAGGAGATCGGCTGCCGAGCGGTCGCTTGCCCCGGGTTCAGCGCCGGTGCTCATCTCGAATTGCCGGTAGGCTACAGTTTTACCCCTCAGGTTCCAGCCCCGGCCGCACCGGGCGTACCGGGCGCAGCCGCTGCTCGATCCGGCATGACAGCTGCCGGCGGTTGATCACGCTCGGCACGCAGCCCAGAATCGCCGCGGGGGAACCCCTAAGTCCATGAAGACGTATGACTATCTCGTCATCGGCAGCGGAATTGCCGGCCTCTCGTTCGCCCTCAAGGCCGCGGAAAAAGGCTCGGTAGCGCTGGTCACGAAACGCACGCTGGAGGACTCGAATACAGCCTGGGCGCAGGGCGGCGTGGCGGCGGTCTGGGACCCGTCGGACAGCGTCGAGAGCCACGTCGAGGACACCCTGGAGGCAGGAGCCGGTCTTTGCGACGCCGAAATCGTTCGCGGGATCGTCGAGGAGGGCCCCGCCCGAATCGCCGAGCTGATCGAGACCGGCGTACGGTTCAGTCGCAGCGGCACCTCGGAGGACCCATCGGCCGGTTACGACCTCGGTCTCGAAGGCGGCCACTCTCACCGGCGTGTGCTCCACGCTGCGGACCGCACGGGGGCGGAGATCGTTCGCGCGCTGGTGACGGCGGTACAGGCGGACCCGGCGATCGACATCCTGGAAAATCATCACGGCGTCGACCTGCTGATCGACGAGAAGTTCGGCATGGCCGCCGGACGCCCCCAGTGCTGGGGCGCCTACGTACTCGATGCGCAGAGCGGCGACGTCAAATGCATCCCGGCCCGGGCGACGCTCCTGGCGACGGGTGGGGCGAGCAAGGTCTACCTCTACACCTCCAACCCGGACACCGCCTCCGGTGACGGCATCGCGATGGCATGGCGGGCGGGTTGTCGCGTCGGGGACATGGAGTTCATCCAGTTTCACCCGACCTGCCTTTTCCACCCGCTGGCGAAATCATTCCTTGTCACCGAAGCCATGCGCGGCGAGGGCGCGACGCTGAAGCGACCCGACGGCACTCCTTTCATGGCCGACTACCACGCCAGGGCCGAGCTCGCGCCGCGCGACATCGTCGCCCGCGCCATCGACCAGGAGATGAAGCGCGGCGGGTACGACAATGTCCTGCTCGACGTGCGGTCGCTCGGTGCCGAGTTTCTCCAGCGACGTTTTCCTCAGATCTACAACCGCTGCGCGGAGTTCGGAATCGACATCGCCCGCGACTCGATACCGGTCGTTCCAGCCGCGCACTACATGTGCGGCGGCGTCATCACAGACAGCCGCGCTCGCACGGCGGTAGGTCGCCTGTACGCCGCGGGCGAGGTCGCGATGACGGGCATGCACGGCGCGAATCGCCTGGCATCCAACTCACTGCTGGAGGCTGTCGTTTACGCGCATCGGGCTTTCGCGGACGCGACCGCCGTCCTGGAGAACAACGACCACGCGCCGCCGGGTTTTCCCGAGTGGCAGACCGGCGGCGCCGTCGACATCGACGAGGAGGTCGTCATCGCGCACAACTGGGACGAGATCCGGCGGCTGATGTGGAGCTACGTCGGCATCGTGCGGTCGGACCGGAGGCTCGAACGAGCCGACGCCCGCATCCGGATGCTGCGCGAGGAGATCCGCCAGTACTACTGGGACTTCAAAGTAACCGGCGACCTGCTCGAGCTGCGTAACCTGGTACTGGTCGCCGAGCTGATCGTGCGGTCCGCACGCTCGCGACGCGAAAGCCGCGGCCTGCACTACAACGTGGACTGCCCTGCGCGCGACGAGGAGAGATGGCGCCGTCATACGGTGATCTGAGCGACGCAGCCGCCGGGAAGTGGCGACTGTCCACTGACAACGAACGACGACCCGAGTTTCTATGCCCAGACCGATCATCCCCGAAGACGCGCCGCTCGCCGGTGTCCGTGTAGCCGATTTCAGCCGTGTCCTCGCCGGTCCGTTCTGTACCCGGATACTCGCCGACCTGGGCGCGGAGGTCGTCAAAATCGAGCCCCCCGATGGAGACCTCTCGCGCCGGCTGGGCGCGCGCCGCGGCGGGATGAGCGGCTACTACATGCAGCAGAACTGCGGGAAGCTGAACGTTTCGATCGACCTGCGCGCGGCCGAAGGCGCGGACATTGCCCGCCGACTCGTCGAGCGCAGCGACATCCTCGTCGAGAACTTCCGGCCCGGCGTTATGGAGAGCCTCGGCCTCGGCCATCAGCGGCTTCGTGAGCTCAACCCGAGCCTCATCTACTGCGCAATCAGCGGATTCGGACACGACAGCCCGTGGCGCGACCGCCGCGCCTTCGCCGGTATCGCTCATGCCGCGACCGGCATGCTTCACCGCCAGGCAACGGCCGGCCGACACGACCCGGTCGATTCGGTGCTCGCGGTCGGAGATACCACCAGCGGAATGCAGGCCGTTATCGCCATCCTCGCCGCGCTCAGAATGCGCGAGCGGACGGGCACCGGCCAGTTCATCGACATCGCGATGCATGATGCGCTGCTCGCGACTCAGGAGGCGGCGAACTTCCACCTGTTTTCGAACGAGACCACAGAGCATGACTTCCTCAGCTCGTGGATCTACCGCTGCGGAGATGAATTCATCGCGGTACCGGACGACCCCAGAGCGCACTGGGAAAAGTTCACCGCGCTGATGGAGGCCCCCGAACTTCTGACCGACGATCGCTACGACGACCACATCAAGCGCGCCGCGGTTCTCGATGAGCTCGAGGCGTTGATCCAGGGCTGGATCGCGGCTGAGGAGAGCGCCTCACACGTCGTCGCCAGGCTCCACGCTGCCGGTATGCCGGCGGCTCGAATTGTGACGATGTCCGAGGCGTTGGAGTCCGAGCAGACGCAGGCGAGAAAGATGACGAGGAAGATCGACGATCGGTCCGGACGTCGTGTCCCCGTGCTCGACTCACCCTACCGGTACTCCGATGCGAGCGCCGGAGTCCGGGGCCTCCCGGCCTTTCGCGGGGAGGACAATCGCGAGGTCCTGTCGGAGGTGCTCGGGATAGACGAAAAAGCGATTGAGGACCTGGAGCGCGCAGGGGTCATTTCCGCGCGCGTTCCCGAAAACTAGGCGCGGTCCTTGAGCGCCTCCCCGCGATACTGCGGGACCATGGTCCAGGTGTCGCGGCCGCACGCCCGCTCCTCGACGCGCGCGAAGCCGGCATCGCGGATCCGGGCCACGCTGTCTCGATTGAGGTGACAGCCACCGAAAAGCTTCATCCACCCCGGCGTCAGCTTGTCCTGCATCCACGCGGCGACGCGGCCGTGAGCGCGCGTGTGCTCCACGTAGACCAGCCGGCCGCCCGGACGCAGTACCCGCCGAGCCTCGCGAAGGGCGGCAGCCGGGTCGGGGATCGTGCAGAGAACCCAGGTCACGAGGACGGTGTCGAAGAACGCGTCGGGGTAGGGGAGTCGCTCGGCACCTGCCTGCTCGACCTGCACCGGAAACGTCAGCCGCGACGCCCGGCGACGCGCGCGTCGGAGCATATGCGGATCCGGCTCGATCGCATACAGGGCGTCAATCCCGCCGTAGTGGGCAAAGTTCATCCCCGTCCCGCAACCGATCTCCAGCACGCGTCCTCGTGCCTCAGGAACGACCGCGCGCCTCAGCGGCAGCATCGGGAGCATGAGAAGCCCCAGCAGCGCGGCCTGAATCGGGTGACCGGCAGGCTGCTCTGCTGCGGGGCCGGAGTCCGCACGCTCCGGTTGGCGAACCGCCTGCGGGTCTTCGAGCAACGGCTGCTCCGACAGTTGACGCGAAGGCGCCGGAGGATCGATGTCGTGGACCGGCGCAGCGGTACGCGGCGATTGTTGAGACTGATTCACGGACGTGACTCACCGGAAAAGCCGAAATGCAAGGCAGTGCGAGCCGGGCGAACGAACACCTGGGGGGGATTCGTCCGCCCGGTCGCTGTTCCAATAAGAAGAACCGATCGACTCGGAACTAATTGCCCCCGAACGACTTGATACGCTCGTCCTGCGTCGAGATGCGATAGAACTGCCACACGAGATGCCAGCCGATCGCGATGATGACCAGCACACCCACAACGCCGAAGGCCGCGAAGCTCGCAGCGGTGTGGCTGTTGATCATCGTCCACACCAGCGGCACGGACATGAACGTATTGTGCCGGGAGCGCATGCCCGCCAGCGCGGGATCCGCCGGATCGGGCGCCTGCCCGGCACCGGTCGCGGTGATGATACGCTGCTGGGCCGGCCAGATGCGGAACCAGACGTTGAAAGCCATCGCGGTTCCGAACATAGCGCCGACATGGATCGTATACGCGCGGTAGGAGAGTCCACCAACATACGCAAGCAGCGCAAGCGCTCCCGCGACCAGCAGAAACGACACGATTCCGGCGTTGCGCGGGTTCTCCTTGAGCGGGCTCTTGTACATCGCGTCGTAGATCAGGAAACCGCCGAAGGCGATACCCAGCGAAAGTGCCCAGCTCACTGCGCTCATCCCCGTCGACGGGTCGTCGAGCATCATATCGGCGCCTGCGTGGTAGAAGACCAGCATCAGCAACAGAACGCCCGTCAGCCAGGTCCACGCCGCCCCCCAACGGAACCAGTAAAGCGCCCGAGGCATCAGCTCAGGAACCGTGGTCTTGCCGACCCCGGCTTCCTTCATCGCTGCCGCGAATCGGATGTTCACGAAATTGAAGAAGTACAGGTGTCCGATCCACATGATGCCGGCCACGACATGCAGCCACCTGATCAAAGAATTCAGATAGTCCATTCTGCGTCCACTCCCTTCTTTGGCCTGCTGTTTTCCTGGAAGAACCGGGCCATCAAGCGGCCATCGCACCTGACGACCCGGGGCCTCTTGTATACACGTCGGCTCAGGGGGATTCCAGAAGGCGGCCCGATGTGCGTTTTTTGCACGCCGCCCTCGGCTCGGCACCCGATCCGCGATCGCAGCGCCTCAGCGGCCTCGTGAGATCATATACTGCAGGGAGAACGCCTCTTCTGTGGTCCCCTCGGCGTCGCCGAAATTGAAGTACCAGCCCTCTTCGCCAGGAAAATCCGGCGATGGAATCCGGCATTTGGTCGCGTGCCCGAGTTGCATGTCGAACATCGTGACCGCCGGCAGGAACTGCTGCTCGTAGTCGTAGACCACACGCACCGCATCGGGTCGTGGTTTCCGGCCCAGCTTGAACTGGTTGACCCACGCCTTCCACAGCTCGCCGTCCTGGTCGTAGAGTTCCGTATACGGGATCACGAAGCTCTCGCGATCGATGTAAATAACCCGACGTGAGTACGCGTACCCCGGCAGACGGGATCGTCCCTCGATCACGTACACGTCGCGGGGCTCCCATGTGTCGTCGAACATGAAGTCGGCGCTTCCCGGGCCCCAGCGCGCTGGAAAGTTCCGCCCGTGCAGCGAACCCAGCAATCGCTTGCGGCCCAGCATCCGCCACACCATCCACGCCGGGCTGCCGGCAAACCCCCCGTAGCTGTCGATATCGGTATCCTGTCCGAACAGCGCCTCGGAGCGCGCGGCGGTCGACAGGCGCCGCACCCGCTTGAGCAACGGGTAATAGAGCCAGCTGTCGTCCTGGCGCGAGGGCGCAAGGTAGCGGTTGTAGGTGATCCCGACGCCCTTGAGGTCGAACGGCTCGAGGATCGGATACAGCGCCTCGCGGTAACGGATTCCTTCCGGCGTCGGCCAGGTGTGGATGGGCTCATGATAGAGACGCCCGACATGATACAGGCGGCGGAAGTGTCCGAGGATGAATCGCCTCTCCACACGCATGGGGCCGTCGGTACCGATCGAGCCGGTGTCGCAATCGAAATTTCGGGCATCGAGATCGTCCACAAGGATGCGATTCTCGAAGTTGAACATCAGCTTGACCGCCGCGTCCGGGTCATTCTCGTCGACGAGGGGAAAAGGCAGCCCGGCCACGTAGTTCTCGACCTGGAGCTTGTCTGCCGAGAGCCTCGCCTGTGGCGCGTACTTCTCGGTCGCACGCAAGCGTGCCGGTTCGAGCGGGATCGGCCTCGGGGCGATGACCTCCATCTTCATCCCCCGTTCTATGGCCCAGCGCATCGACGGGCCCAGAAACCGGTCGTACGAGTCGACATTTTCGGCGCTGATCACCGTCCCGGGTGGGGGATCCCCCGGTCGAGACCGGATTCCCCTCGGCGCAGCAGCGTCCTCGGGCTTCGGCCTTTGGGCGGCGCCGGGCGGCGATTCTTCCGTGTCATTGGCGGGACCGAGGCGGGCAGGGCCGCTGTCTGTCTGTGCCCCCGCCGCCGTGATGCCGGCCGGCAGCACCGTCACGAGCACGGTCAGGCATGCGGCCGGAATCGCAGCGGATCCGCACCGGGTCCGCAATTCGGGCCCTGTCATCGAGAACTTCCAGAGGTGGGGTCTGCCGGCGCGCACTGTTGTTGGGGGCTCGGGGCGTTTGCGCTACCCTAGTGTGTTTAACGGTGGACCAATGACCGACCAAGAGCGAACAAGAGAACGCGCCAGGGCACTACGGGAAGCGCTTTCCCGGAGGATACTCGTCCTCGATGGGGCCATGGGAACGACCATCCAGGGCCTCGACCTCACCGCTGAGGATTTCGGCGGCCCGGAGTACGAGGGCTGCACCGAGAACCTTGTCATCACGCGCCCTGACGCGATCGACCAGGTACACCGGAGCTTTCTCGAAGCCGGTGCCGATATCATCGAAACCGACACATTCGGCTCGACTTCGGTGGTGCTTGACGAGTACGGACTCGGGCCGCGTGCCCGCGAGATCAGCCGACTTGCCGCGCAGATCGCGCGCCGCGCGGCCGATGATTACGAAACGCCGGAGCGCCCCCGCTTCGTCGCCGGCTCGATCGGTCCGACGACCAAGACCATCTCGGTAACCGGCGGCATCACCTGGGAGGAGCTTGCGGTTTCTTTCCACGAGCAGGCGGTCGGCCTGATCGAGGGGGGCAGCGATTTCCTGCTCATCGAGACATCCCAGGACACGCTGAACATCAAAGCCGCTCTCGAGGGCGTTGATCGCGCGAATGCGGAGCTCGGAACCCACGCAGCCGTCGCAGTGCAGGGGACCGTCGAAACGATGGGAACCCTGCTGGCGGGACAGGATGTAGAAGCGCTTTACATCTCGCTCGCCCATCGCGATCTGCTCTGGATCGGGCTCAACTGCGCAACAGGCCCGGACTTCATGACCGATCACCTGCGGACGCTCGCCGAGCTCTCCCGCTTCCCCGTTGCATGCATTCCCAATGCCGGTCTCCCCGACGAGGACGGCAACTACAACGAGACACCCGAGATGCTCGCCGCGAAGCTGTCCGAGTTCGCCAACAACGGTTGGGTCAACCTCGTGGGCGGTTGCTGCGGCACCGTGCCGGACCACATCGGCCGGATCTCCGCCGCAATGCAGGGCAGACAGCCTCGCGCGATCGACCCGCCGCGACGATGCACGGTCTCCGGCATCGAGGCCTATGAGATCGACGATGAGAAGCGTCCGGTCATTGTCGGAGAGAGGACCAACGTACTCGGCAGCCGGAAGTTCAAGAGACTGATCGCAGAGGGAAAATTCGACGAGGCCGCAGAGATCGGACGGGCGCAGGTGCGCAAGGGCGCAGCCATCGTCGATGTCTGTCTGCAGGATCCCGACCGTGACGAGCTCACGGACGCCGTCCGCTTCGTCGACCTGCTGGTCAAGAAGGTCAAGGCGCCGGTGATGGTCGACACGACAGACCCGGTCGTGCTCGAGGAGCTGCTCAAACACCTTCAGGGCAAGTCCATCGTCAACTCGATCAACCTCGAGGACGGCGAGGAGAAGTTCGAGCATGTTACGCCACTGTTGCGGCGGTTCGGCGCCGCTGTCGTGGTCGGCTGCATCGACGACGACCCGGAGCAGGCCCAGGCTGTGACCCGCGAGCGCAAACTCGAGGTCGCGCAGCGTTCCTACGACCTGCTGACCGGCAAATACGGGCTCGAACCCGAAGACATCATCTTTGACCCGCTCGTTTTTCCGGTCGGCACGGGCGACGAGAACTATTCGGGCTCCGGCGTCGAGGTCATCGAAGGCATCCGGCTCATCAAGGCCGCGATGCCGCGCGCGAAGACCGTGCTCGGCATCTCCAACGTATCGTTCGGATTGCCGCCGGCCGGTCGAGAGGTCCTCAACAGCGTCTTCCTTCATCATTGTGTGGAAGCCGGACTCGACCTCGCAATCGTCAACGCCGAACTGCTCGCCCCCTACAGCCGGATCTCGGACGAAGAGCGCAAGCTCTGCGACGACCTGATCTGGTGGCGCGGGGAGGACCCGATCGCGACCTTTGCCGGTCATTTTGCCGATCAGAAGCGAGGCCCCAGCGAGGACGAGCGCGCCACGCTGAGCGTCGACGAGCGGCTGTCTCTGTGCGTGATCGAGGGCTCGAGGGAAGGACTGATCGCGGACCTCGACGAGAAGCGCAAGACGCAATCGCCGCTTCAGATCATCAACGGCCCGCTGATGGACGGCATGGACGAGGTGGGTCGGCGCTTCAACAACAACGAAATGATCGTTGCAGAGGTGCTGCAGTCCGCCGAGGCGATGAAAACCGCGGTCGCCCACCTCGAACAGTTCATGGAGAAGAGCGAGAGTTCGATCCGTGGACGCATCGTCCTGGCGACCGTAAAGGGCGATGTACACGACATCGGCAAGAACCTCGTCGAGATCATCCTCTCCAACAACGGCTACGAAGTGATCAACCTCGGGATCAAGGTTCCACCTGAAGACCTGATCGCGGCCCACGAGGAGCATCGGCCGGATGCGATCGGGCTGTCCGGATTGCTGGTCAAAAGCGCGCAGCAGATGGTGATCACCGCGCGGGATATGGCGGCCAAGGGTATCGACTGCCCGATCCTGGTGGGAGGGGCGGCTTTGTCGAGCCGGTTCACGCGACTGCGGATCGCACCGGAGTACAACGGCCTCGTCGCCTACGCGCAAGACGCGATGACAGGCCTCGACCTGGCAAAGAAGCTTGGCAACGAGGAGTCGAGAACGGCGCTCGAGGTCGAGCTCGCGGCGGAACGGGAGAAGCTCGAGGCCGCGGCCCAGCGCAAGGCCGCAAAACCGGTCGAAGCGAAGCAAGAGAGCTTCGTGGCGCCGACAATCCGGCGGGACAACATCATTCCGCGACCTCCGGATCTCAAGGCCCATATCATCGCCGACCATGACCTCGCCGAAGTGTTCGAGCTGATCAACCCCACGATGCTGTATACCAGGCATCTCGGCTTCAAGGGGAAGCTCGCGGACGCGCTGGAGCGACAGGATCCCAAGGCGATCGAGCTCAAGGCTGCGGTCGAGGCCGTTGAGAACGAGCTGCTCGCACGCAATGACGTGCTCGCCTCGGCTTGCTATCGATTCTATCGCGCAGCGGCTCGCGGAGAGCGCCTGGTGCTGCTCAGCCCTGACGGCTCACAGGAGCTCGGCGGCTTCGAGTTCGGCCGGCAGCAACGCGACGGCGGACTGTGCCTGACCGACTACGTCAGCTCAGAGCAAAGCGGCCGCGAGGACTACGTCTGCATGCTCGCCACGACGATCGGGCCGGGCGTGCGAGAAATCGCCGAGCGGCTGAAGGCGGAGGGCGAGTACCTCAAGTCGCACACTGTCCAGGCGCTTGCCATCGAGGGCGCGGAGGCGATGGCAGAGCTCCTGCACCGGAAAATCCGCGCGATGTGGGGCTTTGCAGACGCGGATTCTCTTACCCGCCAGGACCTGTTCCAGGCTCGCTACCAGGGCGTGCGCGTCTCCTTCGGCTACCCCGCGTGTCCGCGCCTGGAGGACCAGGCAGAGCTGTTCCGACTGCTCGATGTCCGCAGCGCGATCGGAGTCGAATTGACCGAAGGGTACATGATGGACCCGGAGTCGTCGGTCAGCGCCCTGGTGTTCCATCACCCCGAGGCTACCTACTTCACGCTCACCGAGGCGGATGTGGCGGTCCTGGAGCAACGGCTCGCGGAGTCGACTCAGGCAGCGGCGGGTTGATTCGGCCGAGCAGGAGGCCGGCGAGAAATCCGCCGAGGTGGGCGGTATTGTCGCGGCCGGGTCCGAAACCGATCAGCAGGCCGTAGACGGCGGCGAGCGCGCCGAGCACCTGCCAGTTCTTGTAACGCGTATCGCGAGGTCTCAGCGCCTGTCCACCAAGCGCCCCCAGCACACCAGCGATCGCTCCCGACGCTCCGGCCTTGAGCGCCAGCGACGGCGTCATCTCGTGAGACAGCAGATTCCCGCCGATTCCGCTGAGGATGAAGATGACGGCGAACCGTCGCGCACCGATCAGGTGCGCCAGCGGCGGGCCGACGACAAGCAAAGTGGCCATGTTGGTCAGAAGGTGAATGCTGCCGAAGTGAAGAAATACGGCGCTCAACAGTCGCCAGTACTCCCCCTGCTGAATCTGGGGAAAGCTCGCCGCGCCGGCCTCCAGCAGGCGGGAACGACTGCCGCCCTCGAGCCCGAGGTGTGCATAGGCGTAGACGCCGACGCAGGCTGCTACGAGAAGCAGTACGATCTCACCTCCGCGGCCGAACCAACCGGACGGCGCGGAGATGCGAGGGTCGTCCGTCGGGCGAGGCGGGATCTGATCCACGCCGGGCGAGAAACCGTAGGGAAACTCCTCGCGCAGCAGCGCCCGCGCGGCAGAGGCCTCGCCCTCGTGGACCCGCACCTCGAATCGCGTCGATCCGGGCCGCTGCAGGACGGCAGGCTCGATGCCCATCGCCTGTAAAAGCACTGTGACGCGCGTTCCCTGCTCGGCATCGAGGTCGGAACACAGAACGACCCCCGGTTCGCGGTCCGCGGCATCGGGGCCCGGAGTCGTGTCCGTGGTGCCGGAGTTGCCCATCGGTTCAGGTTGCCACATCCTAGGGAGGATGGACACGTCCGATACGCGTAATCTGATTCACACCAAACTTGCAGACGCCCTGACGCCGACCTTTGTCGATGTCATAGACCAGAGCGCCGCGCATGCCGGCCACGCCGGCGCAGCGTCGGGTGGCGGTCATTTCCGAGTGTTGCTCGTTGCAGCCGAATTCGAAGGGATGAACCAGGTTGCCCGCCAGCGCCGCGTCTACGAGATCCTTACCGAAGAGATGACCTCCAGGGTGCACGCGCTGTCAATGACGTGCCTGACGCCTGCGGAGTTCGATGACGGCTCCGAGGACTGAGGCCCCCGGCATGAGCGGACGCGGCGGCCCGGTCGGCGCCCACACGCCGGTTCTCGGCGACGCCCGGATTTTTTTCGTTGCCGTTCTCGGGATGGCAGGCGTCCTGCTGTGTGGCGAGCTCCTCGCGCAGCTGGTCGCCGCGAGCGCGTCTGCAGCGTACGGACCGGCATTGTTGACGCGCATGGCGGCGTCACCCCAGACAGTCCGCTGGATCTATGTATTCTTCGTCCTGTTGCCCGCGTGTCTTGCCGTGCTGGCGATCGGATTTCCATTTTTCCTGCGTACTTTCATCGCGGCCCTGCGCAGGCGACTGCGTGGCAGCGAGATGATCGGCTTCATCCTGATGCTCTGCGCATTCGCGGGCGTCGGTTTCGAGATCACGCGCGGCGGGGATGGCGTGATCGCGACATCCGCTGCGGCAGTTATCGCACTGTGGCAATCGCGCGAAGCCATCGGTGAGCGTGGCGGTGCGATCGGCAATCGCCTGCTGATGACCACGGGAGCCGTGCTCCTCGGCCTCGTACACTATGAGCGACAGGTTCTCTCGGGTGCCGAGCCGAGCCTGGCCGTTGCTCCGACACTGCTGGTAGCCGCCTTCTTCTTCGGCGCGGCCGGCCTGCTCATCTCGACCGTCGCGAGTTTTCAGCGCGGAGCAAAGGGCAGGGGACGGGTAATCCTGAGTTGGATCGCGCTCGGTTACTGGGCGACGAGTCCGCAAGTGCGGAGGCTCGCCGTCGCCGCTCAGGAAGCAGACAACATCGAGGTGGCATCAACCGCGGTGGCCGGAGCCCTGCTCGTCGTGATCGGCGTCGCCGGCGAGCTTGCGCGCCGCAAGGCACAGCGCGGCAGGTACCATGTCGCGGCTGCCGACTGATCGGCAATCCCTCGAAAGAGCCGTTGCGCTCCGCGTTCCAGTGCGCCGCGGCCCGCAGACCCGCGGTGGACAAACTTTCGCGCCGCGCCTAACGTCCGTGCATCGCGGATCTGATCAAAGAGCTGGGCGTCAACCCTGCGACCAGGGAGGTCACCCTGACCCACTACGGCCGCAAGTCGGGGAAGGCCTATCAAACGCGGCTGTGGTTTGCGGTCATTGACGGCGAACTGTGGATCGGCAGCCTCAGCCGTGACCGTAGCTGGGTACGCAACGTACGAGCAACGCGGCGTGGATCCCTCGACTTCGGCACGGGCCCCCACGACGTATCGTTCGAACCACGCGACAGCGCAGAGGACGTCGAGCGCTACGGCACCGCGATCCGGCGTAAACACCGGGTCATGGGACCACTACTTCAACGGTTCGCGAAGGGAGAACCCTGCGCGTTCCGTGTTCACGCAGCCGAGGCCCCGGCGACCGATGAGTCGTGCCGGGACGCCAGCCCGCGGAAATGATTCAGCCGGAACGTCACTTTTTCGTCTGCGGAAATCGACGCCCGTCGGTGAGCGTCATGCCCAGCTGCGGGCGCTCGGGGGCGACGGATGTGTCCTCGGCACTCAGACGTGCCCGCGAGGCAAGGGGACTCACGACCCGCGTCTTCATCACCGACAGCGGATGTCTCGGCGTCTGCCCCGAAGGCGGGTGCACGGTGGTCGTCTACCCGGAAGGCGTCTGGTACTCCCCCGTCACCGCCGGAGACGTGGTCGAGATCGTCGAGCGCCACATGGTCGGCGGTGAGGTCGTAGAGCGACTGCTCGCACGCTGACGACGGTAACGGTCAGACGGTATCGCGCAGACTGGGTCGCTCAGGCCGGATCGGCAACCAGCGCCGCGACCAGATCACCTACCTCCGACGTCGAGTATCCCATCTTTCCGGCCTGCATCGACTCGAGTTTCTTGCTCAAGACGTGCACAATCGCCTGCTCAACTCGCTCAGCGGCCGCATCTTCGCCGAGATGACTCAGCATCATCTGGCAGGCCGAGATTGCAGCCATCGGATTGATGACGCCCTTGCCGGTATACTTCGGAGCCGATCCGCCGATGGGCTCGAACATCGAAACCGTCTCGGGGTTGATGTTGCCGCCGGCGGCGATGCCCATGCCGCCCTGGATCATCGCTCCAAGGTCGGTGATGATATCTCCGAACATGTTGTCGGTGACGACGACGTCGAACCACTCCGGGTTCTTGACCATCCACATGCACGTCGCGTCGACGTGAGCGTAGTCACGTTTGATGTCCGTGTAGTCCGCATCGCCGATCTCGTTGAACGCGCGCTCCCATAGATCGAACGCATAGGTCAGGACGTTGGTCTTGCCGCAGAGCGTGAGCGTTTTCTCCCGGTTGCGCTTGCGCGTGTAGTCGAACGCGTAGCGCAGGCACCGTTCAACCCCCTTGCGCGTGTTCACGGATTCCTGGACCGCGACCTCGTCGGGCGTGCCCTGTTTGAGAAATCCGCCGGCGCCGGCGTAGAGGCCTTCGGTGTTCTCACGAACGACGACAAAATCAATATGCTCGGGGCCCTTGTCCTTCAGAGGCGTCTCTACCCCGAGGTAGAGCTTGACCGGTCGCAGGTTGATGTAGAGATCAAGTTCGAATCGAAGCCGCAGGAGAATCCCCTTCTCCAGGATCCCCGGTTTGACGTCCGGGTGACCGATGGCGCCGAGCAGGATCGCATCGAACCCTCGCAACGTCTCGACGGCATCTTCCGGCAGGACCTCCCCCGTCGAAAGGTAGCGGTCTCCGCCGTAGTCGAAATCCTCGAGCTGGATATCGAAACTGAATGTCCTGGCAGCTGCTTCGAGTACTTTCACCGCCTCCCGGGTTACCTCGGGACCGGTGCCGTCTCCGGCAATTACGGCAATCTTGTGCAACAGAACTGACCTCCGTGGAGTTGGAAACCCGGCATCTTAGCGGAGCGCCGGGTATCGACAAGGCTGTGGCAGGTCAAAGCCGTGAAATTCAGGGGATAACACGCGAAAGTTGACCGATATCCGGGCAGCATTTGAGGCGCAGACCGCCTGCTGCGATACTCTCGGTCAACATCTCGGTGGAACGGCAGCCCTTCACAGGCTAGAATCTAAGACTTCAACTTATCGGCGGCGTACCCAAGTGGTTAAGGGAGAGGTCTGCAAAACCTCCATTCAGCGGTTCGAATCCGCTCGCCGCCTCCACCGTCCCCCTCTCACACCTCCCGGCGACGAACGCAGCGGTGTTCGAGCTTGCGAGCACCGCGGCTGTTCTTCACCTGCGGGGTCGGACTGCGCATCGAGGTCGCTCCCACGGGTTCGCCTCTGCGAGCCCCCACATGATAACCGTGTGATTCCGGGCCGGGGTGGCGGAACTGGTAGACGCAGGGGACTTAAAATCCCCTGGCCCTTGCGGCCGTGCGGGTTCGATTCCCGCCCCCGGCACCAGCGCGATCACTGACAGAATCTGCCGCGCATCGGGCCCGCCCGCGCAGAGCCGGGATCGCTCTACCCGCTCGGGTGGACGGTTATATAACCTTGCCCACCGGCATGCTGCGTGGTAGCGATTACGCATGCGATTTCTGGTCTCCTGCGCGCTTCTCATCGGCCTCGGCTGTCAGTCTGCGGAGCCGGTAGCGGCCGCCGATCCGGTTCCCGAGAGCGCGACCAACCGGAAGATCCGGCAGATGAACAAGCTGCGTGACGAACGCCGACAGTCTGCGGATAACGGCGGCGCGTACAGCAACTACTCCACGCCGGATACCGGCGCCCCCATCAACCGCGGCTACTATTCGAGCAGCAGCGGTTACTCCCCGTCCAACCCGGGGGGCAACGCCTTCGGGGATCCGAGCGGCGCCGCATATCCCTCCGATGGCGGCCAGGCGTACCCGATCGTACCGGCCAACCGCTGAGCGCCGCGAAAGCGCCGAACCGCAGCGCTCAGTCGATCGATTCGAGGTCCTTCAGGACGGTCTCGGCGTGGGTTGCGGGATCGACCTTCGTGTAGACATGGAGAACCTTCCCGTCCACGTCGACCAGATAAGAGATCCGGCGTGAGAACATCTGGCGCACGTCATCGGCCGCACCGACCTGCACGGCCAGTGCACGATCGCCATCGGACAGCAGCGCGAAGGGAAACTGCTCGTCCTCGGCGAACTCCGCGTTGCTCTTCGGGCTGTCGAACGACACACCCAGGACAGCGACCTTGCGTGCCTCGAATCGCGGATAGACATCGCGCAACGCGCGACCCTCTCGCGTTCAACCCGGTGTCGAGGCCTTCGGGTAATACCAGAGCAGATAACGGCGCCCGCTGAGTTCGGCGGAGCTCCATTGTCTTCCCTCCTGGTCCTTCATTGACCATTGCGGAAACTCACCGCCGACGGGTACGAGGGCCTCGACCGCCGCAGCCCGATAGCAGCCCGCAACCGCGAGGAGACTCATCGAGACCGCAAACGCGATGGCTCGATCGTACGGTGAGGAGATCCCCACGGCCCTGGTCCGATTCGCTTTTATCGTCATTGTGATTCGTCCTCACGTTCGAGCAGCAGCGTTGCGACCCCATGCGTGCAGGACTGGACGGTTACCACCCGCGTACCGGGCTTGCGTCCATCGCGAACGTTGGAGATCTCCACGCCGGAGCCGCTCAATCTCTGCCTGGCGGCTTCGAGATCCCGCACGCGGAAGCACAGCCCCCAGAAACGGTCCTCGGCCGGGTTCTGCTCATCGATCTCGCCGGCCACAGCATCAGGGCGCTCCGCGCCCTCGAGCGCGCACGCGACCTCGACGGTCACACCTCCGACTCGAAAGAAGAGCAGGCGCATTCCCCACTGCTCAAAGCTGCGATCGAGCGCCAGACGAAGTCCGAACCCGTCGCCGTACAGAGCACGGGCAGCATCCGCATCCGGTGAGCGGATCACCGTATGGTCAAGCGCGTGAACGGAAGCCCCGGGCCGCGCCGGGTCCACTGGCTGCGCGCGAGGTAGAAGACTCGCGTCGGAGATATGTTCGATGACCTGGGTAAAGATCCCACGCGTGGCGACAGGTGAAAGCCGGCTGGTTCGCCAGATACGCTCGACCGCGCTCCGACTGTCACGGCCCTGTCCCGGCTCGATCGAGCCCGGTTCGAGACCGCGCTTCGCCAGCTCGTCATGCACTGCGGCGAGATCGTCTGCCCCGAAGGCGAAGCCCAGCGGTCCCTCTCCGCGCACATCCAGCCAGAACTGCAGCAGTTCTGCGTCAGGGCCCGGCGACTGCGGCGCGAGCAGCTCGACGTACGTGTTATCGAGCCGAAACAACGCGTTCGCGGTGCCGCCGCCCGGATGGGATCCACGCCACGACATCTTGAGGCCGAGCAGCCGCTGATAGTCTGCCACCGCTGAATCGAGATCGCTCACCGCGACAATTACATGATCAAGCGAGTCGAACACCGTCTTTCTGTTCTGTCATGCCGGACGCGCTGAGTCTCATGCCCATGGCACACCGACCCGCGACCCATCGCGGAGAATCAATCTCGGGCATCACCGAGCTCGAGATGCACCGCGGCCAGATACTCGGCGGACAAACGGTCCACCCAGCTGCCCGAGCTGAGCGCACGGTCGAAAAAACCGCAGTGGCCGCCATAGCGAGTGAGCGCGAGCGTTACTCGCTCCAGCCTGCGCAAACGTCCGAGGTTGGCGTAGACATTTCGTGCAGAACATACCGGATCGTCCGTCGCGTTCACGATCAGCATCGGAACGGTGACATCGTCCGCTACTGCCATGGGGTTGGAGTGGTGAAAGTATTCGTCCTCGCTCGAGTAACCCGCGAGCGGGTAAAGCCGGCGATGAAAATCGGTAAGAGTCGATGCGCGAGCACAATCCCGATAGCCGGCGACGTCGCCCAGCATCGATTCGTTCCGCTCGAGAAAAAACTGCACCGATTTCCGCGTGAGATAGCGGTCGTACAGCGGGTCCGCGTGATCAAAGGCATCGCGCAGATCGTATGCCGGACAGAGCGCGACGGCGGCACCGAGTCGAGAAGACTCGCGCTCCTCGCCGAGGTAACGGACCAGGAGGCCGGAGCCGGCCGAAACCCCGACGCCGTACAGCGCAGCACCGGGGCGACATGCGGAGATCGCCGCGATCTGCACCCTGAGGTCCGAAGTCGAGCCCATCGTGTTGACAACCGGAGCCGTGAGTTCAAGGTCGCCGTGGCCGCGGCGGTTGCAGGCGGCGATGATCCACGGTCGCCCGGATCGCTCGTTGAGCCCGGCATGCAGGGATCGGATCTGACGGGCCAGGGCATCCGCGCTCCCGCACAGCGTATGGAGAACGAGGACTACCGGGCTGTCCGACTGCGCGTCTGCCAGGCCGAGCCACTGAACCGAGACGGTTCCTCCATCCGCCAGAACCAGCCTCTCATCGAGATCCCACGAGATAGCCGGCGCCCTGCGCTCGTTAACGAGGTAGAGAAAATTCTGCAGGTGTCCGTTTCGTACCGACAGGTGCGGCGTATAGCCGCTGCGCAGCGAATGGCAGCTGCTCATCACGAACTCCGCCCAGTCGGAGTCAGCTCCTGAAAAGCATGTCAGCCCAGGGGCGTATCTTTCACCGATCTCGTTACGAATCCTGTCATTCATGGCGTCATGCTTCGCAGCCGGCCTCGCCGACCGGGTGTGCCAGCGAACACGCATGCTGTCCAGCAACGCGCCACCGAATCGAAAAAGTGGGGGATCGCAGGCCTGAAAAGGCTGCGCGCCTTACGGGAACGCGGTACACTGAGAATTCAACGTCTTTTCGCACAGCCGCCCGAGCCGCTACGGCCCGACATCGCTGACTCTCTGCGAACAAGACGCAAACCCGGTCTTCCCGCTCCTGCGGGGTCTCATCGGGGTGCGGGGTAGCAACGGAGTGGCGAGGCGACCGACTTTTTCCTACGGCATCCAGGCAGTCCTCTGGTCAGGACTTGCCGTCTGCATGCTGCTGTTACCGGCGGAAGCCGCCGCGATAAACCTTCGGTCGACGCTTTCTGTTCCCGCACTCGAGATTGCCCCCAGCGGCCACACATCGGCGCGAACCCGAACCGCCCCCTTCCGCATCAAGGGCAAAACCCGGTCTGTCGCAGTCGATCAGGATGTCCGTGCCCATTCCGCAGATTTCAGTGGTAGCCGTAAAGGGCCGGTTGTAGCGGCCACGATCCATAACTTCGGCCAGCTCGCCCGGAACTGGCGCAGCGCCGAGCGCTGGGGCGAGTTGACCCCCTCCTACGCCAGACTGGCCCCGGCTGATCTCGCACAGCTCGGGCGGGCAGGCGGCCGATCGGAGAGCCTGTCACTGGCCTCCTTCATCGCCACCGAACAGGTCGCGCTCGGCTACTCGTTGACAGCCCTCGAGGGCGACAACAGCGACGACACCGCTTTGAGCATGCGGCTCATTCTCACCGGCCGCCGGTTCTCCAGGGACCGTCGGGGGCTGGAGCCTTCATCGCCGGTGGCACGCGGGACGAAACTCCTCGGTGACCTTGCGAGACGATGCACCGTGGCCTTGCGCGGAGACGCTCGCGGACTCCGCGCTACGGATGCCGGCGATGTCAGCTGGGATCTGGTCGGGTCAATCGGTCGCACTGTCGGGCCGGCCGATCGCCTCGAGTTGCAGCTCGGCTATCGCGTCTCGCGGCTCGATGATCGACGAACCCAGGGATTCACCGGGATTGACCGATTCATCCAGGGCCCGCAGCTCGGCTTCACTCTCGGGATCTGAACCCGACGGCACTCAGATCGCAAACTCCCCCTTGACGTCCGTGCGACGGACAAGCCCCTTCGCCACGAGGCGGGCGAGAGCCGTCCTGACCTGCTGGACGTCCTCGACTCCCAGCTCCTCCTGCAACCACGCAGCCGTGAAAAGCCTGTCCGGCTCCGCACGCATTCGCATCAGCACCCGGTGCGGGAGTTTCCCTGCAGACAGCGAGCGCTCGGCGTCGCCGTCTTCGAGGGCGTTGCCGTTGGATCCGGCCGTTTCGAGCGCTCGTTGATAAGAGGCATCGAAACGACTGGTCGCGTCTGTCTCTTCGCGCTCCAGTCTGCGGATCTTCTGCTCGAGCCGGTCTCGTTCTTCGCGCAGCTCGGCCAGCTGGCGGGACAGCATCCACGCCCGCCCGGCATCATCGAGCACCGCTCGTCTGGGCCCTTTTCGCATGTCCGTGCCCATAACATGTTATGGCCTCGTCTGGTAAGCCATGGACCTCGGATTCGAGTTGTGTGCACAGGCGGGGAGGGGTGATTTCAGGCGCGAATGACCGAAAACAGCCGCCGCCAGCCAGGCGCTCCAGTTCAAACATAGATGATATGGACGAATCGTCAGAACGTTATCCACTTGGCGATCATGCCACCGATGTTATGAATTCCGCGGCATGCTGCGGCAGCCACCCGAACTGTTCTAAGCTTCATCCTCGTGGCGCGGCACCGACTGCGCGGGATCGGCTCGCGCAGGTCGGATGAGCGGCAGCGGCGGGGGGGCTCACAAGGCCGCGTCGGCAGCTGTCACAAGTCTACGGTGGTCCCCGCTCCGCGCTCAGGGCCAACGGCTCGAGCGCGGTGGGGTTGTGGTTGTGGTGCCGGTGGGTGGTTCGGCCGGTCTCGCGGGTCGGTTGTCGCGCCGCCAGTTTCAGAGCGCCGACAGGGCGCTCAGGCCTTGCTGCCCCGTCGACGTCGGGCTCAGCCGTTCAGTGCCCCCAGGCACCCGAGCGGTTCGAGCGCGGCGTCGACGGTGTTTCGATCCGCCGCATCGAGGGCCGCGTAGCGCTCACACAATGCCGCGAGCGATCTGGCGTGGTATTTCTGGGGTTTTTGCGTCCACTCCTGCCCGTCGAGCACCACCGAAAACTCGTCGCTTCCTGCGGCGATCGCCTCGGCATTCGCGACCGACCACGGCAGGAAAAGTGCTCCCGCCTGGCGTTGTAAGAACGGTCCGAGCGTCGATGACAGTTCGCTCCAGCTCTCGAACGGCCCCTCATCCCGGGGCCAGAGCATGCGCTGCAGCCACGCGAGCACGGCAGGGTAACGGCCGTCAATAAACGCACCGACGGTAGGGTCGGTCCACGCATTGTAGATCTGCGCCCACAGACCGAAGTCGCCGAATGCAGGACGCCCGCCGAACAGGTAGCTGCGGTCGGACAGGTGGGTCTCCAGCTGCGCGAGCGCTTCATGCAGCGAAGCCTCGATCTGCGGCGCTGTCTGTTCGCTGGAACCGACGAACCAGACGCGACCCGTCATGCGCTCGCGGATCTGCTCCCGCAGCCCGGCCAGGTCCGACTCTCCGGCCTGCGGCATCATGATGCAGGCCAGCCGTCCGGCCGCACTGACCTGATCGACCTCGCGCGCCCAGCGGAAATGGAACATCCACTTGTTGCCCCATTCATCGCCGAACTCCTCGATGAGAGCCGAGATGAACCGCGCCGCCGGGTCCGGAGGATGAATCGAGGGCTCCGGATGGACGGCCTCGATCTTCTCCAGAATCGGGGTCGAGTCCTGCATACCGGTGTCTTCCGGCGTGATAACCAGCGGGATCAGCGGCAGCCTGGCGTATTTCTCGAACTCCTTCTGCTGCTCGATTCCGCGAACGATCCATTGGTGAGGGATCTGCTTGTACCGAAAGTACGAAAGCACTTTCACCGAGTACGGTGACAGCTCAACACCCATGATTCGATAAACGGTCGACTTTTCCTGTTCGGCTCCCATGGATCGTTTCCTCCGGTCTCAGTCATGCCTGTCGGCCCGACTTTGCGGAAGTGACAGGCCAATCCGGACTGCGCGGCGGTGCATTCCCGAGCGCATCGTGTAGCATTCGCGTCCGCGATACGGCTTCAGTGCCGACGCCCGCTACCGCAGCCAACTACCGGGCCAGAGGAGACAGGGAGACCATGCCGAGAGGACCGCGACAAAGCCGAGAACAGGACCTGACTGTCGAAGAGGTTCTCGCTCGCTACACAGAGGGACCGATCAGTGGGGTCTTCACCGATGGCGCCGCAGAACCGAACCCGGGGCCGGGCGGCTGGGGAGCCGTCTATGTGACCGAGAACCGGATCATCACCGAGGACTGCGGCCATGAGCCGCACACAACGAACAACCGGATGGAGCTGACCGCGTTGATCGCCGGCTACTGCATGGTGCCGAAGGGCCGGGAGGCCGTCGTCTGGACGGACAGCAAGCTGTGCGTTGACACCATCAACAGCTGGGCCGCAGGCTGGGAGAAACGCGGATGGCGACGTAAAACGGGCGAAATCAAGAACCTCGAACTGGTCAAGGAACTCTACGCCCTGTCTCTCGAGCGCCCCGAGCTCGAGCTGCGCTGGATAAAGGCCCACTCCGGACTGCGATGGAACGAATACGCAGACTCGCTGGCCACGGCCTACCGGCGAGACCGGCGCTGACCGCGAAAGTCCCTTCAGGCCAACCGCGTCCGTATTCGCTCGACCGCTTCCTCGACCTGCTCGCGGATGCCGAAGGCGGACAGACGGAAGTACCCCTCTCCGCATGCCCCGAATCCGGAGCCCGGAGTCCCGACCACATGGGCATCGTTGAGGAGTCGGTCGAAGAAGTCCCAGGAGGTCGAACCGGCCGGCGTCTTTGCCCAGACGTACGGCGCATTGACCCCGCCGAACGTGGTCAGCCCCGCTGCCGCGAGTCCTTCGCGAATGATCGCAGCGTTGGTCATGTAGTACTCGACACGCTCGCGCACTTCCGCGCTGCCGCGCTCCGTGTAGACCGCCTCGGCAGCTCGCTGCACCGGATAGCTGACCCCATTGAACTTGGTTGAATGACGCCGACTCCACAAGGATTGCAGCTTGACTTTCTCCGAACCCGCCTCGCCTTCGAGGTCAGACGGCACGACGATGTACGCGCAGCGCGTCCCGGTGAAGCCTGCGGTTTTCGAGAAGCTTCGAAACTCGATCGCGACCTCGCGGGCACCTGGGATCTCGTAGATCGAGTGAGGGACATCTTCCTCGGTAATGAAACGCTCGTAGGCGGCATCATAGAGCAGGACCGCCCCCGCGGACTTCGCCCAATCCACCCAACGGGTCAGCGCCTCGCGACTGGCCACGCTGCCGGTCGGGTTGTTGGGAAAGCACAGATAGACCATGTCGACCGGCTCCGCAGGCGGCTCCGGCAGAAAGCCGTTTTCCGCCGTGCAAGGCAGATAGACGATGCCGTCATAACGCCCCTCGGAGTCCGCAGCACCGGTGCGGCCGGCCATCACATTGGTATCGACGTAAACCGGATAGACCGGATCCGGCAGTGCGAGCTTCGCATCGGCTGCAAAGATCTCCTGAATGTTTCCGCTGTCGCACTTCGATCCATCCGACACGAAGATTTCCGAGGCGTCGATCGTCACGCCACGGCTCCGATAATCGCCTTCAGCGATCGCCTCGCGCAGGAAGTCGTAGCCCTGCTCGGGCCCGTAACCGCGGAAACCGTCGGTGGTCCCCATCTCGTCGATCGCAGAGTGCATCGCTTCGCGTACCGCCTCCGGGAGCGGGAGAACCACATCGCCGATCCCGAGGCGGATCAGCTTCGCGTCCGGATGGGCCTGCTGGAACGCGCTTACGCGCCGTCCGATTTCGGGGAACAGGTAGCCCGCGACGAGCTTCGAATAGTGCGGATTGAGTCGAGCCATGGGCGCGAAACATAACCGCGACATCGTCACGATGCGAGACCCGTGCTAAGAGGCCCCTCATGAATAAAGAGATCGGAGCCGGCACCGAGCCTACACTGGCGGAACAACTCGGATTTTCTCAGGCAGATCGGGTCGCCATCGTGCACGCGGACGATGTTGGAATGTGCCACGCTGCGAATATCGGCGCTTTCGAGGCGCTCGACAACGGCCCGGCGACGTGCGGATCCGTGATGGTTCCCTGCGCCTGGTTCGCTGAGGCCGCGCGAATGGCTCGCGACCGACCCGATATCGACCTCGGTGTGCACCTGACACTCAATGCCGAATGGGAGGCCTACCGCTGGGGACCGGTGCTCGGCCGCTCAGCGGTGCCATCGCTGTGCGACGCCGACGGCGGCCTGTTGCGGACCACGGCGGAGACCGCGGAGAAGGCAGACCCGCTCCACGTCGAGGCCGAGCTGCGGGCGCAGATCGAGCGAGCGCTCGAGGCCGGGATCGATGTAACTCATCTGGACTCGCACATGGGCACCTGCTTCGCACCGCGTTTTGCTGAGATCTACGCGCGGCTCGCTCGCGAGTTCGAACTCCCGGTGTTCCTGCTGAGGCCAGACCTTGGAGACCTCGGCGACCGCCCCATCGAGCTCGAGCCGCTGCTCACCGCTGTCGACAATCTGGTCGAAGCGGGCTGGCCGGTTCTCGACGGTTTCTGTGCTGCGTCGCTCCACTTCTCCCCGGGGGACGGCACGAAGCACAATCGCGGACGACTCGCCGCGCTCGGGACAGGGGTCAGCTATCTTATCTGCCACCCCGCCCGCGGTGATGAAGAGATCCGCGTGATGACCGACGAATGGCACTGCCGGGAGTTCGAGCGCACGTTCTACGGAGGCGACAGCGGAAGCGCGGTACTAGAGGAGCTCGGCATCCGAACCGTCGGCATGAAGCCTCTTCGTGATCTGTTGCGGTCCCGGCCGCGCTAGGCGCGCTCGAACAGAACCGGCAGGTACGCATGACGCCGCAACATGATACTCGGCCGGCGTCGCGGCGGACTCGACGGGTCGAGCGTGAAGGAACGCGTTGAGGCAAGCAGCGTTTCAATCACCACTCGAGCCTCCATTCTCGCCAGCGCCGCGCCGATGCAGAAGTGGATACCGCGACCGAAGGCGAGGTGCGCACTCACACGTCCGGTTCCCGAAGTTGCATCCGACATCGCGTGCGTGCTGTCTCCCCGGTCGGCGTCCCGCACCTCGTCCGTCGTATCCGGCGGCTGGTTGGCTGCCGCCCACATGAGCAGAAGCCGACTGCCTGCAGGAATTCGCGTGCCGGCCAGCGTCGTCACGGCCGGCGTCCACCTATAATGGAATTGAAAGGGGCCATCGTCGCGCAACACCTCCTCGAGTGCGGCGGGGATCGCGTCGACATTCTCTCGCAATTGCGTCTGTTCGTGCGGCACACGGGCCAACCGTTCAACCGTGGTCGCGATCAGACTCTGGGTTGTTTCTGTTCCGGCAGTGAAGAACTGAATCAGAACCCCGACGATCTCTGTCGTGGAGATCTCCCCCCGCTCCCGTGCGTTGATCACGGCGTTGAAAATCCCCGCCCGCTGATCTTCGGCCACTCCCGCCTGTCGTTCGAGGTGCGCCGCCGCGTATTCCGAAAGACCCACCGCGGCCTCCGCAGCCTGAAGCATCCCGGCATCATCAACCAGTCCATCGAGCAAAGCTCCCACCGAGATGACCTGCGGAATCAGTTTCCCGGCCTCTTCGATCGGCAGGCCGAGGAGCCGGCAGATCGTTGCGGCCGGTACGATCTCTGCCAGTCCCGATACAACATCTCCTCGGCCATCGCGGAGCATCGGCTGGAGGCAATTATCGGTCAGTTCGCGCACGAACGGCTCCAATCTCGCAACCCGCGATGCACTCAGAGCCGACTGGAGGATTTTGCGTTGCCGCGTGTGATCAGGCGGATCGGCAACAGCGAGCACATGGTTCGGGTCGCGGTAGGGCAGCATGTCCTGCGTTACCACGCCCCCATCCGCCCCCCTGCGAACCATGCTGACGAGGTTGGAGGAAAAGTCTTCCGCACGCGCCGCGATCTCGCCGATGAGCTCCGGGTCGCATACAAGAAAAGTCACGCCGTCGGGCAGTCGCCACAAAGGCGCCTCGCGACGCAACTGCCTGTAGAGCGGTCGCGGATCGTCGAGCACGGATTCTGAGAACAGGACCTTTGGGTCTTCGAGAGCGCGTATCAAGGACTATTCTCCGTTGCCGGCTCGTCACCGCACGCTCGTCGTCACGCGCCGCGACACAGCGCCACAGCCTGGCCGCAGCCCCACCCACAAGGGTGCCAGCGACAACGCCAACCGGCCCGGCGGGGGAGCGACACACGGCGATTGAGTCTCGTTGTATTCCTCTCTCGCTTCTTTCGCGAAACGGACCGACTCAGCGAGGATTCGGCCGCTCTGCGTAACAAACCCACAGGGGGTATTGAGTCCGGGTCTGAAGCGTGTTTGCGTGATGGTTGGGGAGCATGTCCAGACACGGGCATTCTGGTGACGAGAGCGGCCGCGAGGGGATCCCCTCCACGGTCCGCCAGCGGCGTTTCAAGCCCAGGGATCGCCGCTGAGGCACCGCTGTGTGCCGCCGTAGAAATTGTGTTTTTAAGAGGTAGCCAGCCCTCCCCCGGAGCAATTCTGATGAGCCGAGTTCTCGTATCTGTCTTCGTTACACCAGCCCTGGTCGGCGCGTCGCTCACAGCAGCATTCGCCCAGGTCCAGACCAGGCCGCAGCAGGTCTGCTTCGAAGGATTGCACAAAGCTGCAAGCAAGGTTGCGAAAGTCCAGGGCAAAACGAATCAGGTCTGTATCGCAGTAACGATAGCAGGCAAGGAGGCGGACCCCGAGTCTTGCCTGAGCGCCGACCCGAAAGGCAAGGTCGCGAAAGCCCGGAACGGAACGCAATCGATCAGCGACAAGAAGTGCGGGACGACTCCCGATTTCGGCTACGTACCCGTCAGCGTCACCAACGACGTCGCTGTCGCAGCTTCGCAGAGCATTGTTACGGATGTCCTTGGCAATGAACTACAGACTCCGCTGGTCGGAGTCGACAAGGCGACCGGAGGCTGCCAGCGCGCCGCCGCCAAGGGGGCTGACAGGCTCTGGCAGATTGAACTGAAGTTACTCAACGCCTGTCAGGCGGCCGCGCTCAAGGACGAGACAGTGACCGACGGCGCAAGCATGATCGACGCCTGCCACGCCGCCGTCAGCGCCAATGCCGGCGGGATCCTCGCCAAGAACCGCAGCAAGTTCGCCGGCGATATCGCGACGCGGTGCAGCGCGGTGGATTACGCAGCAGCGCTCGCCGGCTCCTGCTCAGCCGAGTCGGATACAGCGGGCCTGGCAACCTGCCTGAGCCAGCGCGCCAGTTGCCGTGCGTGCCAGGCAACGAACGGAATCGGCGCGCTCACTGGGGACTGCGACACGTTTGATGACGGGGTGGCGAACGGCAGCTGCGGCTCCACGCTGGCCATCTGCGGCAACGGAGAAGTGGAAGACGGTGAAGACTGCGACGATGGCGCTGGAAACAGCGACACCCTCGCAGACGCCTGCCGGACCGACTGCCGAGCGGCGGCCTGCGGAGACAGCGTGATCGATACCGGCGAGCAGTGCGACGACGGCCCATCGAACAGCGATTACGACGACTCGAGCTGTCGCGCCGACTGCAGCGACCCGTTTTGCGGCGATGGAATCCTCGACTCGCTGGACGGGGAGCAGTGCGACGACGCAAACGATCTCGACGGCGACTTCTGCACGAACGCATGTGTGGCTCAGAGCTGGGCGGCACCGAGCCTGCTGCTCATCATCGACTTCGCCGGCAACGACGTTAACTCGACACTCCCTGATGCCGAGAACGAATGGGCAGGCCTCATGTTCGGCAATGCCCAGGGTCAGGCCAACAGTTACTGGAACGAGATCTTCGACGGTCGCTTCGCGCTGCAGCCTGCGGTCGAAAACTGCGGGACGGCGAACAACGGCGTTATCGTCGCGGAGATCTCCAGCCCCGAGCCATCGGGCTCGGACAGCTTCGTCGTTGAGCAGCAGACCTGGGTCCCCGAGGCTCTCGACATCGCCGCCACGTGTCTGAATTTCGACAGCTACGACGCCGACCTCGACGGAGTGCTGAGCAACGATGAACTGTCCGTACTCGTCGTCCTCAATACCTCGTTCTCGTACATCAGTGGTGCAGGCGCGCAGGCGAACATAAACCTGAATTACTCGATTGCCGGAACCTCCGTCGTTCAGGAGAAGTTCGCCCGAACGATGTTCAACTACGGGAGCATCGGCGTAAACGTTCACGAACTCGGCCATCACAATTTCGAACTCAAACACTTTGCCGGGGCCACGGACCACGGAGTCATGGGAATCGGGGCGTACGGCGAAGACCCCGGCATCACGGTCCTCTCAGGCGGGCTGGGCAACTGGGGAACGCGGCCGACCGGGCCGATCTCTTTCTCGCGAATGCAGGCGGGATCGGACCCCGCGGTGACGCCCGACTGGCAGCCGGGCACGACAACCATCACCGTCAACTCGATCGACAGCGGGAATTACAACATCGTGCGCCTGCCGCTCAGCGATGGGTACCTGCTTGCCGAGAACCGGCGCAGCGTCGGCTACGACCAGTCCATCCCGTTCTGCAACGGCGACGCAGGGGGCATATTCCTGACAGAGATTTCGCAGTACATCTCGGGCCTGGACGTTGTAAACATAGACGCGAAACGGGACAGCGTGACGTACAACCAGGAGTTCGAGCTCTGCAACCTTTACTCACTCGCCGGCAAGGACGACGCGTTCGCCTACGGCGGCTATCAGTTCTCGAACTTCTCGCCGGCCGGCCCGTCGATGACATTCGATGTCACCCGGACGGGGAACGAGCGAAGCATTGCCGCATACAAGTGGCGCTGGTTCAAGAACGACCCGGAACGCGTGGGGTATCGACTCTGGCACCACGAGGAGGCCCTCGAGTCCGTCCCCGTAACCGTTGATTTTCTCGATATCCCCGGCGGCGACGACCCGTACGTATCGCAGACGTTCGTACTCAAAGCCTACTACGATACCGGTGAAGAGCGGTCTGTGAACAAACCGGCCAACTGGAGTATCTCGGGCGACTACCTGACACTGACGAAGAGCGATGTGACCGGCGGGCCCGGAACCACCGTTGGAGATGCGATCGTAAGGCTGGACATGAACGTGGGAACGGCATGCGAAAGTGACGCCTTGCTGACAGCGGAGTACGAGGGCCGGATATTCGAGGCGCTTCTGGTCAATCTCCCCTGCGATACCAGCGTCACGACCACGACGATTACCACAACGTCAACGACAACCACGACACTGCCTCCGCTTCCTCCGGAGTGTCTGGATGGTCCCGCGCCGGACTGGGTCGAGAACGGCGACGGAACGACCACGCAGTGCGCGACCGGTCTGATCTGGGAGATGAAGACCAGCGACGGCTCGATCCACGATCGGTTCGGCCGCTACACGTGGTCGACGGGCATCCCGTGGAATCTCGACGGAACAGTCGTGGCCGAATTCCTCAACGTCCTGAATGATACCGCCGGCGGCGGTCTGAACTGCTTCGCGGGAGAATGCGACTGGAGACTCCCCACCAGCGACGAGCTGGCCGGACGCTCATCGCTCGGCGCTGCGACAGGCGGCATCGTGGACCCGAGTGCCGGCACGTGCACGGGAAGCTCAGCAGATTGCACCACAATCCCCGGCGAAACGACCCCAGGGTCGTACATGTCTGCAACGACGTCCTCGGGGGCCGTCTCATTCGTGTATTACATGCAGTTCAGCAGCGGCAACGTTCAACACGGGTCGAAGGACGGCCTGTATTACGTACGCGCCGTGAGGCCCTGACGGGAACGACTACCGGCGGCGATCCGCGGGGGCGCATGAGAGCGCCTGTCCTTCGCCGACTCAGTCGCCGCCTTCGGCGGCCCAGGGCGGGCGCAGGCGCGATCGCTTGATTCGGACTTTGCCTCCGTAGACGAGCTGGTAGCAGCCATTCGCTTCATTGCAGCACGACTCAGCAACGGTACATCCGGAAGCCGTGTAGAGCGGGTCGTTTCGATGCACATCGAAATAGTGAAACACCTGCTTCACGCCGTCAGGGTTCTGACCGGGGATTAGATCGCAGTCGGACACGAAAGTCAGCGCGCGGCCATTGTCCCGCATGGTAACCTGCTCGTTGGTGCACCCCGAACTTTGAGTGATCTGCCAAGCGCGCCGGACTGATTTCAGCCGGTAGACCTCCGGGTTCCCGTCCGCGTTGAAAGGCGGCGTACCTCCGCCAAGAATCCTGCGCCTCGGGTCAATCAGTTCGGCCTGAGACGTGAAAGCGACAATACCGCCGCCGTCAC
Source organism: Candidatus Nitrosopumilus sp. (assembly GCA_964225545.1). Lineage (GTDB taxonomy): Bacteria > Desulfobacterota > Binatia > UBA1149 > SPBQ01 > SPBQ01. The sequence continues at coordinate 4,482 of CAXQPB010000059.1, read as the reverse complement.
TGACCGTCGCGTCTGTGCTGGGAAGCGGGTCGTTGGTGTACTGAATGATTTCAGGCTTGAACAGACGGAAGCGATAGATATCGCTGATACTCGGTCCGTTGCCGATCATTTTATGATCGGATTGCCAGACGACAAAAGGGCCCCGTGCGAAAGGACTCGCGGCTGAGATTCCGGGATCGCGGTTGTTGCCGGGACCGGGCTCTGACAGCTGCTCGATCCGCGCGGAAGTCTTTGTGTAGTTGTAGATATGCTGTCCCGTCGAACCGTTACCGAGCTGGTCATGATCCGACTGGTAGGCCGTGGAGCGACACTGACGCGTGAACCAGAAGCCGGCGGCCTTCGGCTTCGAACTGATCGTCCCCGCCGGACCGTTGCTGACCTGGGTGTAAACCTCGCCGGTATAGTCCGCGTTCCCGAACCAGAGATTGAAGACCTCATCGCTTCCATCGGGGTTGGTGAAACCGGCACCCGGATTCCTCTCATCTGAGCCGTCATTATTGTCGAGGTCGCCGCTGGAGCGGAAAACGATGCACTTCGCGCTGTCACTCGCAAAGGGCTCCGCGTTCTGGACAGGCGCAGCAGTATCGGTAAATTGCAGGAACTCGCCGGTTTCGGCGATCCAGCCGAAAAGCTCGGCGTTGCCATCGGCGTTGCCGACCGAAGGCACGAAATCGCCGGTCGAGATAAACGCCACCAGCGGCAGCCTCGGGCTGTGTTTCTCGTCAACCAGTCGCGTGGGTTCAAAGCTCTCACCGGATCCGCTGTCGGTGATGCGTCGGATCAATCCGTCGTCGGAACTGTAGATGTAGATTTCTCTGGTCCCCGTGGCGGATCCCGGTCCGAGCACGTCACCGTCGGAAACGAAGACAATCGAGTTTCCGCGCTCGGAGTTGATCTGCGGCGCCTCGACCATCCCTTCGGTGTTGTGGGTGACCTGTACCAGAACCGGATTGGTAGGGCGTCTCGCCTCGGCAGGACCGGCATCGATCAGCGTGCCGCCGGCCGCGGTCAGAACCAGAGCGACACTGGAGAATGAAAGAACAGTGCGGTGGAACATCGGATACACTCCCCCGGCGAAGATGAACTGCGGGCATCGCCGGTCGAGGACTGTTCTAATCCGGGCGTTGACCTTTCGCACGCGAAAAAGCGCAGTCGACCTATCCACTTGGGGGGGCTGACAGCCAATGAAACGGTCGTGACAGGTAGATTGTAGAGCGCCGTTCCCGTATTCGGAGGTCGGTCAGAGCTTCCGCAGGCCTGTCCACCGACCCCCATGCGCGTGCCATTCGTCTTAACATCAGCCATCGCCATCGCAGCTGTATTGTTCGCGCCTCGCGACGCTGACTCGTTCGTTACATTTGAACGGGTAGTCGATGGGCGCCGTGCAACAAACCCGTTCAGCGACGGACTGGTGATCCAACGCGAGTCGGTTGTGCCTGTCTTCGGGACAGCGGCCCCCGGCGAAATCGTCGTGGTGCAAATCGCGGGACAGTTTGCAGAGACAATCGCCGGAGAAGATGGCGCGTGGCGAGCCGACCTCGCTCCGATGCCGGCAGGCGGGCCCTACGTCCTGACGGTCGAGGGAGCCGCGAATACGCTGACGGTTGAAGACGTCATGATCGGCGAGGTGTGGCTGGCTGCAGGTCAGTCAAACATGGCGATCGATACCCCCAGGCGCACGGTTCTCGACCAGCATCCCGAGGTTCGCACGTTCAGAAAACGCCGTTGGAGAGACCGACCCGGCGCGGTTCCGTTCAACTTCGCGGTTGAGCTGAGCGCCGCGCTCGAAGGAGTCACTGTCGGCATCCTGAATCGCGCAAAGAAGGGCTCAGGCCGCCGCATACACAACTGGGTCGCAGACTCGGCAGCCAATGATCCGGACCCTGCCGTCGCGCCTCTGCTCGAAGAGCAGCGGCGTTGGGGCGCGTGGTACAAGAAGGTCATCCGGCCGCTCCAGCCCTTCGCGGTGCGCGGCATCGCATGGTGGCAGGGGGAGGGGGAACTCCGACAACAGACCGCACCGCCATACGACTACCAGAAACTGTTTCCCGCCGTGATCCGATCCTGGCGCAGCGACTGGGGACAGGCATCGCTTCCGTTTGTCTTCGTTCAGGTCCAGGCCGGCGGCGGCCTGCAACCGGGAACCACGGTATCGCCTCTGCCGGCGCACCCACCGGTAGAGGAGGAGGAGAAGGTGTCTGTGCTCCGACAGGCGTTTGTGATCGCCCTTGAAGAACCCGACACCGGCATGGTTGCCACTATTGATCTGCAAGGCGGGGTTCATCCCCCCGATCGTGACGAGATCGCGAGGCGAATCGCGCTTGTCGCCCTTGGCAGGATTTACGGTCAAACGATCGCTTACTCGGGACCCATCTACTCGAACATGACCGTTGAGGGCTCCTCGCTCAGGGTCCACTTCCGTGACGGCACCGCTGACGGGCTGCGCAGCGAGGGCGGCCCTCTGCAGGGCTTCGATATTTCTGCCGACGGCGTGACGTTTCATTGGGCCGAAGCCGCGATCGAGGGCACGAGCATCGTTCTCTCGAGCCCGGCGGTTCAGAATCCCGCGGTCGCACGTTATGGGTTCGCGAAAAACCCGACCTGGGCGAATCTTTTCAACGACTCCGGACTCGGTGCGGCGCCGTTTTCAACACTCGCGACGCCCGGTCCGTAGCCTGTCTACGCCGCGCTCGGCAACCAGATCCTGAACCGCGCCGCCTCCTCCGGCCCGGAGTCCAACTCGATGTGCCCCCCGTGCTTCCGGACGATGCCACGGACCGTCGCCAGTCCCAGCCCCGTTCCACCAGTTCCTGCTTTCATCGTGAAAAACGGATCGAAGATACGATCTCTCCACTCTTCCGGTACGCCCGGGCCACTGTCCTGGAATAGTATTGCCACGCCGACGTCCCCCTCCCGTTCCTCATCACGGACGATGATTTCAACGGTTCCCTCACCATCCATCGCATCACGTGCATTCAGGCAGAGGTTCAGTACGGCACGTTCGAGCTGGTTGGCATCGCCGCGCACAGGTGCATCCGTCGAACAATCAACACGCAGTTCGACCGCCTCCCCGAGAACGCTCTCCAGCAGCTGCCGTCGCTCGTTGATCAGGCCGGCTACATCGACGAGATCGTGACTGAGATATTGCGCGCTACCGAATTGGAGCAGTTGTCTCGTGAGCTCCCCGGCTTTCTCGGCGATTTCGCCGATGGCCTCGAACTCACCTTCGACAACCCTGTCGTCTTTCGCGGCACGCTTTCCCACTCCGGCACGAGCGACGATTGCCATCAGAAAATTGTTGAAGTCGTGAGAGATACCTCCCGCCAGCAACCCGATCGCTTCGAGGCGTCGGGATTGTTCCAGCGCCTCATAGGCCTCCCTCAAATCTTCCTCGACGCCGCGACGCTCGCGCAGCGTGCCGAGAAAGAGGTTAGCGCAGATGAGAACGAAGATGCTTCCCGCAAAGAAGATCAGCGCGACGAGTGATTCTATCTGTTCGAGACTGTCGCCGCTGCCCACCCGGACGATCACAGCCACGTATCCGATCGCGAAGAAGACGATCAGCAACCCGAGAGTGATCCACGAGCGGCGGAGTCGAGTTGTGGAAAACACCCGATAAGTGCGCCAGAGTCGCTCGAGCGCAATCAGAAAGAGAACCACTCCGATGCCGATCAAGGCGAGATCGAGAACGATGTTTTTCATCGCGGGTTTGAACCTGCGTCCCGCACAGCCGACGCCGATAAGTCGCCTCGGTCCTGGCGATGAAGCATCAACCCTACCAGACTGAACACGCCGAGCAACGCGAGATAAAGCGCGGGCGAGGCTTTATCGCCCGTCGTTTTCACCAGCCACGTGCCGACCATCGGCGCGGTTCCGCCGACGAGTGCGAGGGTCAGATTGTAGCTGATGCCGATCGCGGTGTACCGATTCCTGATGGGAAACGACTTCACCATGAAGCTGGGGACCGGCCCCTGCAGGAGGCCTACGAGAACTGCGAACCAGATCTGCGCGGCTGCGGCCTGCCACATGATTCCATGATCAATGATCACGAACACGGGATAGACGCTTGCGGCAAGAAGTGCTGTGGACGCCAGCATCACCGGGCGCGCCCCGATGCGATCCGCAAGTAAGCCGCCCGCGGGGATCATTACCAGCAGAAGCACCATCGCCAGAGTGTTGATCTGCAGGGCATGCTCTACCGGCGGGTCGACGATATCCGTCAAGTAGGCAGGCATCCATACGAACAGTGTGTAGAAACCGGCGGCGAAGAGCAGGATGCAAACAGACAGATGGACAACACGCCCCGGCATATCGCGCAACACCTCGACAAGGGGCGCCGGACCGCTGCCACCGGGCTGCACAGCGCTCAGGAAATCAGGAGTCTCCTCGAGGGAGTGGCGTAGCCATTTGCCGATCGCGAAGATGACGATACCGGCTAGAAAAGGCACCCTCCAGCCCCAGACCATCATTCCACGGTCATCG
>CAXQPB010000058.1:0-14656 GCA_964225545.1 Candidatus Nitrosopumilus sp. | reverse complement strand
TTGGGGGCGTTTCGCGTCTGTCGCGCCTACCGGTCTGTAAATAACGACTTCCGAGCGAGGTGGATCGAGCGTGCGGGCGACGACAACGACAATTAAACGGCCGCGGCGATCGCCGAACGGCCGGGTCGCGTCCCGCGCAGCGCTCATTGCCGCACTCATACTTATGATCTCGCCGGCCCTGACCGGACCGGTAAGGGCCGGCACTACCGCCGAAAGAGACGACTGGCTCCACGCCGGCTCCAACCGGGCCCGTTTTCGCTGGCCGACGCTCGAGCTGCGCTGGCCCGCAGCCAGGCGTCTGACGGCACGCGCAGCGGGACAGGTCGCCCACTTCGAGGGGACTGCCTCCGCGACAAACAACGGCGGCCTCTACCAGAACCATTTCCGGCTGCATGCCGGCTTTCGCGCGGGGGTTCTCGGCAGTCAGGATTCGCTTCCCGGCGCGGGCACCGCGGCTTCACTGATGCGGGCCAGGATTGACGATCTCGGAGAACTCTCACGCGTGCGCCCGGGGCTGCTTGGTCCCGGTGCTCTGCTGCCCGGAATCGGGAGCGGCGATCCGATCAGCAATGCGCGTGACGTACGCCTGCCGAGTCTGGTTTCCGGGAACTCGGGTGCGCTCGGTCAGCTCGTACCGGCGTTCGAGGAAGGCGCCTCGGGCAGCGTAGGCCTCGGCAACAATGGCGCTCGCGGCAACTCAGTGGTCGGAAGACTTGACGCTTCACTCCTGCCGTTTCTCGAAGTCTACGGCATGTTCGGCTATTCGCGCGGAGACATGGGCGAACTTCGAGCACCGCAACTCGCATCGACAGCACCCATTCAGGGCGCGCATGTCGGTTTTGACGATCAGGCCTTCGAGGGCGTGACGTACGGCGGCGGCGGTCAACTTTCGGGCGACTGGGATCGTTTTTACGCGACGGTGGATACCGAGTTCACATTCACAGACCTCGACATCGCCGAGGAGCCGCTCAAGACGTTTTCGGTCGCGCCGCGAATCGGAGCACGCAGCAGCAAAGGCCCGCTGAAGGGCACGTTCTACTTCGGCGCGATGTTCATGACCGTGGACAAGGACGTCAAAGCCGGGCTGAATATTCCTGGCCTGCGTGGGGTTCCGCTGCACGTCGACATGGACATCACCAAGCCGTGGAATGCTCTGGTGGGAACCGAGGTCGAGCTGGTCGGAAACTTCGTATTCTCGCTCGAGGGTGGTTTTCTGGGCAGGCGTCAGTTGACCGCGGGAGTCGGCGCGAAGTTCTGACAGGCGAGGACTTTTCGAAAGCCCCCGGTCTCAGGCGTCCGCGATCTGCGCCCTGTACATGATACGTCGCTGGTACGGCTCGAACGCAGCCCTCTTGTGATTGGTGCAGCGGTTGTCCCAGACCACAACGTCGCCCGTCGACCACTCGTGCCGGTAGTAGAAACGGTCCTGGTCAACGTGCGCGCGCAAGCGCTCGAGGAGCTCGTGAGCCTCCCCCTCGTCGTCCATACCGACGATTCCCCCGGACAGAACGCTGACATAGAGCGCACGCTTGCCAGTCGGCGTGTGCACCCGCGCCAGGGGGTGGGGGAACAGCGGCACGTCGTGATCGACGTACTTCTGATCACCGTCGATGTAGCGGCCGGCGCCGATCTCGCCCGCGTAGGGGTTGTGCGCCCATACCTGCAGATCCGCGATGCGCTCGCGTGTTGCCGCGTCGAGCGCATCGTGAGCCGCACAAAGGTTCGCCCATGACGTCTCGCCGCCGCGCTCCGGGACTTCGACGGCGTAAAGCATCGACGCGCGCAGCGGGACAGGCATGAACTGAAGATCCGAATGGGGAGGGATCTCGATACTGCCGAGCAGCCCACCCTCGACGACGTTGGAGATCGCCACAATCGGCGGCTGGGAAGCATCGCCGAGAATCGGCAGGTCCGGCGGCGGCTTGTAGGTCTCACCGAACCACCGTGAAACCTCCAGCTGTCTCTCCGCGTTCAGCTGCTGACCGTTGAACAGGATGACGTGGTACTGTTCGAACGCCTCGATGATCCGGTCGACGATCTCCCGAGGCTGGTCCTCGTGCAGATTCACCCCGCATATTCGGGCCCCCAGCGGGGCATCGAGCGGCTCGATTCGGAATGCTTCGCCCATGGGCCGACGCTACGCCGCAGCCACGGTCATTCCAAGAACTGTGATTCCAGGCATCGGGGGACACCGGTATCCCGAAAACAGACGATCCGCGAGGAATCAGATCCCGAGTTGTCGCCGGGCCTCATCGAGTGCCCAGCGGTAGTCGGCCTTGCCGGCCGGGCTGCGTACCACGCGGTCTACCACGATAACGCTTTTCGGTGCCTTGTAGGCGGCCAGCTTCGCCTTCGTGAGCTCGGTGATGGCCGCCGGCGCCGCGGGGTCCGGCTCGTTAAGCGAGACGACCGCCGTGATGGCCTGCCCCCATTTCTCATCCGGGACTCCGACAACGATGCAGTCGGTGACCGCATCGTGCAGCTTTACGACCTCTTCGACTTCCTCCGGATAAACCTTTTCACCGCCGGTGTTGATACAGACAGAACCGCGCCCGAGCAGCGTAATCGAGCCATCCGTCTCCACGCGCGCGTAGTCCCCCGGGATCGCATAGCGAACACCGTCGATCATGCGGAAGGTCGCGGCGGTCTTCTCATCGTCCTTGTAGTATCCGTCCGGTAACGCATCACCCGCGATGGCGAGCACGCCGGTCTCGCCGGAGCCGGCCTCGACCTCACGCCCATCGTCGGTGAGTACCTTCGTTGTCGGATTCAGCTGGAACCTCGCGGTCGTCAGATCATCGCCGGGAACCGACACCATCATCCCCGCACCGGTCGCTTCGCTCGAGCCGAGTCCATCGATCAACATCTGGACCCCGCGGTCCAGAAGCGGCTGCTTGAACTGCGGCGTCCACATCACGCCGCCCGAGACCATCACTCCGAGAGAAGAGATGTCGTAGGCCTCTCCCCGCTCTTCCGCGGCGACGAGCGCGTTGCACAGCGGGCGCGCGAAGGCGTCTCCGACGATCGTCGCCATTCCGACCCGATGCTCCGCGATCGCACCCCAGAACTCATCCGCATCGAATGATCGTTCCGTCAGACTGACTACGGCGCCACCCGCCATGAGCTTGCTCATCGAGGTAAACCACGCCATTCCGTGCATCAACGGCGCAGCTGCAAGACCGGGGCTCGATGCACCCACCGCGATCAACTGCTCCGCGGCTTCCGCGGCCTGCTCGACGGTTTCAGGAACAAAATCACCCAACGGCATGTAGCTCGACTTGAACTGCGAGAACAGCGCGCTGTGCTTCCACATCACGCCTTTGGGCAATCCGGTCGTACCGCCCGTATAAAGAAATACCTTGTCTTCGGGAGACCTCTCGACCCGGGGCGCCGGCGTATTGCCTTCAACCAGAGACTCGTAGCCGACAGCTCCGGCCACCGGCTGCACCCGGTCCTCTTCTTCGGTCTCGACCTGGGCCAACAATTTCAAACCGGACAGGCGCGGGAGCACGGCATCGACGCGATCGCCCAGGGCTCCATGGTAGACCAGCACCTCAGCATCAGAGTTATCCAGCAGATAGTGCAGCTCGTCCTCGAGATACCGGTAGTTGACGTTGACCGGTATCGCCCTGAGCTTCATCGCGGCGAAAACAGTCTCGAGGTACTCGTTGCAGTTGAACAGGTACATCGCGACTTTCGTATCCGGCCCGACACCGGCGGCCGCGAACGCCGACGCCAGCCGCGAGGCGCGCGCATCGAACTCCCGGAAGCTGATCCGTTCATCTCCATGGATCAGTGCGGGCTGATCCGGCAGTCGGTCCGCGATCGCCTCCCACATGCTGGCAAGATTCATGCGTACTACTCCTTGAATTGCTGTCTGCCGTCGCGACCGGACCGCGTCACTGGCGCGCAGCCGTCGCGGGTGCAGCGCAAGTGGATAAACGAGCAGCGAAGTCACGGCAACACGACCGCAGACCGGCGCGATGTTCGTGCACATGCCGCCGTGCACAGAAAACCCCGCTCCGCATTGCGCCCTGTCCGAGGGCTGATAAGGAACGCGACCATGCCGCCGACCCAGCGAGCAGCAGTCAGCGACGCCTGTTGCAGGATCAGGCCCGGCCGATTCGGCTCGAGACTCATGGCGGGCCTCGCGGCGATTCTTCTCTCAGCGAGCGGGGTCGGGTGCCGTGCCTACTTCACAGTCAATGAGGCGCTGACCAGAGCCGACATCACTCACGGCTATCGACCGGCACTTCGCCCGCAGGCGGGCCGCTCCGAGGAGCTGCTGCTCACGCTTGCCTTTTCCGGCGGCGGCACGCGCGCAGCGGCATTCTCCTACGGCGTCCTGCAACAGCTCGCCGAAACGTCGGTCGTGTTCGACGGTCACCAGCGGACACTGCTCGATGAGGTCGATGTCGTCTCAGGTGTGTCGGGGGGAAGTTTCACCGCGGCTTACTTCGGTCTGCACGGACGCGACACGTTCAAAACCTTCGAGCCGCGTTTTCTACGCAGAGACGTGCAAGGGGATCTCGCGCTGCGATTACTGGCTCCGTGGAACTGGCCACGACTGTTCTCGCCATGGTTTACCCGCAGCGACCTTGCTGCAGAATTTTACGATCAGCACATCTTCGACGGCGCGCGGTTCGCAGACCTGGAGGCGCGTGAGGGACCGGCAATCCAGATCTTTGCGACCGACATGGCTACCGGCCACCCGTTCGCGTTCAATCAGAACCAGTTCGACTTTCTCTGCTCCGACGTCGGCAGCTACCGGCTGTCTCGCGCGGTTGCGGCATCCTCCGCGGTCCCGGGCGTGTTCGCTCCGATCACGCTGCGCAATTTCGCCGGGGGCTGTGAGTTCAACCCGCCGAGATGGATCGCCCGGGAAGCCGATCGTGACTACTCGTTCGATCGAATGTACGTCAACGCACGCAACCTCGACTCGTACCTCGACTCGGACAGGCGCAGCTACATCCGGCTGGTCGATGGCGGCATCAGTGACAATCTCGCGCTGCGGGGACCGTTCGAAGCCTGGACCATGAGAGCGCCGATGCCGGGCGAGCGCCCGCTGCAGGATGGCGTCCTGCGCCACGTCGTGGTGGTCGTCGTGAACGCGGCAACGACCCCTGATGCCGCGTGGGAGAAGGTCGACCGCTCGCCGGCGCTCAGCATCATTCTGAGAGACTCCACCTCGGCGCAACTTCGTCGCTACAACCTCGAGACACTGGAACAGGTGCGAACCTTAATCGGGCTGTGGGATGCCGTCGCCCGAAACTGGGAACAACCGGTCCGGTTTCATCTGGTCGAAATAGACTTCATGAAGATCCGCGACCATGAAGAGCGCGTTTTTCTCAACAGCCAGCCAACGAGTTTTCGAATCAGCGACGACGGCGTAGACCGCCTGATCGCAGCGGGACGTGCCGCGCTTGCGACCTCACCGCAATTCGAACTCCTGCTCGAGGGTCTGGCCTCGCCAACGCATTAATCGCGCCGCCCCGTGCGCGTCAAATCCCGCCGGGCAACAGACAGGAGTGAATGGAGCGGTCTTCGCCGGCTTCACCGGCGAGTGTGCGGATCGCCAGGTCTGCGTCGCTGAGTGCGAAGTCATGCGTATGCATGCGCTCGAGCGGCACTTTCCGTGACTCGATCAACCGGATGGCCTCCGCATAGCCCGTAGAGGTCACGCCGATCGCGCCTTTGACCGTGATCTCTTTGACCACGATCTTGTCGGAGATGAAGCCGGGCACCGGCTTGAATCCCTTCACGCCGGCCAGAACGATCGTTCCGCCGTTGGCTACGTAGTCCAGCGACTCCGCCACGGGTTCTGTCGCATACGCCGATACCTCGACAACGACATCCGCACCGCGACCGTCCGTCAGCTCGAGAATTCGCTGACGCGCGTTCTCGTTCTGGACGTCAATGGTCGCGTCCGCGCCGAACTCACGGGCAAGCGCGAGCTTCGGCTCATCGGCCTCCAGACCGGTCACAATGATTCGAGCCGCTCCGGCCTCCCGGCATGCGACCACGCTCGCCAGGCCTCGCTGGCCGGGACCGAGAATGCAGACAGTGTCCCCGGGTCGCGTTTCCGGGATCTCGACAGCCCAGCGGAAGCCCGCACCGAGCGGGTTGAACATCACCGCGAGCGACGCAGGCAGCTTCGGATCGACCTTGTGAACGATCGTGCCCGCATCGAGGAACATATGACCGGCATAGGCACCCCACAGCCCCGGCGCCACATCGAGCGGGATGTACGAAATAATGCGACGTCTTTCGCACAGATGGTACCGTCCGCCCAGACAGGTCCGGCAGTAGCGGCACGACAGCATGGTTTCGACAGCAACCCGGTCACCGACATCGACGCCCCACCGCGCAGCAGCACGATCACCGATCGCGGCGATTCGCCCGAGCGGCTCATGTCCGGGTACCACCGGCAAGGGGACCGGCAACACCCCGGTGTACTGCTCGTAATCACTGCCGCAGATCCCGCAGGCTTCGACTTCGAGGATCGCGGTGTCGTCGTCGATCTCCGGCATCGGGAGTTCGCGCTCCTCGAGAGTCCGGATCGCAGTCTGAACCATGGCAGGCGTGCTGCGGGGCAGGGGAGAAATGCCGGTCACCGTCAGGCCTCCGAGGCTGCTGCCTTCGCGGCCGCCCAGCGGTAGTCGGCCTTGCCGCTCGGGCTGCGCTGGATCTCGTCACAGAAGACGAACGCCTTCGGTAGCTTGTAGCGTGCGACGTGTGTGCCCGCCTCGGCCAGCAGGGCGGCCTCATCGCTGGTCGAGCCTTCGCGAAGTCGGACAATCGCAACGACTTCCTGGCCCCAGCGCTCACTTGGCCTGCCCGCCACCACCGTGTCGTAGACGTCGGGATGCTGCTTGAGCGCGTGTTCGACCTCCTCGGCGAAAATCTTCTCGCCGCCGGAGTTGATCGTTACGGAGTCGCGGCCGAGCACCTCGATCGTACCGTCTGCCCGATAGCGTGCGCGATCGCCCGGCACCGAATAGCGAACGTCGTCAATCACCGGGAACGTCCGCGCGGTCTTCTCGGCATCGCGGAAATAGCCGAGCGGTACCCGGCCGGTCTGGGCGAACCAGCCAATCAACCCGGTGCCTTCCTCGTCGGTGTCACCCGGTGCAAGCAGTCGATCGAGTTCCGCGCTCACCACACACGCGCCCGGCCCAGGCTTGAAATCTCCGGTCGACACGCCGGTATCCTTGTTGCTGGGATTGCTGCCCTGGGCGCCGGTCTCCGATGACCCGATCGCGTCCATGATCGTGATATGCGGAATTCGCTCGATAAGAGCCTGCTTGTTCAGCGTCGAAAGCGGCGCACCGCCCGACCCGATCACCATCAACGACGAAAGATCGTAGGATTCGCGATCGAGCTGATCGAGCAAGGGACGCGCGAAGGCATCACCGACAATCGTGAACGAGATGCATTTTTCTCTCGCCGCAGTCGAGAGAAATTCGTGTGGATCGAGCTTCTCGACGACCGACGAGAGCACGAGAGTTGCGCCGGCGCTCATCATCATGAAGCTCGCCCACTGTGCCGCGCCGTGCATCAGCGGAGGGCCGATCAACGCCCGGACCGTCCCCGACGCCGCGACCGCCTCGGCAAGCTCGTCGAGGGACTCGAACTCGGCCACACCGCCCCTGCGACCGCCCATGGCCGCGACGAAAATATCGGCCGAGCGCCAGAGCACGCCTTTGGGCATGCCGGTCGTTCCTCCGGTGTACAGAATGTACAGGTCGTCGGCCGACGGCTCGATGGCGGGCAACTCATCGGTCACACTCGCCAGCGCGGCTTCGTACTCGACAGCGCCCGGCAACAGAGGGTGTCCCGAGTCGTCCTCAACCTGAATGAGAACCTCGAGCTGCGGCAACCGCTCGCGGATCGACGCGACCTGCTCCGCGAACGCCGAGTGATAGATCATTGCCCGCGCCTGCGAGTTCTCGAGGAGGTACAGCAGCTCTTCCTCGACGTAGCGATAGTTGACGTTGAAGGACGCGACGCGCGACTTGAACGCGCCCAGCATCCCCTCGACGTATTCGTTTCCGTTGTACAGGTAGAGCGCCAGATGATCCTGGCCCGACTCGTGGCCCTGCAGCTCTCCACGCTCGCGCGACACACGCAGCCCCCGCGAGAGGAGATAGTTCGCCAGTCGCCGGCTGCGCTCGGCCAGCTGCGCGTGCGTCAGCCTCCTGTCCCGGAAAACCAGCGCCTCGCGATCCGGGATCGCTCGCGCAATCGCCTCGTGAATGTCGGAAAAGTTAAAATCCATGGGGTAGTGCTAACGAGCGGGCCCGCCTTTTGCCAGCCGTCCGCAGGGGGTAAACAGCCTTCATGAGCAGATCCCGTATGCGGCTGAGCCGCCACGACGATTATCCGATTCATCAGACTCCGGAACCGCTGGCGGTGCCGTCCACCAGCGACAGGAACTTCTACGATCGCTACTGGTTCAACGGCTACGATCGCGACGGTGAATTCTACTTCGGTATCGGTCTGGGCGTGTATCCACACCGCGGGATCGTCGATTGCGGATTCAGCATCGTGCGCGACGGCGAGCAGCACGCCTTCCACGCATCACGGCGCGCTTCCGATGAACCGACCGATCTCAGTGTCGGCCCGTTCCGGCTCGAAGTCGTGGAACCGATGCGGCAGATGCGGTTGGTCATCGAGCCGAACAGCACCGGTATCGAATGTGACCTTCGATTCGCCGCGCGCACCGCGTGCATCGAAGAGGGCAGGCAGACGTGGCGTCCAGAGGGCAGAGTGCTGATGGACGCCACGCGCTTTGCGCAGATGGGCCACTGGAGCGGATCCATCACGTACGATGGCCGCCGGCTCGACGTTCACCAGGAGCGCACCCCCGGCACCAAGGACCGGTCCTGGGGGTTGCGACCGGTCGGTGAACCCGAAACCGGCGGCGCGCCTGCGCAGACCGCTCCGAGTTTCTTCTTCCTGTGGGCGCCCATACACTGGCAAGACCACTGCAGTCATTTCGGGATCTTCGAAGACGCAGACGGCATTCCATGGCACTTCGACGGTGCTGTGGTGCCGGCCTACGCAGACGCTGCGCAGATCCCCGGTGCGGTCGATCCCCGGACTTTGAGTATGCTGCGGGGCGCGCACCGCATCGACTACCAACCCGGCACGCGCAGAGCACGGCATGCCGAAATCTCGATGTTCGACCGAAGCGGCAACGAACGTCTGATCTCCCTCGAACCTCTGCTCTGCTTCCGAATGAAAGGCATCGGCTATACGCACCCGGAGTGGCCCCACGGTGCGTGGAAAGGTGAGCTCGCGATTGCGGGGGAATCCTGGAAGACCAGCGACCTCGATGAGATGGCGTGGGAGAACCTCCATATTCAACAGGTCATGCGCGCGAGCTGCGATGGCGCGACGGGAGTTGGAGTTCTCGAACAGCTCTGCATCGGACCGCACAAGCCGTCCGGTTTCAAAGACTTTCTCGACCCGGCCTGCTGACTGAACGGTGGCACTTTCCAAGGAAGAAATGCTCGACCTTCGCTACGCGCACTCGCTGCTGGAGGAGCCGGGACTGTCGACCAAAATTACCGGCGCGCTCGGTGTGCCCGTGGAAAAAGGCTTCGATCTTCTCCCGCAGGGCTGGCGGGACCGGATCGCGTCGGTGACACGAACCTCGCTCGGTCGAGCGCTTGACGCCGCCGTGTACAGCATCAGCGCACAGCGGGATCCCGCGTCCGGCCGGGGGGCGGGAGCCATGGAGCTTGCCCACAAGCTCGCCGCCGGGGCTACAGGGGCAGCCGGTGGTGCGTTCGGTATCGCGGCGCTTGCCGTCGAGCTGCCGGTCTCGACCACGATCATGCTTCGCTCAATCGCAGTGATCGCGATGTCCGAAGGCCAGGACCCTGCCGTGCTGCGCACGCGACTCGACTGCCTCGAAGTATTCGCGCTTGGCTCGCGGGCCCCCGACGACGACGGCGCCGACAGTGCATACTTCATGAGTCGCGCAGCGCTCGGACAAGCGGTCAGCGAGGCCGCCGCGCATGTGGCCAGACACGGCCTGGCATCGAAAAATGCCCCAGCGATGGTCAGACTCATCAACACCATCGCGGGTCGTTTCGGCCTCGTCGTCTCGGAGAAGGCGGCCGCGCAGTCGATCCCGCTGGTCGGGGCGGCGGGAGGCGCCGTCATCAACGCGCTGTTTCTCGATCACTTTCAGAACACGGCGCGCGGACACTTTATCGTTCGGCGACTCGAACAGCACCACGGCGAGGAGGCTGTCCGAGAGGCCTACCGGCGCGTCTGAGTCGCGTGGAAGACAACGCGCCGCGCCTGATAACCGGTTGACCGGGGGGTATCGGTGGCGCAATCATCCCCGGATGGCGGCATCGCTCAGGCGAAGTCGCTCGGACGAGCCTGCGACTGCGGGCCGTTTCGGGGGGAAAGCGTTGAAGTTTCGTTCCAAGTCTTCGGGCCCACGCCAATGCGTGTTTTCCGGCACGCTTGCCATCGTCGCCGCTCTGTTCGTGGCCGCGAGCACCGCAAACGCTCAGAAGTCCTACTATCTGTTCGAGAGCGGACAGGTCAGGCCTCTCGCGCTTTCCCCGGACGGCACGCGGCTGTTCGCGGTCAACACGCCGGACGGCCACCTCGAAGTTTTCGACGTCACTCAGGAGCGAATACACAAGATCGCCGCGGTTAGCGTGGGGCTCGAACCCGTCACGGTCGTCGCGCGCACGAACGACGAGGTCTGGGTTGTCAACTACCTCTCCGACAGTATCAGTATCGTCGATGTCAGCGGGCCGCCTCGCGTCATCCGCACGCTCCTTGTCGGCGACGAACCGAGCGATCTGGTTTTCGCAGGGCCGGGAAACTCGCGCGCATTCATCACCACGGCACATCGCGGTCAGAACTCACCGTATCCACGCGGCGAGTATTCGGTGCCGGGGATCGGTCGGGCCGATGTCTGGGTGTTCGACACGAACGCACTCGGCACCTCCATGGGCGGTGATCCCGAGGTCATCCTCTCGGTATTCGGCGACAAGCCGCGAGCGCTTGCCGTGAGCCCGGACGGCAGCACCGTCTACGCGGCGGTCTTTCGATCGGGGAACGGCACCACGACCATCCTCGAACCTTTGGTCTGCGATACCGATTCGACGCATCTCGCCAACGATACGGCGCAACCGGCCTGCGCGGTCGGCTCGCAACTTGTGCCCGGTGGCATGCCCCCGCCGCACACCAGTCACGAGAACATTCCGCGGCCCGAGACCGGCCTGATCGTCAAACTCAACCGAGACGGCGTAAGCCCCGGCGTCTGGCAGGACGAACTCGGCCGTGACTGGAGCGGGCTCGTTAATTTCAATCTGCCCGATGAGGACGTCCACATCATCGACGCGATGGCTACGCCACCGGTACAGATCGGTGCGGTCACCGGCGTCGGGACTACGTTGTTCAACATGACGACCAATCCGGTGTCCGGAAAGCTCTACGTATCGAACACCGAATCGCGCAACGAGGTACGCTTCGAAGGGCCGGGGATCCACGCGACCGGCATCAAGCCACCGGGAGAGCCCACAACCGTACGCGGCCGCCTCGCCGAGTCGCGCATCACGGTGGTCGACGCCGGGGTCGCCACCGCGCGCCATCTCAACAAGCATATCCCGTACGACGCAGTGCCTACACCTGCCGGGATCAAGGACCGCAGCCTGGCAACTCCGCTGCAGATCGTCGTCTCGCCGGACGGCAGCGTCCTTTTCGTGGCCGCTTACGGGTCACAGAAAATCGGCGTCTTCAGCACTCAGGAACTGGAGAACGACACCTTCACACCGGACTCCGCCAGTCATATCCAGTTGAGCGGCGGCGGACCGAGTGGGATCGTACTCGACGATAACCGGCTGTTTGTTCTTACCCGCTTCAACAACTCGGTGGCCGTCGTTGACCTGACGCTCGGCACCGTGGGTGAGGAAGTGCAGAGCGTCGCGCTCCATACCCCCGAACCGCTGAACATCGTCGACGGCAGACCCTTTCTCTACGACGCACAACTGACGAGCAGCAATGGCGAGGCCTCGTGTTCAAGCTGTCACATCTTCGGCGACATGGACGACCTCGCGTGGGATCTCGGCAATCCGGACGGCGAGACCATAGAAAACAACAACCCGTTCAGAATCGGCGAGGGCCAGCCGTTCCATCCGATGAAAGGAGTGATGACGACACAAAGCCTGCGCGGAATGGTCAACATGGGGCCTCAGCACTGGCGGGGCGATCGTCAGGGGGACGCGAACCAGGCCTTCAACGCGTTCAACGAGGCCGTCCCCGGGCTGATCGGACGCGACGAGGGCGAATTCTCTGACGAGTACATGCAGCGCTTCACCGAGTTCGCGATCGAGCTGACCTATCCGCCGAACCCCCAGCGACGGCTCGACAACACGCTTCGAACGGACGAACAAGCCGGGCGCAACCTCTATTTCGGCCGGACCACCGACGGCATCGGGAACTGCAACTTCTGTCATCGCCTGAACCCTGAGGCCGGATTCTTCGGTGGCGATGGTCTGTCGTCAATCGACGGATTGACCCAGGAATTCAAGATCGCCCACTTGCGGAACATGTATCAGAAGGTCGGGATGCACGGCATGCCTGACGTTCCGGGGCTGAACGGGCCCGTCGGCAATCAGGGCGATCAGGTGCGCGGTTTCGGTTACCTCCATGACGGCGGCATTGACAGCCAGAAGACGTTCTTCTCCTCCGCGGTTTTCTCGGTAAACGATACCGAGGAAAGAAACCTCGAAGCATTCATGATCTCTTTCGACAGTGATCTCCCACCTGCGGTCGGACAGCAGATCACTCGAACGAGCACCAGCGACCCCGAGGTGGACACACGCATCGATCTTCTGCTCGCTATGGCAGACACTCCGTATCCTTCGGAGATACTCGGCCCCAATTCCCGTCACTGCGACGTCATCGTCAAAGCGCTCATCGCCGGCGAGCATCGCGGCGGCGTTCGGTTGAGTGACGGAACGTTCCGTCCGGACAATGGCGAAGAGCCGATCCCCGAGACTGTGATTCGTTCAATCGGCGACACCCCCGGGCAGGAGATCACCTACAGCTGCGTTCCCTACGGGTCGGGCTACCGAATGGGTATCGATCGCGACGAGGACACCGCGCTCGACGCGATCGACAACTGCCCCGACGTGCCCAACGCGGGTCAGGCCGACTCGGACGGGGATGGGACAGGCGATGCCTGCGATTCCAATGGCGGACCGGTAACGACGACAACGATACCAACGACAACCACGTCGACCACTGCCACAACGACTTCGACAAGCTCTACCACGACCACACTCTCGGGAATACACGGGCCCTTCCTCACGCGATCACTCAAGATCGCACGACTCACAAAACCCGCCGGTCAGCAGAAGCTGAGCCTGAAGAGCGATCAGATGGACGCCACGGGGCTCAACTACAACCCGGTGTTCGAAGACCTCACGATCACGTTTGCCCTCGCGAACGGCACCGTGATCGGCTCGGCTGTAATTCCCGCCCAGGATCCCGATTGGAAGCCGTCGGCGACCAGCTATCGCTGGAAGGCCAAGTCCGCCCCGCATCCGGATGGTCTGCGCAGCGTCAAGCTCGGTGCGTCCGGCCGGCCTTTCAGCCTCGGCGCGAAGGCAGCCAATATCGATGCCGCCGGGGCGTCGGCGTCAGCATCGAACGGCTTCATCATCACGCTTATCGTTGGAGACGACAGCTGGTCCGGCCCCACTCCGCCCTGCCAGTTGTCCGGGAGCGGCAACACGCTCAAGTGCGGCTGAGCTGTTTCTATCCCCCGAACGGGGATGGGACTTCGCGACGCCGCGTCAGGCGAACGCATGCCGAGCGAGCCGAAGATGCGCCGTTCAGGCAAAGCGCGCGCCGCGTGAAGACCGCTGTGCTGGACGACAGTCCGCCCCTGGCCTAAAAATCCGCTATACTCTTCCGGCGCGCGCACCCGGCCACTGTCTGATCGCACGCGCCACCGGCCGTCTCATTGAGACGACGGCCCGACCCGGGGGTCTGATTGATGCCGAAACCCATAGCGGTTCGACACACACCTGCAGCTGTTATGGGCGCGGCAATCGCTGCGCTGATCTCGCTGTCGTCTTGCGGTCAGCCTAACGACTACGTCGCGCCGCCGCCGCCGTCGGTCGATGTCGCGAATCCCGTTCAGCAGGACGTCACGCTATACCTCGATCTGACGGGCACGACGAGTTCGGTCCGAACGGTAGAGATTCGGGCACGCGTCGCGGGATTCCTCGAGACCATCGAATTCAACGAGGGCGACTACGTCGAGGAGGGCGACCTGCTCTACACGATCGACCCTTCGGAATACGAGGCGCGAGTCCGGCGTGCCACGGGGGCACGCGAGGTCGCACGAGCGACCCTCGAGCTGCGCGAGGCCACGCTGCGCCGGCTGGAGGAAGCGCGCAAGAGTCGGGCGGTCTCCGAAATCGATGTCATCGAGGCCAAAGCCCAGCGTGAGGTCGCAGCAGCAGAGCTCGACTCGGCGGAAGCGACGCTTCGCGACGCAGAGCTGAACCTGAGCTACACACAGATCCATGCCCCGTCCGCAGGCCGCGTAGGCCGGACGCTCGTCGATCCCGGCAACCTCGTCGGCGCAGCCGAGAAAACGCTTCTCACA
>CAXQPB010000057.1:0-2724 GCA_964225545.1 Candidatus Nitrosopumilus sp. | reverse complement strand
GCCGCGTCATCGAGGAAAATATGGCTGACAGTAACTCCCCGCGCGACGGCACGCTGACCGCGCCGCACGTGCTCGAATTCAATTACACGCGGACCGTCGGCCCGGTGACCGGCCGCTTCCTGACCGGGTTGCGTGACGGGCGTATCGAGGGCGTGAAGACAGCGAGCGGCCGCGTGATCGTGCCGCCGACCGAGTACGACCCCGACACCGCGGAATCGGTGACCGATGAGTACGTCGAAGTCGGTCCCGGCGGCACCGTGACAACCTGGGCCTGGGTCAGTGAACCACGCAATCTGCAGCCCCTGGAACGACCGTTCGCGTGGGCATTGATCCGCCTCGACGGTGCAGACACCGCGATGCTTCACGCCGTTGACGCCGGCGATCCCGGCGCAATGAAAACCGGAATGCGTGTCGAGCCTCGCTGGCGCGACGAGCGCATCGGCATGATCACAGATATCGAGTGCTTCGTGCCGGCATGATGGCGGCGCCGGAGACGACGGCGGACACGCGCACCAAACCGAAGTGCTAAGGGCTGAGGAACCGGAGACAAGATGAGCGAAGAGGCGAGCGAAGAGGCGAGCAAAGAGGCGAGCAACACGATCACCGAGATCATCGCGCCCTGCCGGCTGGACTACACCATCGCGGCCGGGGAAGCGCAGAGGCCGTTCCTTCGCGGTCTTGCAGGCGGCAAGATCATGGGGCAGCGCTGTCCGCGCTGTTCAAAGGTTTACATGCCGCCTCGCGGGTCATGCCCGACGTGCGCGATCCCGACGCAGGAGGAAATCGAGATCTCCGATCACGGTACGATCACGACGTTCTGTATCGTGAATCTTCAGTTCTATGGACAGGCGGTAGAGGTGCCGTACGCATGCTGCTCGATTCTGCTCGACGGCAGCGACCTGCCGTTCTTCCACCTGGTGCAGGAGGTGGCGGCCGATCAGGTCCGCATGGGCCTGCGCGTAAAGGCGGTCTGGGCTCCGGAGGAAGAGCGCAAACCCAGCGTCGAGAGCGTTCGCTACTTCAAGCCTTCCGGCGAAGAGGATGCCCCGTACGACAGCTACAAGGAGTTCGTGTCTTAGGCCATGCGTGACGTCGCCATCGTATCCTTTTCGCAGTCTCGCCACGTTCGCCGCGATCAGCAGCGCAACGAGGTCGAGATCGTAATGCCGGTTGTTGCTGACGCGGTCGAAAAATCCGGCCTGCAACGCAGCGAGATCGGTTTCACATGCTCGGGGAGCACCGACTACCTGGTCGGCGTCCCGTTCTCGTTCGTCATGGCGCTCGACGGAGTCGGTGCGTGGCCGCCCATCGATGAGTCTCACGTCGAGATGGACGGAGCATGGGCCCTGTATGAGGCGTGGATCCGGCTGCAAACCGGCGAGATCGACAGCGCTCTTGTCTACGCTTTCGGTAAATCCTCGCAGGGCGACCTGCCCGCGATCATGAGCCGTCAGTTGGAGCCCTACACGACTGCGACGCTGTGGCCGGACGCGATCAGTATCGCGGCGCTCCAGGCGCGTGTCCTGATCGAGGGCGGTCACACCAGTGAGCGCGCCATGGCCGAGATCGCCGCCCGTGATCGCGCCAACGCCAAGGACAATCCGAATGCGCAGGTAACCGGCGATTTCGAGGTCGATACGCTGCTTGCCGAGCCCTATCTCGCCGACCCGCTGCGCAAACACGACTGTTCGCCGATCTCCGATGGGGCCGCGGCTGTGGTGCTGGTCGCCGGTGAGCGGGCGCGCGAGCTGACCGACCGGCCGGCATGGATCCGCGGAATCGACCACAGGATCGATTCGATCAACTTCGGCGCGCGGGATCTGACCCGCAGTCCGTCTGCCGCCCTCGCCGCAGAGCGCGCGGGCGCCGGCGTTGACAAGCTCGATGTCGCGGAGATTTACGCCCCGTTCACCCATCAGTCAGCGCTGCTCGAGAGGGAACTGGGCATCGGCAACGGGACCCGTATCAATCCGTCGGGCGGAGCACTGGCGGCCAACCCGATGATGGCAGCAGGTCTGGTTCGCCTCGGTGAGGCCGCCACGGCCATTCACAAGGGCAGCGCCGATCGCGCCCTCGCGCACGCGACCTCGGGGCCGTGCCTGCAGCAGAACCTGGTCTGCGTCCTGGAGGGAGAATGATGGGCGGTCACTGTGCGATCGTAGGCGTCGGTCAGACGCACCACCGCGCCAAGCGTGAAGATGTCTCTTTGGCCGGACTGGTTCGCGAGGCGGCGCAACGCGCGCTCGAGGACGCCGAGCTCGGCTGGAGTGACATCGACGCGGTCGTTGTGGGGAAGGCCCCGGATGCGATCGAAGGCGTGATGATGCCCGAGCTGTATCTCGCGGACGCGCTCGGCGCGGTCGGCAAGCCGCTCCTTCGCGTACACACCGCAGGCAGCGTCGGCGGGTCGACGGCACTGGTAGCCGCGCATCTCGTCCACGCGGGCGTCCACGAGCGTGTGCTCACGGTCGCGTTCGAGAAGCAGTCGGAAAGTGAGGCGACCTGGGCGATCACACCGCAGATCCCGTTCCAGGTTCCGCTGGTCGCGGGAGCCGGAGGTTTTTTCGCGCCGATCATACGGGCGTATATGAAGCGCTCGGGCGCGCCGGACAACGTCGGGATGCGCGTCGCGGTCAAGGATCGCCTCAACGCGCTGAGGAACCCCTACGCCCACCTCCACATGGAGGGAATCGACATGGCCACGGTCGAGGAGTCGCTGATGCT
>CAXQPB010000056.1:0-17032 GCA_964225545.1 Candidatus Nitrosopumilus sp. | reverse complement strand
GTCTTCGAGAATCAGCGCATGATCAACCTCGGGGTCCGTGCCGTCGCCAATCGCGGCAAAATAGCAGCGAGGGGTGCGGATACCGACCGTAGCCTGAAGGTCACGATAGAACCCGACTTCAAGAATGTAGCACCCACCGGCTTTGCCGGCCTCGCGGCTCTCCGTATTGTCCGAGGCGAACTTTCCGACAACCGCACGCGGAACAGCGGGGGGCGGCTCGCTCGAATAGTCGATCGTATACCGGATACAGCGTCCGACCTGGCCCGTGCCTATCTGCGCCGTATCGAAGCCGCGGATCTCCGGCACGTCCTCGTGGTGCCGACGCAGTACGTCAGCCAGCCATCCGGGCGTAAGCGTCTCGGGTGTTGTGGGGTAGGGGGGGTGTGCAGCGTCTGTAGTCATCGCCACACGGAATAAAACAGGGGACAGGCTCAATCCATCGGAGGAGCAGCCGCGACGGCGGGGACCGGCTCTGGTCGATTCCAGGACCGGTCCCCGCCGAAGCTTCAAGCACTCCCGCTCAGTAGCGGTAGTGCTCGGGCTTGTAGGGTCCGTCGACCGGCACGCCGATGTACTCGGCCTGCTCGTCGGTGAGCGTGGTGAGCTTCACACCGAGCTTTTCGAGGTGGAGTCGCGCGACCTCCTCGTCCAGCCTCTTCGGCAGCATGTACACGTCCTTCTTGTAGCTGTCGGTCTCCTGCCAGAGCTCAAGCTGAGCGAGGACCTGGTTGGTGAACGAGGCGCTCATCACGAAGGAAGGGTGACCGGTCGCGCAACCGAGGTTGAGCAACCTGCCTTCGGCCAGGATCAGCACGGAGTGACCGTCCGGGAAGACGTACTCATCGTACTGCGGCTTGATGTTCACGCGCTCGACGCCGGATCGCTTGGCCAGCCCGGCCATGTCGATCTCGTTGTCGAAGTGGCCGATGTTACCGACGATCGCCTTGTCCTTCATCCGTGCCATGTGGTCAGCCGTGATGATGTTGAAGTTGCCCGTCGTGGTCACGAACAGGTCCGCTGTCTCGACGTAATCCTCGATCGTCGCGACCTCGTACCCCTGCATCGCAGCCTGCAGCGCACAGATCGGATCGATCTCGGTGACGATGACACGGCAGCCCTGTCCGCGCAGCGACTCTGCCGACCCCTTGCCGACCTCACCGAACCCACAGACCACCGCGAGCTTACCGCCCAGCATCACATCCGTGGCCCGGTTCAGCCCGTCGATCAGCGAGTGCCGGCAGCCGTAAACGTTGTCGAACTTGCTCTTCGTGACCGAGTCGTTGACGTTGATGGCCGGGAAGAGCAACGAGCCGTCCTTGGCCATCTGGTAGAGGCGATGCACGCCCGTCGTGGTCTCCTCGCTGACGCCCCTGACCTTCGGCGAGATACGCTCCCACTGGCCCGGGCTCTCATCGCTCAGCCGTCGGAGCAATCCAAGGATCACTCCCCATTCTTCGGGCTCGTTCTCGGCATCGAACTCCGGGATCGCCCCTGCGCGCTCGTATTCGAGCCCCTTGTGGATAAGCAGAGTCGCGTCTCCACCGTCATCGACAATGAGGTCCGGTCCATTTCCATCCGGCCACACGATCGCCTCGTTCGTGCACCACCAGTACTCCTCGAGGGTCTCGCCCTTCCAGGCGAACACCGGCGTGCCTTTGGGATCGTCGGGAGTACCGTCACGCCCGACCACCACGGCTGCCGCAGCCGTATCCTGGGTGCTGAAGATGTTGCAGGAGACCCAGCGGACGTCCGCCCCGAGGTCGGCCAGCGTCTCGATCAGCACCGCCGTCTGCACCGTCATGTGGAGGGACCCCATGATCCGCGCACCGTCGAGAGGGTTCTGCCCTGCGTACTTCTCCCGCAGCGCCATCAGGCCGGGCATCTCCTGCTCCGCCAGCCGGATTTCCTTTCGGCCGAGCTCTGCGAGTTCGAGATCAGCGACTTTGAACGGAACCCGTTCTCCATCGGTCTTCAACTTGACTACTGTGCTCATTTTTCCTCCGTCTCCTGCGGGGATCGCGTGGCGTTCAATCGCCCGGCCCCGTCTTCTCAATCCTGTTTCACTGCCGTTGCGACAAACAACGACGGCCCTTTCGCGGTCGTCTCTGGCGGAAGCGGCAACACACGTATGCGATGCATTTTCGCCGCCTGCAGCCAGCCCTCTATCTGCTCCGGCTCGAACCCGAGCCAGAGGTGGCCCATCTGATCTCGATACTCGGCCCGCTCATGCGGAAGCATGTCGATCACCATCAATCTGCCTCCGGACCGCAGGACCCTCGCGCTTTCGGCAAGACCGCGGGCCGGGTTCGCTACGTGATGCAGCACGAGCGAGACGACCGCCGCGTCCAGCGCTCCGCTCTCGAGCGGCAGCGACTCGAGGTCGCCCTCTTCAAGATCCACGTTTTCATGGCTCGCAAGACGCGCGTTCGCAGCGCGCAACATTTCCGGGCTGCTCTCGACCGCGACAACCCGCTCGACAAAAGGAGCGACGGCACCCGCCAGCTGACCGGTGCCGCAGCCGAGATCGCCGACGACGGCGTTCTCATCGAGCAACGCAGCGAGCGCGGCGAGGTCGAAACGCTCGCCGAACAGCTCCCCTCGAAGTCGGTCCCAGTTGCCCGCCGTTGAGCGGAAAAACTCCTGCGAACGAGACCGCCGTTCCTCGATAACGCGCTCCAGCCGCCTGTCGTCCTCGTTCGCGTTCGGCAGTGTCTCGATCTGCTCACGGACCAGCGCCCACAGGCGCTGCGCGGGACGATCAATCTCGTTGCGCGCCATCCGGTAGTGACGGCTGGTTCCCTCGCGGCGGACGCGAAGCCATCCATCCTCTGCAAGCACTTTCAGATGTCGGCTGACGGTTGACTGCGGCGACTGCAGGACGTTGCACAGGTCGGCCACGGTCAGGTCGTTGCGCTCGATCACTCGCAGGATCCGCGCTCGCGTGGGATCGCCGAGCACACCCATCCAGCCCACGATAGGAGGGGTCTGGTTGGACGCCGCCGCGCCGTTCGTGCCTCGATCGCGGCTACGATCCGTAGTGCTTGATCCGTTCATCCGGATTAATAGTAGTACGCTGACAGGGTCAGGACGTCAAGCTGCACCCACCATCGTTCTTCCCTTGGTCCTCCGCCGTCCCGCGCGGCGGTGCTGCCGGGAGACCATGTCCCCGGCCCGCCCCGCAGGGAGCGCCTCCTTGAGGGTTCAGCCGAGGCCGAGGCCGCAGTCAGGGCATTCAACAGGCCCTGTGGCGAAAGTGGTCAGGCACGCGGGACAGGTCGTTTCAGGTGCCTCGGGGTCGATCACGATCTCCGCAGCGGCTCGGGCTGCCGTCAGCTGCTGCTCGTCGAGACCCGAAGTCCACTGTTCGGCGAAAATCTCGAGTGACTGTCGCGCGTCTGTGCTCGCGACCGCGAGCGACATTCTGGTCCCTCAAGATTTACCCGCCTCCGCGCAGAAGATCCGCGCCTCGATTCCCCGGCCCTCGAGGAGCTCTGCCGCCCGCGCCAGATCATCGTGGGATCCGTTGAGTATGATTACTGCGTCGTCGGGCGTCATCGCGAGGGGCTCGTCAGGGTCAAAACCGGCGCTGCGGAGGACGGTTCGAAGCCGAGGCGTACGCCGCGTCAGACCGCGGCCTGCTCCGGGGGGGTCACAGGAGTATAGCGGACATTCATGTGGACGCACGAACGGACCAGCGCAGATGGACCGAACTCCGGGCCGCCCGCGCTGTACTCCATATCCGGGAATCGCCGCAGCAGCTCGGTAAAGGCGACACGCAGCTCCATACGTGCGAGGTTGGCGCCAAGGCAGAAATGATTCCCGATCCCGAAAGCCAGATGCTGTGGGTTCCTCTCCACACGGAAGGTATCCGGTTCGTCGAAAACTTCCGGGTCACGGTTCGCCGCAGGATACACGATCAGCACCTGCTGGCCCTCCGCGATCTTGCGCCCCCGCAGCTCGGTGTCGCGGGTCGCCGTGCGACTGAATGAGAGCACAGGCGATACCAGCCGGAGCATCTCTTCACACGCCGACGGGATCAGCGAGGGGTTATCGAGGAGTTTCTGTCTCTCCTCGGGATGTTCAATCAGCAACTGCATCCCGCCGGACAGCGCGTTCCGGGTCGTTTCGTTGCCGGCGACCATCAGGATCACGCAGAGCATCATCAGCTCGTTCTTGATCATTTCGACATGGGCGTCATCGAGCGCCATTGGCGATTGCGCATCTTCAAAGCGGCCCAGCACCCCCTCGTCATCGGCATTGACGAGAATGCTCACCAGGTCGTCTTTGGGTTCGCGACGGCGCTGTTCGACGATCTCGCTCACATAAGCGGAGTACTCGACGAACCCCTGACCTGCTGCAGCCATGATCTCGGGGTCGTGCTCATTGCCGTCTGCTGAGATCATCGCATCCGACCACCGATGAAACGCGTCGCGATCTTCCCGCCGAATCCCGATCATTTCCGCGATAATCAATAACGGCAGCGGAACCGCGATATCCTCGACAAAGTCGCACTCCCCCCGGGTCGCTACGGCATCGAGCGTCTCGTCGACGATATGAGCGAATGCCTCCTCGAGCTTGCCGACCATCCGCGGGGTGAATCCCTTGTTCAGAAGCCGGCGCAGCTGTGAGTGGCGCGGCTCGGGTTCATCGATCAGGCCGATACGAGCCGGGTTGCCGGGACGCACGCCCTTGCCGGAAGTGAAGAGTTCCTGGTCTTTCGAGACCGCAGTGACATCGTCGTAGCGGGTCACCACCCACACGCCGTCCTTCTCGGACCAGTAGACGGGGTCGTTCTGCTGAAGCCATCGCAGGCGCTCGCGCATCTGCGCGTTCCAGGACGTGGAGGAAAGATAGGCTACATCAACATCAACACTCATCACGATTCTCCTTTGAACGATCCATCTCCGGGTAGAGGGGAGCGGGCAGCCGGCAGCGGGAACAGCAGATCCGCCAGACGGCGAAGCAACTGGTGCTGTCTGTGCCGCATGTCCTCGGCGAGAAGATCGACTCCAACCAGCCGCTCGTACAACGGCGCCACAGTGAAATAACCGACAACAATCTGATACATGGCGAGAATCAGCAGAGGCAGATCCTCGTGCGTCCACATTTCGGCCGCAGAGGTTCGCCGCACCAGCTCGTCAGAGCGTGTAAACAACGGCGTGAGCCACTCACCGAGCAGACCGGTCAGCTGCTCGCCTCCGGCAAGGCTTTCCTGGAGCAGCAGCCGCGGAAAATTCGGGTGCTGGCCGAGAACCTCCATCGTCCTGGTGATGACCTGCCCGCGATCGGCGTCCGGCCCGGCCTCCACCAGCTCCGAAAGCGACTCCAGAACCGGCCCCACAACACGCTCGAGCACGGCCTGATACAGGGCCTCCTTGCCTGCGAAATGGTTGTAAATGCTTGGGTTGCGGACGCCGACCCGTCCGGCAACGTCACGCAGCGTTGTACCCGCATAGCCGCGCTCGGCGAAAAGCTCCTCGGCGGCATCAAGAATCCGCGTCGCGGTCACGTCGCCGCCGCGGCGGGTTCGCACTCGCGGAATCGTCTGACTGGACTGGTCTGAAGTCGCCATCGCCAACCTTAAAACTAGCGCTAGTTAGTTTTACGGAACCGAGGAGGGGCGGTCAAGCCGAATTGCCACAACCCGATGCTGCGGTCCCGGGCGAGCAGGCGAGATGGCGAGGACACGGCGGCCGTTGTAAAGCAGCGCACGGAGCCGCGCGCGGGCGCAGAGCGACACACAGATCGAAAACAGGACAGGGGAGTAACTGGTGAGCGAGCTGGAGGATTTCGGGTTTCAGAAGGTCCTTGAACTGGGAGAGGACCGAACCGAGTACGAGCGACTCGAAGGAGAGACCGTCGAGACGGTCGAGTTCGAAGGCAAGCGGATCCTGAAGGTCCGACCGGAGACACTGCGGCGTCTGGCGGATCGCGCGATACGCGACATCTCCCACCTGTTCCGTTCGAGCCACCTCCAGCAGCTGAGAGACATTGTTGACGATGCGGAGGCCTCCCAGAATGACCACTTCGTCGCCGTAGAGATGCTCAAGAACGCTAACATCTCCGCCGGCGGCGTCCTTCCGTCATGTCAGGACACCGGCACAGCCATTGTCGTCGCCAAGAAAGGCGAGCGCGTCTGGACCGGAGCGGACGACGAGCAGTGGTTCTCCGCGGGCGTAATGGACGCCTACACGCAGACGAACCTTCGCTATTCACAGATGGCGCCGCTCTCGATGTTCGACGAGAAGAATACCGGGACCAACCTGCCGGCCCAGGTCGAGATCTACTCGACAACCGGAGACACCTACGAGATCCTGTTCATCACCAAGGGCGGAGGTTCCGCGAACAAGACCTTCCTGTTTCAGCAGAACCCGTCGGTTCTCAACGAAGAACGCATGATGGAGTTACTCGAAGAGAAGATCCGATCACTGGGTACCGCAGCCTGCCCGCCATACCACCTGGCGATCGTCATCGGAGGGATGTCGGCCGAGTTCAACCTCAAGACTGTCAAACTCGCAAGCTGTCGATATCTCGACGGCCTGCCCACTTCGGGCAATGAGCGCGGGAGGGCATTCCGCGATGTCGAAATGGAAGCACGGGTTCTCGAACTTTCGCGAACGCTAGGGATCGGCGCGCAGTTCGGCGGCACATACTTTTGCCACGACGTGCGCGTCATCCGAATGTCTCGACACGCGGCCTCCTGCCCTGTGGGTATCGGCGTGTCATGCTCCGCAGACCGTCAGGCGAAAGCTCGCATAACGGCGGACGGGGTCTTCATCGAAAAACTCGAGCACAATCCAGCCCGCTTCCTGCCGGAGGTAGAAGAAGCACATCTCCCCGGCGACGTCGTACGAATAGATCTCAACCGGCCGATGAGTGAGATCCGCAAGACGCTCTCGGGGTATCCGATCAAGACGCGACTGTCCCTGACCGGCCCGATGATCGTGGCCCGGGATATCGCGCATGCGAAGGTCAAGGAGCGGGTCGACGCCGGCGAACCGATGCCGGAATACTTCAAGGACCATCTGGTCTACTATGCCGGTCCCGCGAAAACCCCGGAGGGCTATGTGTCAGGTTCGTTCGGGCCGACGACAGCCGGCCGCATGGACTCGTACGTCGAACAGTTCCAGGCACTCGGCGGGAGTATGGTGATGCTCGCCAAGGGCAACCGGTCACGACAGGTGACAGACGCCTGCAAAGAACACGGCGGCTTTTATCTCGGCTCGATCGGCGGACCGGCCGCCATCCTCGCTCTCGATTGCATCCGCAAAGTCGAGGTCCTCGAATACGAAGAACTCGGAATGGAGGCGATCTGGCGGATCGAAGTCGAGAACTTCCCGGCGTTCATTATCGTGGACGACAAAGGAAACGACTTCTTTGCTCCGGTCATGCCGACAAGGCGGTAAAACGAACGTGCACGCTCGAATACAGCAACCGCTTCATCGCCTCGACCTCTCCGACTCATCCGAACGCTTGATGGGGAAGATTCTCCGTGCTCAGGCAGAGGTGATTCCTGATCGGGTCTATCTGCTCGAGCAGGAAGAGGTCTTCACGTACGGCCGAGCCAACGAACTCGCCAACGGCTATGCCGCAGGCCTGTCCGCTCTCGGAGTGGGGCACGGACAACCCGTCGCGTTCCTGATGAAGCCTGCGAGTGAGTTCGTATTCGCCACCTACGGGGTCATGAAGCTAGGAGCAGTCTGGATCCCGACAAACGTCGACTACAAGGGAGTATGGTTGCGCGAGGCGCTCGAGGACAGCCGGGCGCGCGTTCTGGTTACCGACGCGGCGCTGCTCGAACGCGTTCTCGAGGCAGCCGCGATCTCCGGTCCCGACTTGCCCTTCGACCATGTAGTCGTGAACAGCGCGCAGACCGCCGAAAGCAGCGACATGCAGGCTCTCGCCGACCAGCTCGCGAAGGCGCTCGGCGTGACGGTCCATGACATGGAGTCGCTGCTAGCCCACGGATCGCAGGAGCCGGACCAGAGCCTGATCGAATATGGCGACGTCGCGGCGGTACTCTGGACTTCCGGGACGACCGGTCGCTCCAAGGGCGTCATGCAGAGCCATAACGCCTGGGTACGCGGCGCGGAGTCCGGCGCGCGGACTTCGGGCGTCCGCGATGGCGACCTGATGTACTGCTGCCTGCCGATGTACAACTCGGCGGCCTGGGTCGCATGCGTGCATCGTGCGCTCGTCTGCGGTCTGCCCGTCGCCCTCGACCCGGAGTTCTCCGCAGGCGCGTTCTGGGACCGCTGCCGTTATTACGGCGCCACGCAGACCTTCACACTCGGCGCGATGCACATGTATCTCTGGCAGGCTCCGGCCCGCGAAGACGATGCAGACAATCCGGTGCGACACGCTTCGATGATCCCGTTGCCCGATCCATTGATCGCGCCGATGAAGCAACGATTCGGGATCGAGACGCTCGACCAGGGATACGGTCAGAGCGAGGTCCTCGGCCTCATCCACCGCTCCGATGACGGCACCGAGTGGAAACCCGGCTGTCTGGGCGTTCCGCTTCCCGGCATGGTGGTCTCACTGCTCGACGATGACGACCGTGAAGTCGCGGACGGCGAAGTCGGTGAGTTCTGCGTGCGTCCGACAGAACCGCATGTGCTGTTCAGCGGATACTACAACAACCCCGAGGCGACCCTGCGCGCGAGCACGAACCTCTGGTATCACACCGGTGACCTCGGAAAACAGGACGAAGACGGCGACTACTTCTTCGTGGACCGGAAGGCCGACTTCATCCGCCACAAAGGGCGCAACATCTCGTCGTTTGCCGTTGAGGCGGCATTTGCCGCGCATCCGGCGGTCGCTGAGTCCGGCGCCCACGGAGTCAGCACGGCGGAGCTCGAGTCCGAAGCTGAACTGAAGGTCGCGGTTGTACTCAAATCGGGCGAGAGCGCGACCGCCGAAGAGCTGGCGAGATTCGTCAATGACACGGCGCCGTACTTCTTCGTACCCCGCTACATCGAGTTTCTGGAGGAATTGCCCCATACGCCAACCGGTCGCGTACAGAAGTACAAGTTGCGTGACCGGGGCGTGACGGAGACGACATGGGATCGCGAAGCAGCCGGATTTGTGGTCAAGCGTTGATCGCGGCGGAATAAACGCCACGGCAATCGAAGACCCGGCGCGAGGCTCGCGGGTATCGAGCCCTCCCGGAGGAGAACAGGAATCATGGATGAGAATCACCCCGCGCTGATTGCGGCACGGAACTCATGGGCGTGCGTTCAGGCCAAAGATAAGGACGCATGGCTCGCGCTCATGGACGACGACATCACGATTGAGGACCCGATCGGCGAGGCGCCGACCAATCCGACTGGCACGGGCGTTCGCGGGAAAGACGGAGTCAGCGGGTTCTGGGAGCAGAACATTGCGCCGACCTCGATCCGGATCGAAGCTCACCAGTCGTTTGCCGCCGGCCTCGAATCGGCTCACGTCCTCACGCTTACCACGACCTTCGACAACGGTACCGCCGTCGAGGTCAACGGGATCTTCACCTACCGGATCAACGAGGCGGGCAAGCTGACCAACCTGCGCGGCTACTGGAGTCTGGAGGATATGAAGCCGGTTCAGTCCTGAGCCGAGGCATCGGGGCGCGAGACGCGGTGAACAACCGGCTTCACCGTGCCAAGGTAAGCAGCGATCGCGTCGCGGTCCTCACGGGGCATTCTGGAATAACCGACCTCGATGAGTTCGGCCATCACCCCCTGAAGATCATCACCGTCGGGTTTGAACCCGGTGCGAAGCAACCATGTGATGTCCTGCGGTGTCCACTCGCCGATCCCCGTCGAATTGTCCGCCGTGATATTCGGCGCGAGCTCGCCGTCCGGCGTTTCCGCGGCGCCGGCGAGATACATCGAAAGATCAAGCGTGCCGAACGCCGTCCTCGGAGTGTGACACTCCTGGCAGTGACCCACTGAATTGGTCAGGTAGCCGCCGCGCGCCTCTTCGGGCGAGAGACCCGCGGGGGCGCGGTAGCGCTCCGAGGAGAAGAACAGGAGCTGCCACATCGTCGCGGACACGCGCATGCTGTAGGGAAACTTCAATTCGTGCGGGCGGTCTGACCGGCGTACCGCCGGCACGGACCGCAGATAAGCCCACAGGTCGCGCAGGTCCGCGTCGCTCATCCCGGTGAACGCAGGGTAGGGGAACACCGGATAGTACGCCGATCCATCGGGCGCGCGTCCGTGCTGCATGGCCCGGATGAAGTCGTCGACGCTCCATTGACCGAGGCCGGTCTCGACATCCGGTGAGATATTCGTCGCATGAAATGAACCGAACGGCGTCTCGATCGGCCGTCCACCTCCGAGGTCCAGAGCATCGGGCTGTGGTTCGGCCTCGACTCCCATATGACAACCGCAACCGCCGGACGCCCGAAACAGTCTCTCGCCTCGCCGGACCGGGTCGTCTTCCCCGACCGCAAGCCGAGGAGACCACACCGCGATCAGTGCCGTGACTGCCGTTGCCATGCAGATCAGACGCAACCGCGATCCAGCCGGCTTCAGAGTCGCTTCCGGCTCATGCATCGCAGACCGCCATATCTCCCGGATCCCGCTGGCGCGGCACTCAGTGACTGTCGCTGTCTCCCTGATTTCGGAATGACTCTTCCTTCGGCTTGCGGAACGACTTGTGGCAGCCTCCGCAGGTTTTACCGACCGCCTGCAACTGCGCTCCAATCGCAGCGGCGTCCCCGCCGGCAGAGACCTCGACAAGCTCGGACGTGGCGATGATGAAGTCATCACAGGCTTTTTGAAACGCTTCCGCATCCGACCAGATCTCCGCCTTCGAATCGGTCGGTCCGTCGACGACCTTTGCCTTGAACGCAGCCGGCACGATCTCAGCGAGCGCAGCCATCGAGAGCGCGTGCCCTTCGATCGATGCGGGAATGGGCAGCTCATACTTCAGAATGGCGCTGATCGCTCCCATGTCGGAGCCGATGCCCTCCATCAGCGTTTGCCGGTAACGGATTGTCCCCGTGGCATCCGTGTCTCCTGCCTGCAAAGCCGCCGGCACCCCGACAAAAACGCCGAACACGGCCAGCACCACCAGATGCCGTATGAATGAGCCTGCAAGGACAGGTCGCTGTTGGATCATCAGAAGAATCCCCCGCCGGAAATAGAGTTGCCTCACCATGCGTGAACCGCGGCGGCAGCGCCAGTCTTCCGTGTCGTCGGCGCAAGTGTGCGGTCCTGTCAGAAACTGCGCGAGCCCGTGATCGCCCGGCGCGAACGCGGCCGCCGCTCCGTCGACAGCGTTGTAACAACCGGAGCCGACACATAGCGTTCGCGTCCATGGATGCAGCAGTACAGCTTGCCGGACTGACCGCGGACCGATTGCTCGAGGCGGCGCGCAGCGCCGAGGAACAGGGATTCTCGAGCGTCTACGTCCCGGATCATTTCGCCGAAGAGCCGGCAGGCAGCGGAGCGCTGAGCACGGAGACGATCATCCCGGAGGCGACCGCGGCAATCGCGGCAATCGGCGCGACAACGAACCGGGTGCGCGTCGGCGGCCATGTGCTGTGCAACCTGTTCCGTCACCCGGCGCTGACTGCGCAGGCTACGGCGACGATTGATCAGATCACAGCGGGCCGCGCGATCCTCGGCCTCGGTGCCGGCTGGACGAAGAACGAATTCGAAATGACCGGGATGGACTTCCCCGACATCAAGCCCCGGCTTCGTATGCTCGACGAGTCGCTCACGGTCATCCGGTCGCTCTGGACTGAATCGAAGACGACGTTCAACGGCGAATTCTACCGGCTCAATGACGCGTTCATCACCGTCAAACCCGTGAAGAAACCCCACCCGCCGATACTCATCGGGGGCGCAGGCAAGGGACTTCTGCGCCTTGCAGCGCGTCACGCCGACATCTGCAACGTCGTACTCGATCTTGGAAAAGCGGGCACGGTGCTGATGTCCGAGATCGCCGGCCTCACAGAGGACGCGTACCGCGCCAAGCTCGACTTCGTTACCTCAGAGGCCGCGGCTGCCGGTCGATCCCTTACGCTTTCCTCGACGATTTTCATGATGATGATCACGAGTACGGAAGAAGAGGGTGCGCAGATGGCCGAGGCTCTGGCGGGCGGCTTCGGGTTGGACCCGGCAGAGGCAACCCGAATGCCGATGGCGCTGGTCGGAACGCCCGAGCAGTGCATCGCAGAGCTGCAGCGGCGCGAACGCGAGTGGGGCATCGAACATCTCGTCATCAGCGGCGGCGCCGGCCAGGAGGCCATCGGCCGCTTCGCATGCGAGATCCTGCCCCATATCTGAGTCGAAACGCGGCTCTCGTATCGGTTAAACTCGTAAAAGGCCGTGAATCTCGCGGCCGGCCAGCGGATGGGCGCGCCGTGATCGGCGAGCCGGCCCGCCCGCCGATGCCGTATGTTCGAACGAATCAGGCAAGCTCGTCCGCTCTACGCGGCGCTGTCCGTCTCGGGGCTATCCGCCGTCATCAGCGTGGCGGCTGCGATGACCAGCGAGCCGGCGCTTTTCCATCGGCTCGTCACTGCTCCTTCGAAACGCGCGCCGGCAGTTCTACCGCAGCGCCGCAAGATCGTACTGATCAGCGCGAGCAGTCTGCGTGATGATCACCTCGGCGGGCGTGGTGATGGCGTGGCGGTTACGCCCTTCCTCGACTCCATGATCGAAGGCGGCACGCGTTTTCGCCGTGCCGTGACCCCGGTCCCTGTGACGAGCCCGGCGCTGGCGAGCCTGCTTACCGGTTCCTATCCTCACACCACGCGCGTCCGTGGATCGTTCGACACTATGTCCCGCGAAGTAATCCCGATTGCAGAACGCATGCGCCGCCTTGGCTACCGGACCATCGCCGTCGTCTCCGGCGATGAACTCGAGCCACGTCGCGGATTGCTGCGAGGCTTTGACATCTACGACTTCGCGGGAAACGAGCGTGACGCAGCCGGCACCACTGCCGCTGCTCTGGCCAGCGCGGCCGGCACTCACCCGGACGAGCCCGTATTCCTGTGGGTTCACTATGCGGACCCGGGGATGCCCTACGCGCCGCCGCTCGACCTGGCTCGACGTTTCGACCCCGGCTACGCCGGCAGGTACCGCGATCGTTTCGGCGGTGACCAAGGCATGCGCGGCCGGCACATCTTCCCGAGCGACCTCAGCGCAGTCGACGCCGTCTACCGCAACGATCTACCGCGCGAAGTGAACGCGCACATACGCAGGCTCTACGCCGCAGATGTGCGTCATGCCGATGATGGTATCCGATCACTTGTGAGCGGACTCGAGCAGCACGACGGAAAACAGTGGCTGGTCGTCTTTACGGCCGCCCACGGAGAAAGCCTCGGAGAACATGGTCATCACTACGAGCATGGGGATTACGTATACGGGCCTACCGTGCACGTACCGCTCGCGATCATACCGGCCAAGGATGACCCTCTGGCCGGCGGGCGCTTCATTGACGACTGGGTCTCGCTTGTAGACGTCGTGCCGACCCTTACGGAACTGGCAGGGCTCGACGCATTCGATGACGCCGGGGCGGATGCACAAGTGGAAGGCCGTTCCCTCGTGCCCTTCCTCGAAGGCGTCTCCATGAAATCAAGCCCCGTCTTCGTCGAAAGTGGAGACAGCCTGTATCCTGCCGGCGTCGAGCGGCGCGTGACATTCGACACACGCGGTCGTTTCCGATCCGTACTACTCGACCGCTGGAAACTGATCTGGACGCCGGGGATGCCTGCTCAGAGGGCGTTCGAGCTCTATGAGGTCGGCCGTTCGCTCGGCGACGACGTGAACGTTGCCGCGAGCCATCCGCAGGTAATCGCGCGATTGGGCGCGACGTTGGCCGCCTGGATGTCCGAGGCACCCGACACGGAGCAGCGACCGTACCGTGTCACCGGTCCAGTCGATCGCTCCCGTATGCCCATCGAAGGCTCGGCCGAGTCGCCGCAGCCGCTCGCCACCGACGGTTGAAGGGCAGGGCGTTGCAGGCCGCTCAGACTCCGCGAGCGGCCTTGACGGCAGCGACGACCTCGTCATGGAACGGGCCGCTGGTCGCGATAATGCCTTGGTTGTCCTGCAGCTTTCGGCCCTTCGAAAAGTCCAGCGCGTTGCCGTGAACATCGGTCACCGTACCGCCTGCCTCTTCAACGACAATCGAGCCCGCCGCGTGATCCCAGATCTTCTCGCGGTACTCCTCGCTGGTCGGCAGACGCAGGTAAATCTCCGCATCGCCACGAGCGACCGCAGCATACTTGCACTGACTGTCGATCCGATACGGATCGGCGCTGATGCCGAGCGCCTCGGCAATACGCGCGGAGGTCCCCTGGTCAGAGTGGCCGGATTCGACCGACTCGCAGAATCGTGACTCCTGAGTGGTCGCGGCGGAGCTTACGCGCACCGGCCTGGGCTCGCCGGCCTCGTCGATCTGCAGCAGACCGGCTCCCTTTCCACGCACAGCGGTCATCAGGATGCCGGGGAGTGCGCCGTCCGAAAGATTCGGACAACCGAGTACCCCAAGCACGACTTGGCCGTCCTGAATCAAACCGAGCGCGATCGCGTACTGCTCGCCGCGCAGAAAGCCCTTTGTCCCGTCGATCGGATCGAGCGTCCAATACGTCGAATGGCTACCGTCCGGTGTCCATCCGCCGTGATCGATCCAGCCGAGGACCTGCTGCTCATCGGGGCTGCTGTCAACCACGCTTGCCGCATGTTCCGTGACGGCTGCCCGCAGCGCCGCGGCTCCGTCTTCGCGCAGATCTTTGCTGTCCTCCTCACCGACGACCGGTACATCCGGGAAAGCCTCGGCCAGCGCCTTGCAGACAACGGCCTGACTCGCGAAGTCCGCTACGGTCACAGGACTCTTATCTTTCTTCTCGAGCGTTTCCGCCGTGACCAGGTTCGATTGGACGCGACGACAGACGACCGATGCGGTACGGGTCGCCTGAACGGCGACCTGCAGGGCTTTTCCAAGATCTAAAGACATGGCGGCTGTATAGACACGGCAAACCGGAGATAACAGCGCTGACCGCACGGGGGCAGAGGCTGCGCAGAGATGCGATAAAGGATCAGAAGTCTCTGTCCATGAGCGTCTTACGGCCTTCTTCCCGCGCACGCTCGATCGCGTCGTCACACAACCGCCGCACGCGATCCGACAGCGCGCTCATCACAGAATCCGATGTATTGAGACCGGATCGCGCCTTGACGTACTTCTTGAGCTTGGACGTCACGATCAGGATGTCGCGGGGAATCTCTGCAACCGATGAGGGGGCGGAACCGACCGCACGTGCTGCGTCCGCTGTCTCCTGGGCAAGCGTCTCGCGCTCGGTCGATTCGGGCACGCGAACCCTGGACTCGGCCCTCCACGTCTCTCGCCGGGGCGAACGCTCCTCTTCCGCCCATGCTTCGCGGTGGCGCATCGTCGGCACGTGCGACTGCCAGCAATCAACCGAGCAGAAAACGAATGAGGAGCCTTTCCGGTTGCAGGTGGAAACACTGCACTTCCAGATGGCACTTTCGAAGGCGATCTCACGCTTGCACGTGCTGCACCGCCGCCAGAACGTCTCGGCTCCGCCCGTCTGCTCTCTTCCCACTGTCATTGAACCACTCCTGCTCTGGCGTGCTTTTCCGCCCCGCCACGCATGGCCGCCGATCCATGGACAGCCTCGCGCACCAGGCGATCGGTAATCATCCGGGTGAAGCGACCGACGGCATCGTCGATATTTCGGGGATCGGTGACACTGGCAACCGCCATCCAGTCCATCTCGGCCGAGGCGGTCTCGTACAGCCGGGACTCGATCGTCAACCGCGTAGTGTCGACCTCGAAACCCGGGTGATAGACGGCGCCCCAGCCCCAACTGTACCAGCCGTAGTAGCCTCCTGCGGTCGGAGTCCAGGTCGGCGGGACGTAATCGGTATCCACATGCCTGCTCGCGAGCAGCGTGATCAGGATGTTCTCATAGCCGGTCGCACGAACCGCAGCTTCGAGCGCCTCCCGGTCGACCTTGCGCGTGCCGTCCCGTTTGACATGCGGCAACAGGTCGCTGGCGGTGCGCGCCTCGATCCCGCGCTCCTCGAGCGCCTTCGCGAGCCGATTTTCGAAGTAACGCTGCACGTCGCCGTCATCGACGATACACAGCACCAGGACCCGGCTAAGCACGCGTTGAGGGAACGCGTCCGATTGCCACGTGGTCGTGATCTTCATCTCACCACGCGCGAAGCAGGCGACCGTCGAGAGCGATATCGCCAGCGCTGCCGCGACCGCTGTCGGTGTATTCATGAATGTCCGGAGCGATACCAAAGCGCTTAGTCCGCGAGGGCAGGTTGTCGAGCAAATCGCCCGCACTCGCTGTCTCATCGCGCTCGGTTGTGCGGCGTCCGCTGTGCAGTCGCAACCGTCGCGCTCGCGCCCTGCACCGGCGCACTGGCGTACACGCGCACCGGCTCCGCCGGCGGGTGGCGGCTCGGGACCGGTACCATCCCGCCGCGAGGCCGCCAGCGATCCCGCGCACCGTCGCTGCCCATCGACAGGCCGGTAGTCGGAGTCAAAGCATTGCACGATGAAATCCGCGCTCGACGGACCGTCAGTCGGGGGGATTTTTCACCCACCCCGAATCGCCCGGCCGGCCGGCCTGTGCCGGGATTCGACGCTGTGATGCCGATTATTCGAACAAGGCCTTACAGGGCCGAAAATGTCCCGAAAAAAAAGTTACGCACACGACGCGCCGCGCATCGACAATCCCCCCTGGCCGGTGCTAGGTACCGGTCCGCAAGGTGCTCGACATGCTGACGGCCCCCTGGTGCTCCGTGAACTGACTTCCACGGCGCCGCGGGAGAAGGGTCGCGAGAATCGGCTTACTGCCGGCCGGACTCGCGCAGTCGTGGTGAAAAGATTGGTGGCGTTTCGCGTCTGTCGCGCCTACCGGTCTGGAAATAACGACTTCCGATCGAGGTGGATCGAGCGTGCGTGCGACGACAACGACAATTAAACGGCCGCGGCGCTCGCCGAACGGCCGGGTCGCGTTCCGCGCAGCGCGCCTTGCCGCACTCATACTTATGATCTC
>CAXQPB010000055.1:0-19976 GCA_964225545.1 Candidatus Nitrosopumilus sp. | reverse complement strand
CTCGAGCTCGCCCGCGATTTCGTCGCGGCCGGCGATGCCCGGCAAGCCATCGGTGCGTACCGCGAGGCCGTCGAGCTGTACCCCTCCGTAGAAACTCACGGAGCGCTCGGTGGAATTTACTTCAAGCTCGCGAGTCCGATCGAAGCAGCAGAGCAGTTCCGAAAGGCACTGCAGCTTGATCCAGATAACGCCGACCTTTGGATCGATCTCGCGAACGCCGAGCAACTCAAAATTTCCGTGGGCCGAGCTTGGTCCGCCATCACGAAGGCGCGTCAGGTCGAGCCGGGAATCGAGATCGTACAAACGCAATCGGGACTTTACGAGCGGGATGCGTCGGACCCGAATTTCAGAACGAGCAAGGGCTCGTACACACACAGGAGAATTCCATGACCGCGAAAAGAATTGTATTCGCCGCTGCCACGCTGGCGATGGCCCTGGTCGCCCAGGGCGCGCAGGCTCAATGCCCTTCGAGTGACCCGGGTTGTACCGAATACACCGGCGGGAGCACAAAGACAGGTTTCTTCCGAATCAGCGTGCCCTCGAGCTGGAACGGTGACCTGATGATCGTCAATCACGGCTTCGATCTCGATCCGACCAACATCAACCCGCACAGGGCGTGCAAGAAGAACAACGCGCCGTGCGTCGTAGATGGCGACTGCGCGATCGTGGGCGATGTCTGCACTGAGATCGACCTGTTCGGCTTCGACGAGTATCTCCTTCCCCAAGGCATCGCGGTGGCGGCGTCGACCTACAGCCAGACGGGCTGGTCGGTCTTCGCATCGCGGAAAGACCTCAAAGCCATTCTGAAGTACATGAAAAAGACTCCGGATCTCGGTGCGCCGGCGCGGACATTCGTAAGCGGTTTCTCCATGGGCGGAGCCGTGACCCTCGACTGGTCGATCCGCGCCAACCCCAAAGGCACGTTCGGCATCGCCCCGCTTTGCCCGGCAGCCGCAGGCGGTCTGGCTTCGTGGGATGCGGCGACCGATCTTCGGATGGCGTTCGATTACACCTGCAGCGGGGTTAGCGG
Organism: Candidatus Nitrosopumilus sp.; assembly: GCA_964225545.1. GTDB lineage: Bacteria > Desulfobacterota > Binatia > UBA1149 > SPBQ01 > SPBQ01. The sequence goes on along the minus strand of CAXQPB010000055.1, from coordinate 18,946 downwards.
GGCCTTCTTTGCGGGCGCAGTCGATCAGAGCGGAGACGATGCTGTCTATCCGACCCAGACGCAGATCGCGATCAAGTTCGACGCCTGCTTCGGAAACCTGCTGGGCAGCCCGACGCCCGAGGACCAGGCACGCTACGACGATTGGCTCTCGATTACCGGACACACCGGTTCGCCTCTCGAGGCTGCGACCCTGATGGGCTTCGCGACCCAGGGCATGTACGACACCGTTCAGCCGAAGAAGAAACTCAGCAGGAAACCGATTGCCTACAACCCGTACGGACAGGTGACGTATGCTGACCCTGCATTCGACGCGGGCGTAGAGCGATTCCCTGAATATCCGAAAGGCCGTAAAAAACTCGGCAAGAACTACGACCCGAACTACCTCAAAGGAAAGGCCGCCAAGGTCACCTACCCGATTGTCTCGCTCGCCAACGACGACGATTACCTGACAATCCCGGGCATGAACCAGGTAATCCAAAGCGCGTGGACGGCAGGCGGCAAGGATTACACCACGGCGTGGGTCAACGGCGGAGGCCACTGCAACTTCACCGAGTTTGAAGTCAACGCGACGGTGCAGAGCATGCTGGACTGGGCCGACACCGGGACCCAGCCGAGCGCGGCAGACATCGAGACGGCCTGTCTGGCTCTGCCGGGCGCAAGCGCGGGCGATTGCGACTTCGACCAGGCGTTCACGGTGCCGGAGTTCACCGATCGGGTGCCCGCACGGCCCGACTGGCCGGACGCAGCGAAGTAAATACCTGCTGCGAAACCTGGAGGAGCGACCCGGCCATGGCACCGGGTCGCTCCTTTCCGCCTCAATCCCGAACTCCTCCTCCGGACCCTCTCCCAGAAACCCACACAGGCCGGCTCGCCACCCGCGAGATGCTTTCGAAAGATCCTACCGACCTTTGCAGCGACACGGGCCTTACGGTTGAACGAAGACGCCCTGCGCGCTCGCTCAGCGCAGGGCGGTCGATCGATGACACCGCTCGCTGTTACAGGCCTGATCGCCGTGCTGCTCGCCCTGGGAGCAGCAGGACTGGCCGTGAGGTCGATCTGGAAAGCGCTCGGGCCGTGGCTTCGCGAACGCCCACCGCTGGTTCCGCTGCACACCTCGTGGTCGACCGCGGTCGATTCGGACAACCCGCTGCCTGAGTACCCGCGGCCGCAGCTTCGGCGCGAGCGCTGGGAAAACCTGAATGGAGTCTGGGACTTCGCGATCAGACCGCTGGCGTCCTCTGCAGAGGCCGGTAGCGGCGGCGCCGAACCGGGGCGCCCCTCACACGGACAACCGGACAGCTACGATGGTCAGATCGTTGTCCCCTTCCCCGTCGAGTCGTCGCTGAGCGGGGTGCAGCACGCGGTAACACCCGAACAGCGCGTCTGGTATCGCCGGAGCTTCGAATCCCCGGCACTGCCCGGCGAACGACTGATCCTGCACTTCGGTGCTGTCGATCATGAAGCAGCGGTCTGGCTCAACGGTCAGCTCGTCGGAAGGCATCGAGGAGGTTTCACCCCTTTCAGCTTCGATATCACCGACGCGCTTGTCGAAGGCCGATCTCAAGAACTTGTTGTCGCGGTGACCGACCCTACGGACGAGGGAGACCAACCGCGCGGAAAGCAGTCGTTGCGACCGAAAGCCATCTGGTACACGGCCGTGACCGGAATCTGGCAGACGGTATGGCTCGAACCGGTGCCTCCCGCGCGCATCGAAACGATCACTTCATCGACCGAGCTCGAAGCCTCATCGGTATCGCTGCAGATCAAGGTCGTCGGCGCAGAACCCGGCGATCGCGTTGATGTCGTCGCGCTGGCGAACGGCCGCACGCTTGCATCGTGCGAAGCCGTGGTCGAAGACGATCGCGCGCAAGCAACGCTCGAGTTCGACGAGCTTCGTTGTTGGTCGCCGGAAGACCCGTTCCTTTACGATCTCCGCCTCACGCTGCGCCGGGGCGACGACCCGATCGACAGCGTAGAGTCGTATTTCGGTGCGCGCGAGATCAGCACGGCGCGCGACACGGAAGGGGTCTGGCGGCTGTGTCTGAATGGCCAACCGCTGTTTCATCTCGGCCTGCTCGATCAGGGCTGGTGGCCGGACGGCCTGTACACCGCCCCGACCGACGAGGCCCTCGCCTACGATATCGAGATCACGCGGCGCATGGGCTTCAACACGATCCGCAAGCACGCGAAGGTCGAACCCGCGCGCTGGTACTGGCACTGCGACAGGCTCGGTGTGCTGGTATGGCAGGACATGCCATCGGGCAGCGCCGGCGCAGCGCACTCCATGCCGAAAGAGGTCTGGTGGTCTGTCACCCGCACACCGCCGGAGAAGCGCGGATACAAACTGACGCGCACGCCTGAAAAGGCAGCAGAGTACCGAACCGAGCTCGGTGAGTTGATCGACGCCCTCGAATCGTTCCCGAGCATTGTTGTATGGGTGCCGTTCAATGAGGCGTGGGGTCAGTTCGATACCGATACGGTGCTGGCCGAGGTCTCCGCGCGCGACCCGTCGCGTCTGGTCGATGGGCCGAGCGGCTGGCTCGACACGGGCAGCGGGGATATGCGCGATCATCACGCGTATTTCGGCATGACTAAGGCGATGCACATGGAGCCCGGCCGGCCCGTCGTATTCGGCGAGTTCGGCGGCCTCGCGCATGAAGTAAGTGACCACCTCGCCGTCGAACGAGGCTTCGGCTACCGGGTCTTCGAACGGCGAGAGGAGTTCGAAACGGCGTACGCCGCGCTGGTCGCAAAGACGGTCGAACTCAAACGCCGCGGCCTGGCAGGCGCCATCTACACCCAGACCACCGATGTCGAAGGCGAGATCAACGGCCTGCTGACCTACGATCGCGCGGTCTGCAAGATCGCGCCTGAGCGGATACGCGAACTCCATCGCCACCTCACCGGCGACGACTGAACGCTCGCCCGCGGTGCCGTAACGAGAGCGGCTCAGCGCATGTCGGTCACGGGCTCGCGTCCGCCAGAGCGATCGCCCCGCCGGATGCAGCGCAGACGCGAACCGTGGCATCGAGACCGGTCTCTCGCCGATAGCCCTCACAGATCACCTCGGCGAAATCATCTGCATGAGCCGAGTCGACGAGGTTGATTGTCGATCCCCCGAAACCACCTCCGGTCATGCGTGCGGCATGAACACCATCGATACGCGTTGCGAGATCCACCAGAACGTCCAGTTCACGGCAGCTCACCTCGTAATCGTCGCGCAGGCTGGCGTGGGAGGCCGCGAACAGGGTTCCGACGGCTTGGAGATCACCCGCGCGCAGTGCACGCGCAGCAGCCGGAGTGCGCCGGTTCTCACGGATCACGTGCCGGCAGCGTCGATCGAGCAGTTCGGGAAGATGCTTCCGAACCACGGCATACTGCTCTGGACGAACGTCACGCAGCGCCGCGACGCCAGGCAGATGCTGCGACAGGATCGACACTCCCTCTTCACACTCGCCGCGCCGCCGGTTGTATTCACCGGCCGCGAGCTCGTGATGCACGCCGGTGTCGCAAACCACGAGGCAGACATCTCCGGGCAGTCGCACCGGTTCGGACTCGAGCGACCGGCAATCGAGAAGCAACGCATGTCCGGCCCTGCCGAACACCGCAGCGTACATATCCATGATCCCGCAGCGCGTGCCGACAAAATCGTTCTCCGCCTGCCTGCAAAGCTCGGCCACCTCGAGCGGGCCCAGTGCAGGAGAGTCCTCCTCCGTGTTCGACAGCAGCGCCATCGCGACAGCCACCTCGAGCGAGGCCGATGAGCTGAGCCCTGCACCGACGGGGACCGTTCCACGGATCAGCAGATTGGCACCACGCACGCCAACTCCCCGGCCGCGCATCGCGGCGACCACCCCGACGGCGTAGTCGTGCCAGCGGCGAGAAGGTCCCGGGAGTTCGGCCGTATCGAACTCGACCACCTCTTCCGCGTCTATCGAGGCGATGGACATACGCCTGTCATCACGGGGCGCTATCGCCACCTCCGTAACGAGATCAATCGCCGCCGGCAGTACGTAGCCGTCGTTGTAATCGGTGTGTTCGCCTATGAGATTCACGCGTCCCGGCGCGCGATGAATCGCAGGCACATGACCGTAGCGTTCGAGGAAGAGCTCACTCAGAGACATTCGGGGTCGCAGGCTCTAGCGAACCGCCTGGAAGTTCAGCCCATCGTCGCGCTGAACCGCGGTCATGGTGGCGCCGATGCACAGGCCGCCGCTGGTCACGAACTGAATGGTCGGGCTCGAACTTCCAGCCAGCCCCGCCGCAACTCCCACGGGCAGCGAGGTGTGTCCCTTCGCAGCCTTGTTTCTGCCGGCAGCGTCGACCTTGCCCTTGTCCGAACCGCCGCTGAACCGGAGCTTGGAGATTCCATCGGCCGCCAGAACCTTGTCCTTGTACGCGTACCCCTCTGAGCCGCTCGCCTTCCAGCAGCGGCCAGACTCGCAGAACTGGCCGGCCCGGTCGATGACGAAATCCTGAACCAGGCTCCCGCTTTGATCGTAGATACAAAGCGCCGCGACGGTTTGGCCGCTTACGGGGTTCCCGAACTGGGACCGCGTGGCATAGGCGCCGAGCCTTCTCCACTGCAGCTTCATCTTCTCCTTGCCCTCCGCTTTCTCGAGAACCTGCATGCGGGCTTGTCCAGCCGGGATGCACGAAGGCTGCAGCACGCTCGGGCATCCGTCCCACGAAGCCAGTGTCGTCGTCGTGCTCGGAGGCGTGGTTGTAGTGGTAGAGGGTGGCATGACCGTCGTTGGCGGCGGTGGTGGCCCGCCGGTAATCGGATACATATCGAGCGACTGTGAATCGAAGTACGCGATACGGTTGGGGATGGTTTGTATGATCGTATCGTACAGTTGTTGGGAGATTCGATCCGGGCGATGGCGCACCGCGACCCATGTCAGAAAACTCTCGGCGATATCTTCCCGGGTAGGATTGTCGCGAGCGTAGGTCGAGATGAACCCGCCATCGGCGCTCTGCGCCGCCAGCCAGCCCTGCGAGGCGGCATGGTCTGCGTCCAGGGACGTGTGCGACGCCTCATGAATGAGCGTCTCCTCGAGAATACCTGACGCGACGTACGCATCAGCCTGTTCGGTGTGAATCAGCAGATTGTTGTTGCCGCCGCCGAACGGTTCGAGTCCGCGGTGGATCCAGACAGTCTGAACGTCACGGCGAAGTGTCGTGGACAGCTGACCGATCGCAGGAGCATACGTCGTAGCCTGCGCCAGTGCGGCGGCGGCGCTGCCGAACTCCGGGTTGACCTGGATCTCGATGCTCAACCCATCGTCAAAGCTCGCGTTTACAAGATAGGCATTGAGATAGACCCAGTTGTTGACGCGCCGATCGTACATCCAACGAAACCCCTGCCCCGCCGACACGGCTGTCTGGTACGTGGTCGGATCGGACGGCGTAACGATATCCGGATCGATGAAGATCGTTCCGCCGAACGGCGGATTGGCCGCAGCCGGGCCGGCCGTCAACACGACCGTGATCGAAAACGCCGTTGCGACAGTGATCGCGACGAGCCGGACGAGCCGAGCCGGGCTCGAAGCCGTCTGCTTCCGGCGGTCGCAGCTGTTGTAGCTGTCACTCTTGCAGGCCCTGGACACGAGGGGTCTCCAACTATTCGACCGAGGAGTCCCTGTCCAGCCCGTGGATGCGGGACCGGGTCCCGGCTTTGAACGGCCCGGCTTTGAACGGCTCGCAGCTTATGGCAGCCTGCATGTCAATTGGTGCCCGTTACGGGTCCGTCCATGTCGCCTGCACTTTCACGCTCCCACTCTCCACTCTCTTCGTTGCGCCAGGCAGCGTCGCCAAAACGGCTGTTCTCCCGTGCCGGTGCGCTCGGACGGTTTGCGCGAACCCCCGGCATCGCGGCTCTGTTCGCTGCGGCTCTGTTCGCTGCGGTCCTGTGCGCAGCACCCGTGCCTGCCGCCGCGGCAGAGTCCGACAGCCGGCCGAACATACTCGTCATCCTCGCCGATGACGTCGGGTTCAGTGACATCGCGCCGTATGGCAGCGAGATCCGCACGCCTGCGCTGAGCGCGCTCGCCGACCGGGGCCTGCGCTTTTCGAACTACCGGACGGCTCCGAGCTGCGCGCCCTCGCGCGCAATGCTGCTCACGGGTGTAGACAGCCACCGCGCCGGGGTCAGCAACATCTCCGAAGCCATCGCACCGGAGCAACGCGCTTCTCCGTTTTACAACGGCCACCTCAACCGCAATGTCGTCACCATCGCCCGCCTGCTCAACGACAGCGGCTACCACACCTACCTGTCCGGCAAGTGGCACCTCGGCTACGAAGACCCCGCGCTGCGCCCGATCCATCGTGGCTTCGAGAGAACCGTCATGATGCCGTTCTCAGGAGCGGACAACTGGTCGGACAAGTCCTACATTCCCCACTACGAAAAGGCGCTGTGGTTCGAAAACGGTGAGCCGCTCGAGCTGCCCGAGGACTTCTACTCGTCCGACTATCTGGTCGACCGCGCCATCGAACAGATCGCTGCCGATCATGGAGACGGCAGACCGTTCTTCAGCTACCTCGCCTTCCAGGCCGTTCACATCCCGGTACAGGCCCCGCGCGAATATACCGAGAGATACCTCGACACCTACACCGACGGGTGGACCGAGCTGCGCCGCCGGCGCGCGGAAGCAGTCCGCAGGCTCGGCCTCGTCGCCGCCGACGCGCCGATGAAAACGATGAGCACGACCGAAGACTGGGACGCGCTCGACGAGGAAGAGAAACGGTACAACGCGAAACGGATGGCCGTCTACGCCGGCATGATCGAGTCCATGGACTTCAACATCGGCCGCCTGATCCGGTACCTCGACGAGATCGGCGAACTCGACAACACGGTCATCGTTTTCACCTCCGACAACGGTCCCGAGCCGAATGACCCCGCGGGGATGGCGTCCCTGCGGGGAACCGCGTTTCGTATGTTCCTGCGTTCGTCCGGATACAACACGGACTACGAGACGCTCGGCGAGAAGGACAGCTACGGAACCATCGGGGTGAGCTTCGCCAGCGCTGCCGCGTCACCGCTCGGACATTACAAGTTCCACTCCGGCGACGGCGGAATGCGGGTACCGATGATCGTCAGCGGGCCGGCGCTCGCGCCTGAGCACGTTGGCGCGATCAGCCACGCCAGGGCGTTCGTCAAGGATCTGGCCGCGACGATCCTCGACCTCGCGGGCGTCGCACACCCGGGGAACCGTTACGACGGCCGTTATGTCGAGCCGATGACGGGTAAGAGTCTGCTTCCGGTGTTGAGCGCGGACTCGGACGGCGTCTATGCGGGGGACGACGTCATTGCTTACGAGATCGGAGCAAACGCCGCGTTGATCAAGGGGGACTACAAGATCATCACCAACCGCGGCCCGGCCGGCGACAGCGACTGGCACCTGTACGACATCGCCGAAGATCCGGGTGAAACGCGCCCTCTCGAAAAGCTCGAGCCCGAGGTATTCGCGGACCTCCTCGCCGAGTACGACCGATACACCGCAGAGAACGGCGTCCTTCCGCTGCCGGACGACTACAGTCAGCTCCGGCAGATCAGCCGCAACGCGATACGGAAGCAGGCAATCGAACCGGTCATCGCTGTACTGCCGCCCGCGCCGATCGCGGGTCCGGCCATTGCGTTGCTGCTCGTATTCGCTGCTGTGCGACGACGACGTCGCAGGAAGGAGAAACGGATGAAGTCGATGAAGCGCTACGGCAGCACGGCACTGGTAACCGGGGCATCGTCCGGCATAGGAAAAGCCTTCGCACGCTCGCTCGCAGAGCAGGGAATCGATGTCGTCCTTGTCGCGCGCCGCGCGCCGCTTCTCGAAGAGCTGGCCGCCGAGCTGGAGCGCGATCACGGCGTGAAGGCCCATGCGATCCCCCAGGACCTGAGCCGGGCAGACGCTGCGGATGAGCTGTACGCTGCCATCGAAGCGGCCGGGCTGCGGATCGATATCCTGATCAACAACGCCGGCTACGGATCCCATGGCGTCTTCGATACACTCGACCCGGCCCGCGAACTGGAGATGATCAACCTGTCCTGCCGGCTGCCTGTCGCGCTCACCCACAAGGTGATCGGCGGCATGAAGCGCAGGCGCCGTGGGGCCATCGTCTACCTCTCGAGCGTGGCCGGTGTCATGCCGGCGCCGTTCATGGCGACCTACTCAGCCACCAAGGCATTCCCGATGTTCTTCGCGGAGAGCCTGTACGGAGAGCTGTCCGGCACCGGGATCGACGTGATCGCGGTTGCGCCGGGGGATACAGCCACGGAGTTTCGCGACGTCGCCGACTTCCACAACAAGCTCCCGCTCCCCCCTCGCTCGGCCGAACAGGTCGTCCGCACGACCTTTGCAGCGCTCGGCCGTAAGCCGTCAATTGTCGACGGCCTCGCCAACAAGCTGACCGCGCTGTCGGCCCGCATCACCCCGAAGAAGCTCCTGCTCAAACAGAACGCCTTCATCTGGCGCGTCTGACAGGGCCCGGTCCCGACGCTCCGCCCTCGGCTGGCAAGAACCCGGCGGCGTCTTTACCATTCCGACCGCACATCATGAGAGCCGCAACGGTACAGGGATTCGGCGCGAACGCGCAGCTGGTAGTCGGGGAGACCGCGCGGCCTGCGGCGGGTCCGGACGACGTGCTCGTCCGGGTTCACGCGTCATCGGTCAATCCGAAAGACTGGAAGATCAACAAGCCGCTGACGACGCTGGTACCGCCGATCGCCGGACGGCGGCCGTTCATCATCGGGGACGACCTTTCAGGCGTCATCGTCGAGAAAGGTGCGAACGTCCGCGACTTCAAGGTCGGCGACGAAGTGTACGGCATGGATATGCGGCTGCGCACCTCGGCGTGTGCCGAGTTCGCGCGTATCGCGACCCGGCGGATCGCGATCAAGCCTGCGAACATCTCGCATCGCGAGGCTGCGGTGCTGCCGCTGGCCGCCCTCACCGCCCTGCAGTCGTTCCGGCTGGGCAAGCTGGCCCCCGGCAACCGCGTGCTGATAATCGGCGCGTCCGGCGGCGTGGGGACGCTGGCGGTCCAGATCGCCAAGGCTCTCGACGCCGAGGTGACGGCGGTATGCAGCGGACGCAACGTCGAGCGGGTCCGATCACTCGGCGCTGATCACGTTTACGATTATACGGCGGGCAATTACCTCGCAGGGTGCAGAGACTTCGATACAGTGTTCGATGTCACGTCCTACGAGACGCCGCGTTCGTGCAGCCATGCGCTGCGCGACGGCGGCGTGTTCGTCACCAGCATGGGCAACGCGACCGCGCTGGCAACCGGCCTGCTGGCTCCGATCACGCCGGGCGCGGCACGCTCTGCCGTTGTGAGGGTCGAGAGCTACACGCGCGACCTCTATACGATCCGCGAGATGGTCGAGTCGGGGCGCGTACGGCCCGTGATCGACAGCGAGTTTCCCCTGTCGCGCATCAACGAGGCGTACGAAAGAAGCCGGACCGGACGAGCGCGCGGCAAGATCGCGATATACATCGACGAGACTGAGGAGGCTCGGGCAGCAAGCTGACACGCTGCGGCCCGCCCGCAACTGTCCGACACGCTCAGCTCAGCTCGAAGCCTTCGTAGCCGGCCGCGACGACTTCCTCGCACTTCTCGACGTACAGCGGAAAGCTCAGGTACGGCATGAACACCCGCGGCTTGCCGGGGATATTGGCGCCGAGGTACCAGGAATTGCAGCTCGAGAACAACGTGAAGCTCGCGAGCTCGTCGGTGTGACGGCCCCACTCTTCCTCGAACGCCGGTGCCGCTTCGATGCGCGTCAGTCCGCGCTGCTGCATATGCGCGAGACAGTCGGCGATCCAGTCGACGTGCTGCTCGATGGCGGCGACCATATTGGTCAGCACCGACGGGCTGCCGGGGCCGGCGATCACGAAGAAGTTCGGGAACCCTGACGTCCCGAGTCCGAGGTAAGTCCTCGGGCCTTCGGCCCACTTCTGTTTGAGCCGCAGCCCGCCGCGACCACGGATGTCGATGCGATCGAGCGAACCGGTCATCGCGTCGTAGCCGGTCGCGAAGACCACAGCGTCCAGATCGTATTCTGTGTCGCCGACTTTCAGCCCCGTAGGCGTGAATCTCCTGATCGGCCCAGCCGAGATATCGACAAGATGGACGTTGTCGCGATTGAAGGTCTCGTAGTAATCGGTGCCGGCGCACAGCCGCTTGCAGCCAAGCGTCTGCGCCGGCGAGAGCCTCGCTGCCGTCTCGGGGTCACGGACGATGCCGCTTATCTTGTCGCGCACGAACTGCGCAGCGCTTTCATTGACGTCGGTGTCGAGCATGAGGTCGACATACGCGCCCATGAAGAACAGCCCGCCGCGCGCCCAGTATTCCTCGAACCTCTGACGCCGCTGTTCGGCATCGGCCTCGGCGCCGGCGTCCTCTGCGGTCGGATGATCGGCGCCGAAGCCAAGCGGAGTACCACGCCCCGCCGCGCGAAACTCGCGGTACCGTGCTTTGACGTCACGCTGATAGTCCGGTTCGAGTGGACCGTTCCAGGCGGGAACGGTGTACGTCGCCGTGCGTTGAAATACGTAAAGCTCAGCAGCCTGTTCGGCAATCACCGGAATCGCCTGAACCCCCGAGGAACCCGTACCGATCACGCCGACCCGCTTGCCCGCAAAGTCCACCCCCTCGTGCGGCCAGCGGCCGGTATGCAGGGTCGCCCCCCTGTACTCGGCCATAGCCTCGATCTGCGGTGTCTGCGCCGATGAAAGGCAGCCGGTACCCATGACGAGAAAGCGCGCGACAGCCGCACCTCGGTCGGTCTCGACCCGCCAGACCGCCCTGTCTTCATCGTACGTCGCCGACCGCACGCGCGTGTCGAGTTGAACATCACGCAACAGATCGAAACGCTCAGCGACGTGCTCGAGATAGCGAAGGATCTCCGGCTGCGAAGCGTAGCGCTCGGTCCACTCCCACTCCTGCTCGAGCTCCTCGCTGAATCGGTAGGAGTAATCGAGACTCTCGACGTCACAGCGCGCACCCGGGTAGCGATTCCAGTACCAGGTACCGCCAACGCCGGCGCCCGCCTCGAACACGCGCACACGCAGCCCCAGCCCGGGCAGACGGTGAAGCATGTACAGTCCGGCAAATCCGGCTCCGACGACGATCGCGTCGCAGGTATTCGCCTCCTGATTGCTCGTATCGCGATCGTTCACGTCGTTGACCGCTGGCGGGAACGCGGTTGGTGAGCCGCGCAATTTCGTATAGCGTCCGCCTCTGTTCTCTGCAGAAAACAGCGACAAGACACAAGGAGGCGCAGGACAGAACGATGCCAATGAGCGATTTCGGTTCGCACGACCCGAACTTCTCCGACGAGCAGGTCGCGCAGTGCGCGCGGATCGTCGCCGGCCTTCGTGAGATCGGTACCAAAATCGTCCGTCTGAGCGGCTCGACCGAGGAGCTGGCCGCAGCTGCCGAGCGAATCGAGGCCGTGTCTCAGTCGCTGGACGCGGTGACGCAGTCCCGCGCTATGGAGACTTTCCGCTTCAGTTTCGACCTCGACGATCCGAACACGATCATGCCGTTCAACCCCGCCACGGGGGCCTTCAATCCGGTCGCGCCCGTTCTGCATATGCGCGTGGAAGGCGAGCGCCTCATCACTGAGATGGTCTTCGCGAACCGCTACGAGAGCTCACCCGACACCGTGCAGGGCGGCATGGTCAGCGCACTCTACGATCAGCTGCTGGCTTTCGCCGTGATGATCCACGGCAAGACCGGACCGTCGGTGTCACTCGAGGTCACGTTTCTCAAACGCACACCGATCGAGGAGCCGCTGCGCTTCGAGAGCTGGGTAGAGCGAATCGACGGAGATACGTATCACGCGCGCGGCATCTGCATGCTGGGCGATTCACAGGTCAGCGAGGCGAGCGGCCTGATTATCGGCAAGTACGATCTCCCGGTTGTAAGCGGGGCAAAGGACCAGGCGAAATAAGGACTGCGATATGAGCGATACAGCCGGCACACGGGAACGCATCGAGATGCTCTCCGTCGATGATTCAGTGGCAATGGCGAACAGCCTGGAGATGCACGAACCGATCGCGCGGCTGAACATCTTCCGGACGCTTTTCCACCGGCCCAAGACCGCCAAAGCCATCTCCGATCTCCTGCTGTCGCTGCTGTTCGACTCCGAGATCGGTCACCGTCGCCGCGAGCTGATCATCATGCGCATCGGCTGGACGACCGGCTCGGAATACGAGTGGACGCAACACTGGCCGCTGGCTCAGCAGATCTTCGAGTGCACGGCAGACGAGCTTCTCGCGCTGCGCGACTGGCGAAGCGCTGACTGTTTCGATGCGACCGACCGCGCGGTCCTTAGCGCCACCGACGAGCTGCTCGAGACCGGCGACCTCAGTGACGCCACCTGGCAGACGTGCTTTAAGGGGCTGGGACGCGACGCGACGATCGACATGGTCACTTCGATCGGCACCTGGCTGCTGATCTCGAAAGTCGCGCGCGGCCTGCGCGTTCCACTCGAGGACGGAGTCGAGGGCTGGCCGCCGGACGGACGGGTGCCAGCGGCGGCGAAACAGGCGTAGGACCGCTTACTCGGCCCCGTCCTCGGATTCACCGTCGCAGAAAACCAGCGCAGTTCGACGCTTCATTTGGATATCGTTCTGTTCTGTCTCGAGTTCACCGCTCGTGCGCAGGCACTCTCGGCCTGATCCAACGGTCGGTGCATCGACATCCCAGCGGACCGATACCGGCCTGCGCTCGCCCGTTCAGAGTCGCAACGCCCGCAAGGGTTGCAAACGCTCGTACTGCGAAACAAACTCCCCGGATGCCGGAACGGCGCGCTCCCAAAATGGCGCTGGGCTTCGTGGTCCGACAGTGCACCAAGGCGATCGGCCACACCCCCTCCCCACGCGAATTCCGCGACTGGGCCAACAAGGCCGGGAACGAGGACAGCGCGATTTTCGGACGCCATATCACCGAAGACGAGGCCGCCGTCATTCTGCGTAACCTCGCAAGACCCGTGACCGCACGCGATGCGAGTGCGTTCATGGGCGTCTCAGATGCCGACGGCGAAGCACCGGAGCCCTCCGAGGACGTCCGCGACAAGGTTGTGGACTTCGAGGCCATTCGTGCCCGACGCAGTTCACGAAAAAGCTGAAACGCCACCGGCAAATCCGCAAGCGCTATCACAGGGAAATGACTGCCATCAGGATCACTCAAGCCGAACGCGAACTTGCCGAACGGCACGCCGATGAAATACCCGAGCTCGTTCACGCGACCGGTCCCGTCTCGTACGACTACCACTTCGGCACACGATCGTTATTCGATGACGTCGTGCGTACCTCCTGGCTCATCGAGGGGACGCTGTTCGCCTGGGATGCCACTACACTGGCACTCGACGGTGAAAAACTCGCCGGCATCGTCATGGCATTTCATGGGCCGCAGTTTCGCGAGCGTCAGGCGGCGCTCGTCGCCGTCTGGCGAGAGCTGATCGCGGACGGCAGGGCGTCCGAGCAGGAGCTCGTGGGCATACTCGAGCGAAGCGAGCACGCCATGTGGCTCAACCCCGTCGTACGGCAGGATCGGCACTACATTCACGCGATCTCGGTCAAACCCGAATACCGTGGCAAAGGGGTCGGGGTCGCGCTGATGCAAAGCGCGAAGGAAGCGGGAATACGTGACGGACGGGTCGCGCTCGAACTCGACGTGCTCTCCGACAACCCGGCAGTGCAGTTTTACCGGTCGCAGGGGCTCGAACTTCTCGCCGAGACCCGCGCTCCGAAACCGCAGGAGTATGGCGTGCCGCCGGAGTTGCGGATGGGCACTCCCCTCGCCGACTGACCGGTCGCGTCGCCGGAGAAACAATGCATCTGACTCAACTCCCGTTTGAAGCACTGGGCGGACAACCCGCCTTCGATCCGCAGGGCCTCGAGCGCTTTGTCAGCGCCCGGCGCATCGCCGTGCTCAGCTACACTCGACGCGACGGGGCTCCCTCCCAGGTACCGATCTGGTATCGCTATCAGGGCGGCGTCTTCAAGATGATCTCCGCAACCGGCGCGGCAAAAACACGGGGATTGAAACACGCAGGAAAGGCCTCGATAACCATTCAGGACGAAATGCCCCCGTACCGGGCAGTCACGATCGAAGGCGACCTTACCCATGAAGTCTCGCCGACTTCCGGCGGCCTCAACGACTGGCTCGCCGTCTGGTACTTCGGGAAACTCGGAGGCGCAGAGTTTCTGCGGCTGTCAGAGGACCACCGCAACGAATCCGGGCTGACACAGATCACGCTTGATCCGACGCGGGTGCGCGGCTTCGACAATCATAAGACCATCGGAATCGGACTGCGGCTGTTCATGCGGGTGCGTGAGTTGTTGCCGATCCCGCGGACATGGCTCTGAGATCATGTCTGTGGCGGGCGGTTAGAGCAGCGTGCGCGGACTGCCGACGTTGACCACCCCGATCCCGAGATAGTTGTCGTAACCGAGCAGCGACTGCACGCGTTCGGGCATCCGCCGAACAGACTCGATCGGCGTGCTGAGGAAGAAGTTCTCCTCCGTGCGCAGCCAGCCGACCACCAGGCCCGTAAACAGGCCACGGCGTGACTGATCCGTCGTAGTGTTCGCGCCGCCACCGTGCATCGTCGAGCCGAGATAATACACCGCCGATCCACGGGACATCTGCGCTGACACGATCTCCTGCTCTTGCGGCTGGCGATCGAGAGGCCAGCGATGGCTGCCCGGCACGACACGCGTCGCGCCGTTTTCCAACGTGAAGTCGGACAAAGCGTAGATGACCTCGACCTCGAGTTGCGGCTGTGTGAACGGCTCCGGGTGAGCGTGCCTGGGATGATTCATCCACGCCTGGTCGTCGCGGTGCAGATCCTGAGCGGTCTCGCCCGGCCCGATCTGAATCAGCTGGGCCGTGTTCAACAGGTAGTGAACGCAGTGCGGTTGGAGATAGTGGTCAGCAACGGCGAGAAGCCGCTCGTGCTGGAGCACGTCGACGTAAGTGGCCGACTTCCCGGGAAGCCCGTCAATACGGATCGTCTCGAATCCATAGAAAGGCTGCATGAAGTCGGCGTGGTTGGGCGCGCCGGGCGCAGTGACCGCGATAAGGTCGTCGAGGTCGGCATTCAGGCCGTCAATCTGCTCACCCGCCAACGCGTCCTCGACGATCACGACGCCGTCACGTTCGAGCACCTGGATGAGCTCGGCATGCGAAGCATCAGCCTCGAGTCTTTCAATCCCGACTTTGCTCACGAGTCCCCCCCGTGCCGGATAGTTCAGTGTCGATACCTCGGTCAGTCGAGCTCGACGGTCTCGCCCTGTTCGGGAACACAGGCGTCAATCCCGAGCTCGTCGCCGATGCGCGCCCTGAGAGCATCGGACGCGAGCAGATCCCCATGCACAACGAACGTGCTTTTCGGCTTCGGGTCGAGCGCGCCGAGCCACGCAAGCAGTCCGTCGGCGTCAGCGTGCGCAGAGAAACCGTCGAGCGCGATGACCTCAGCACGAACCGGCACCTGCTGGCCATGAATCTTGATAGTGTCGGTGCCGGCAGCGAGCTTCCCTCCGCGCGTTCCCGGCGCCTGATAGCCAGGAAGTACGAGCGCATTGCGCGGATCGGGGGCAAAAGCCTTCAGGTGATGCAGGATTCGTCCACCGGTGAGCATGCCGCTGGCTGAGACGATGATCATCGGCCCCCCGCGGGTGTTAAGCTCACGCGACTCCTCCGGCGTGTGAACCCGCCGCGCGATGCCGAACTCGGCACGGCACTGCTCGACGCCGAGACGGTGCTGATCGGCATGCCGCTGATAGAGTCCGGTCACATCAATCGCCATCGGGCTGTTCAGGTGAACCGGAACACGCGGCAGTCTGCCGTCGTCGAACATCCGCGCGAGCGCGCTGAGCACCGCCTGGGTGCGCCCCACTGCAAACGCGGCGATCATCACCACGCCCCCACGCTCGAGCGCCGGCCGGATCGCGTTGCCAAGATCTTCCACCGCATCGCGCGCCCCGTGGCGACGATCCCCATACGTCGACTCGATCACGACATGATCCGCACCCGCGGGACGGACAGGTGCCTGCATCACGATGTCATCGTCGCGGCCGAGATCTCCCGAGAACAGCACGCTGCGGTCGCTCGTACGTAACCGCACGCTGGCTGCACCAAGAATATGCCCGGCCGGGCTCAGCGTCGCGTGGATGTCCCCCAGGTCGATTTCCTCGCCGAACGGCACCGGCGTCAGTACCGAGCAGCAGCGTCGCGCTTCCTCCTCGGTGTACAGAGGCCGTGCGGGTCGATGCTTGCTGAAGCCCTTGCGATTGGCGTAGCGCGCGTCTTCCTCCTGGATGAAGCCGGCGTCGGGCAGAAGAATCTCGCACAGATCTCTCGTCGGCTCGGTGCAATAGACCGGCGCCTTCAGGCCGTTGTTGACGAGTACCGGCAGATAGCCGCTGTGGTCGAGGTGGGCGTGGGTGAGAATCACCGCCGTGATCTTGTCTGCCGCCACCGGAAAAGGCTTCCAGTTGCGCAGTCGCAGCTGCTTGACGCCCTGAAAAAGGCCGCAGTCGATGAGAACGTGACTTTCGCCTTCGCTCACGAGAAACCGCGAGCCGGTGACGGTCCCCGCCGCGCCGAGAAATTGAATCTGCATTCAACCGCTATTGCCTGAAGCGCGCTGCTGAAGCGATGTGGCAGACGCCAACGCCGTCGTTCTTACCGGCAGCGCGCGTCATGATGACGGTTCGGTGACCACCCCTGCGCTCCTGAGCGTCTCCAGCATCTCGACGCGCTGATTTGTACTCATCGTGTATTCCTTGACGGTGTAGCGCAGCAGCCAGACGTTGTTTACGCCGTAAAACATGCGCGCGAGCTCGTGCTGCTCAGGCCAGCCCGCGCACATGCGGGCCTGCCACTCATACAAAATACTCGTCTCATCCTGCTCGATGACGTTCCATACCGTCACGCCGGGGCAGCGCTTTTCACGAACGGCCTTGAGCTCCTCGAGCGCCGCGGCCGGCGTCGCACCGCCCCACGGCCTCGCGAAGTTCTGCATGGTCAGTAGCTCGTACCAGTTTTGAAAGTCATCTCCCTTTCGGACCTGTTCGATCGAATAGTATTTTCCGGGCACTTCCTGGGTAACAGCAGTCGTATGATCCCATTCGCCCAGCGTCCCGAAGTGGAGCGACTCTTCGATACCCGGCCCGAATGAGCAACCGGGCAAAATCATCAGGGAAAGCACGAACGCGTGCCGGAGAACTCTCATCGTAATCTTTCGCATGGAGATTTTACTTCTGCCGATTCGGTTCGGTCAGTCGATCGCGCCACCCGAACGCAACGCAGCGATCTCTTCGTCCGAGTACCCGTATTCACGCAGCACATCGTCGGTGTGCTCGCCGCGTTTGGGCGGCAACGTGCGCAACGAGACCGGCGTGAGCGAAAAGCGTGGCGGGCTCTTCACCAGGCGCAGCGGGCCCGACTCAGGATGATCAACGTCAACGAAGAGGCCGGCGTGGACGACCTGCGGGTCCACCATCGCGTCCCCGATCGAGTTTGCGGGCGCCACAGGTGCATCAAATTCCCGGCAGCGCGCGACGAACTCCGTTGTGGTCCACTTGCGCATCTCGTCTTCCAACTCCGGGAACAACGTATTCGCGTTCATGAAACGATCGAGCAGCGTGGCACACCGTGGGTCTTCGATCAGATCCGTACGGTCGAGGGCCTTGCAGATCCCATGGAACTGACGGTCTTCGACAATCATCATCACAACATGACCGTCCTTCGTCTCCCAGGTCCGATGGATCGAGGGTCCGGGGCGGGGATCGGGCCTGTCCCGCCACGTGCGATCCTGTATCACATCAGGAAGGATGAATGCGACCCAACTGTCGAGCATCGGAACCTCGATATGCTGCCCCCGCCCCCCGTTCTTCTCACGAGCGTAAAGCGCGGCCAGCAGCGACCAGGTCGCGGTCATGCCGCTCGTCTTGTCTGCCGCGATCGATGAGACCAGCCGCGGTTCGTCGTCGCCTCCCTGGGTATGCATGAAGCCGCCGATCCCCTGGATTACCGAGTCATACGCGGGAAGATCCCGATAGGGACCGTCGGAGCCGAAACCGTTGATCGACACATAGATCAGCCCCGCATTGGCCGCGCTGAGCGTCGCGTAGTCGATCCCGAGTCGTTGCGTAACGCCGGGGCGATAATTCTCGATCACGATATCGACGTCGCGCGCGATTCGCTGCAACACTTCCTTGCCGCCCTCGGTCTTGAGATCGAACGAGACCCCGCGCTTGTTGCGATTGAACTGGAGGTACCAGCCGGTGAAGCCCGACGCATCGGGCAGGCCCATCTTTCGCGTCGCGTCGCCGCCGGGCGCCTCGACCTTGATCACATCAGCACCGAGATCACCCAGGACCTGCGCGCACAACGGCCCCGAAACCACCGTCGACAGATCCAGAACGCGCACGCCGTCGAGCGGGCCGTGCGCGGCTCGCTGCTCCTCTGAGACAGGTTTCATCTGAGACTCCGTTTCCCGGGCAATGAGTCGCTCCGCGACTAGTCACGTCCCCCTACCCGGTCGCTCGTGTTCGACCCGGTCGCCGATGTACTCGGAGACAAAGTGGGTCGTCCGGTACTTCTCGCGGTCGGAAAGCCCGGGCTCGTCACCTCGCATCTCCCGTGTGCCGTTGGCCAGATGCGCGAGGGGATGCCAGAGCTTCTACCTCTGGTGTTCCGCTGGTGTGCCGTGGTGTTCCGCTGGTGTGCCAGCCCATCCACCACTCGAACATCGCTCCGGTCACTCCGGGCATCTGCGTTCGAACGGCGACGTGGACCTGCCCCGTGCTGAGCCGCGCAAATCCGTTCTCGAGTGGAAGGCAGCCCGGCTCCAGAAGACGGTCCGCGTCTTCCAGGCCGAAGCCCAGCTCGCCGGGCTGTTCGCCGTGCAGCACTGCTTCGGCGACATGAG
>CAXQPB010000054.1:0-20383 GCA_964225545.1 Candidatus Nitrosopumilus sp. | reverse complement strand
TTGACCGGCAACTGCCTCTCAATATCTGGGATCCGGTGGACGACGCCGATCACGTCGTCGACTTCACGCTCTATCTGTTGCTCGGGCCGCTCGGAATCACCTCGACGGTTGCCATCGATGATGTGCCGGCGTCCGCCGGAGGTCAGCGGAATCTGATCGTGTTCTCACATGGATTCGGAGGCATCGGGCTGCAGTCGATCCGGTTGATGGAACACCTTGCGAGTCACTGCTTCGTCGTCGTCTCCCCCGATCACACCGGGAACACGTCGTTCGACAATTCCTCGCCGAACCCCGAGGCCGACCGCTACCCGGACATCGCGTTTGTTATCGACTACATGGAAGAGCGCAACAACGAGCCCGGTGGTGCGTTTGAAGGACGAGTCGATACGTCGAACGTCGGTGTCGCGGGTCATTCGTACGGCGGAATGACGTCGATTTTGATGGCGGCCGGCTATGATCCTTGGGCAGCGGATGTTCGCGTGAGAGCGATCTTGCCGATTGCGTCTTCAAGCATCCCGCTGACCGACGAGCAAATCCAGTCGATAACCATCCCGACCTGCTTCCTGGTAGGGACGTCGGATGGGCTGGAACCTGTTACCACGCGAGCCTACGATCTGCTCAGCAGCGGGGATGACCGTTACCGGGCCAATCTGATCGGCGGCAACCATACGCACTTCTCCAACGTCTGCGACATCGGCAACGTTCTTATCAATGCAGGACTCGGTATTGATCAATGGGCAGCTGTGGGTGCAGAGGCTCTGATCGCGCCGTACAACAACACATGCAGCCCGGAGGCCTACCCCATTGACGAGGCGGTTCGTCTGCAAAACCTCTATGCCGCCTCTTGTTTTCGTCGCCACCTGAGGGGCGAGCGATTCTACGAAAACTATCTTACACCGCAGTACGCGACGGCTCGGGAGACGGATATCGAATTTTTCGGTGCGAAGTATCCGGTGGTCGACAGCTTCATGTGTTACAAGGCGAAGAATACCGCAGGCACACTCAAGCCGGCGTCCACCTCGTCGGCGCTCGTCGATGACTTCGAAAGCGGCCAGTTCAGCACGAAAAAAACCAAGGCTCTGTGTGCACCCGCCGAACGTGACCTCGTCGAGGTCGTCGACCGGTTTACGTACCTGACCTCCTATCAGATCAAGGCGGAGGAGAGTTATGCGGGGCCGGAATCCCTGCAGGTGACCGATGTATTCGGAAGCTGGGATATCGCTCCGATCAAGGCGGACAGTCTGCGGCTGAGGGCAGAGGCAAAGCAGGGTGGGGTCCCTGGCGCGCCTGCCGACGCTCGCGACGACTACAAGTGTTACAAGGCGAAGACGGCCAAGGGGTCGGCCAAGCTGCCCAAAGGCGTGGTTGCTTCGGTCGCCGATGATTTCGAAGATCGAAATTACGGCGTCAAGAAACTGTTGCGGCTGTGTCTGCCCGTGAATCGCGACGGCGTGCTCGTGGTCGGAGCCGACAATCTATTGACCTGCTACAAGGCCAAACGGTCCAAGGGCGAGGCGGCGCATACGCAACAGGTCGGAGTGCTTCGTGCGCTCGATGCGAACGCGTTGCAGGCGCTCGACACCGTGACCGAGGACGAGCTCTGCGTCCCCGCTTCCACTCCCTGATTTCGGCGCGTTGACCGCTGCACGGTGGGCGGGCCGGCAGCCCGCGTGGGCGCGGCCCCTGCGCCCACGTCGATTCTGAGCCTACGGCGCCCGAACGGGGCGCCCGCACTTTCCCAGAGACGCCTTGTTTTGCCGTGTCTGTGCGGCATCGGTATTACCGCGTGCTGGCGACCGAAGAATACCCCGCGAACCAGCGGGACAGTTGCCGAGCCGAGTGTCTGATCTCGGCCACGCTTCTGCGTGGTAAGCGCACAGGGAGAACCGAAAATGGAAGCGAGCGATATTCTTTTACCCGTCTTCGTCATGGGAATGCTCACGGTGGTGATGTTGGTCTGGATGGTAACGACCCGGCTGCCGGCCATGACGGCGGCGGGCATCGAGGCACAGGATGCTCAGGATACCAGCGTGCTGAAATCGTTACCTCCTCGAGTCCGGTCGGTGGCCGATAACTACAACCATCTGTTCGAGCAGCCGACTCTGTTTTACGCAGTCGCAATCGCGATCGCCGTCCTCGGCCATGTCGACTCGCTGCATGTTCAATGCGCATGGGTATTCACGCTGGCGCGCATCGCCCACTCGGCGGTGCAGGCGACGATCAACATCGTGCTGGTGCGGTTCGCACTGTTCATGGTGGCGTGGGCGGCGCTGACCGTAATGATGGTACGCGAGCTGATTGCGATCGTTTGAGCGCTCGGGCGTTCCGGTCTCGGGCGTATGTATTGAATGGCACGGAAGAATCGACGGGCTCCGTCTCCGGGTGGTTGGAAGCAATGCGCTATTTTGAAGATTTCGAATCGGGGGTCGAAAGGATCGCACCGGGGCGTTATACGGTGACCGAAGACGAGATCATTCAGATGGGCTCAACATGGGACCCGCAGCCGTTTCATACCGATCCCGTGCTGGCGCGGGATTCGATCTTCGGTGGTCTGGTGGCTTCGTCGGTGCATCTTTTCGCGATCGCTGTACGGTTGGGCCACTCCTATCCCGAGAAGGCCGCCGCCGACACGGCATTGGGTTTCAAGGAACTCCAGTGGCACGCACCGGCCCGGCCCGGGGATGAGCTCCGCCTGCGCTCCCGGGTAGACAACCTTCGTTTGTCTCGGAGCCGGCCGGGCACCGGGATCGTTGAATCGCGTATGGAGATTCTCAATCAGCGGGACGAGCTTGTATTCTCCTACGAGAGCGCCGCGTTGATCCGGTGCCGACCCGGGGCGGCGGACAAGGCCTGATCGGCGGGTGGGGCCGAAGGGCCCGAAAGCGGTAGGCGTCCTAAGAAGGAACACGACAATGGCGGCGAGAAAACCCATCTACAAAGTTCGATTCCAGAGCGATGGCCGCGTCATCGAGGTATACGCGCGCAGTGTCAGCCATGCCGATATGTTCGGCTTCGTTCAGATTGAAGACATCGTGTGGGGAAAACGGTCGGAGGTGATCGTCGACCCGACCGAAGACGAGCTCAAGAACGAATTCGCCGGCGTGAAACGGACGCTGATTCCGCTGCATGCTGTCGTCCGGATCGACGAGGTCGAGAAAAGCGGGCCGGCGAAGATCGTCTCATTATTGAGTGGCGGAAAAGCCTCCGACGGTGCGGTGGTCCCGATCTACACTCCAAGTGGCAAACCGGGCGCCGGGGACTGATTCGGCAGAGGCTTCTCGACGAGTGCGGCTCCGCCGTATGTGCCTTGCGGCGATTCGCAAGCCCGCGAACAACCTTCGCTGCAGCGGGCCTACCAGGTCGCCCAGCGCTTCTTTTTGGCCGAGCGCATTATGCGCGGGTAGACCTCGTCCGGTGCCGACCCCGCTTTGATCAATTTGCGCGCGAAGATCCGCTCGTCTTCGATCATCCGGGTGAGCTCTTCGACCGACTTGACGCCGCTCTCGGGCCTGCCGTTGATGAAGAAGTTCGGTGTCGATCGGATCTTGAATTGTTTGCCGAGCGCAATGTCCGCATCGACAGCGCCCGCGTAAACGCTTTGATCGATGTCGGTGATGAACCTGTCGAGGTCGGGGACCCCGGCTTGCTCTGCGTACGTGATGAGGTCCTCGCGTGAGAGCTCCGGGGAGCCGGCAAAGACCGTTTCGTACATCGCGAAGCCTCGCCCCTGCGCGTGGGCCGCGAGAATCGCCTCCGATGCGGGCCGTGCTGCCGGATGCTTGTCGAGCGGGAACATCTTTACGACCAGCCGGACATCATCCGGATTGGCATCGACGACTTTGCGAATGTTTCTCGCAAGGCGTGCGCAGTAACGACATTCGACGTCGGAGAAGTCCACGATTGTGACCAGCGCCCCCGTCGGGGCGCCACGCCACATATCGTCGCGGGTGTATGCAATCCGATATCGGATACTCGTGATCTGCCTCGCGAGGCTGTCATCAACCTCGTCGTACGCGGGGAAACGGTCGGGGCGGGCACTGGCGGCCGGGTCGGGGGCGGGCAGGGGCGTGGACGGAGAGCCCGACGTACAGGCGCCCGTGAACAACACCAATGATGCGGCGAGCAAGCTGAGGACGATGCCTCTCACGGCCAGGCCATCTCGGTTCGGCTGCGACGGTATTGGGCGAGACCATCGAGAGCGGCGCTGCACTCTGCCTCACGTTGGGTGTTGAGTTCGCGGAGATTGACGAGGTTGGCCTTCTCTTTCGCCCCGAACGGACACAACGCAGACAACTGCTCGAGAGTTGTCAACGTGCGCGACTCCTCTCCGAGGGCTCGGCAAAGCCGTTTCATCTGCTTCACGCTGACCTGCCTGGCCGGCAGTCTGCGGACTTCCGCGAGCTGACGCTGGGCGTCAGCCGTTTGCTCGTTGAGGTCCTGCCAGGTCTGCCCGCAAGCCTGATCGCAGACGTGCTCCAGCTCCGGGGTCCCTACTGCTGCAGTTACCTGGGCTATCGACTCCTGGCCGGTCTGCCCCGTGGCGCACGCGGTCAAAAACGAGCCGCACAGCATCGCCACTGAGACGATGCGGGCAGCCGCCGGCATATGCGATTGCAGAAAGCGTCGAAGTGTTGCCACGTTCCCACGATTCACGGTCTTTCTCATTTTGCCACGACACTGGCCTCGTAGGCCCTCGCTGCAGCGGCGATACTGCCGCCGTTGCCGGTTTGCAGCCAGCGACGCACGCGTCCGGCGTCCCCGATCGGTGTCCGTGTTCCGAACGAATTCAGAAAGACCATGGATATCGGCCGACCGTCGATTTCGGCGATCATTACGAGACAGCGACCCGCCTCGACGAGATATCCGGTCTTGCTGACGTCGACAGACCACCGGCTGCTGGCTGTCAGCGGATTGGTGTTCACATAACTCAGTTTGTAGTCGGGCTCGCGAAACGTCGCCCGGTAGCTGTAGTTGCCGGTGTATTCACGGATGGTGGGGTAGCGCGAGGCCGCAGCGACCATCTTGAGAAGATCCGCTGCGGAGGCCCGATTCGCCGGGGACAGTCCACTGGGGTCATCGAAGTGGGTCCGGGTCATTTTCAGCTCCCGGGCCTTGCGGTTCATCGCATCGACGAAAGCGGGGACGCCGCCCGGATAGCGCAGCGCCAGCGCATATGCGGCAAGGTTCTCCGATGCCATGAGCGTCAGACGCAGTAAGTCGCCGCGCGTCGCTTTCGAACCGGGCCGGAGGTGAGAGAACCCGTTCTTTCCGTACGTGTTCTTGCGGGCAGCGATCGTGATCCATTCCCCGAGGGATTGCTTGCCGTCGAGAACCACCATTGCCGTCATGAGCTTGGTAACGGAGGCAATCGGTACGCTGGTGTCGGCTCTTTTGGTGTACAGGACCTGCCCGGTGTCGAGATCGCCCACCGCGGCGTGAACGGAAGCCAGCTCGAGCCCGGTGGCTGCCTGCGCCTTCGGCATCGATTTGCCGCCGATCATCGTGGAGCCAACGACGCTGACCGCCATGCAGCCTGCCCAGATGGGCACAGCGCGGAATACTCGTGTCAGCATCGCTGCACAGCGGGGGAGGGGGAGGGGGAGACCGGTCGAAAATCTGGCTCGCATCGGGTTCGCAGGGGTGGTCCGCCGCACGTCACACTGACGGGCGGTGCGGTCGCTGGGCACGGATTATAGACTGCACGGGGCTGCCGGTCACCATGTCGCCGGCGCTATTGTCTCCGTGGGGCCTCGGAAAGCCGCGCCCATCCTGAATTAGCGGCCGGTTTGTTAATTTCATTCGTTGGCTTCACACGGGCGTAGCGAGTAGGTGAGACGGGTCTTTCCGAGTTCAAACACCCAGATTCTGGAGAAAACCGCATGGCTGATGAAGTCCTGACACAAAAAGTAGAGGGCGGCGTCCTCGTCATTACCCTGAACCGTCCTGAGGCCCGCAATGCTGCCAATCGCGCACTCGCAGAAGGAGTCGCCGCTGCGATGGACGTGCTCGAGAGCGACGACGATCTGCACGTCGCGATCCTGACCGGCGCGGGCGGCACTTTCTGCTCGGGCATGGATCTCAAGGCTTTCGTCACGGGCGAGACCCCGCACGTAAAAGGGCGCGGATTCGCCGGGCTTACCGAGTACACCGCGAGCAAGCCGCTGATTGCGGCGATCGAGGGGTATGCGCTGGCCGGCGGCTTCGAGCTCGCGATCAGTTGCGACCTGATCGTCGCAGCCGACGATTCGAAGTTCGGGATACCGGAGACCAAGCGCGGGCTGGCGGCTGCTGCGGGCGGACTGGTGAAGCTGCCCCGGCAGATCTCGCCCCGAATCGCGATGGAGCTCGCGCTCACCGGTGAGTTCATCTCGGCGCAGCGTGCTTATGAGATCGGGTTGATCAACAAGGTCGTGCCTTCGGGCAGCGCGCTCTCCTCGGCGATGGAGTTGGCTGCGAAGATCAGCGCGAACGGACCGCTCGCGGTTGCTGCCAGCAAGAAGGTGATTGCCCACGCGCTCGATTGGACCAGCGATGAGGCCTTCGCGAAGCAGGGTGAGATCGTCAATCCGGTCTTCACCAGCGAGGACGCGATCGAGGGAGCTACCGCGTTTGCCGAGAAGCGTGCGCCGAATTGGAAGGGAAAGTAAGACAAACCGATGATCTCCGAGATCTTTGACGAGAGTCGCTGGCAGCCGATCGAGGGCTTGGGGCTTACCGATCTTACGTACCACCGGGCGGTGGACCACGGGACCGTGAGGATCGCGTTCGACCGTCCGGAAGTTCGCAATGCCTTTCGACCGCACACCGTGGACGAGCTTTATCGGACTCTTGATCACGCTCGGCAGTCGAGCGATGTCGGCTGTGTGCTGCTGACAGGAAATGGACCATCGCCGAAAGACGGCGGCTGGGCCTTCTGCTCTGGCGGCGATCAGCGAGTGCGTGGCGCGGACGGCTACAAATATGAGGGGGATGCAGCGAACGAGCCGGACCCGGCACGCCTCGGACGCCTGCATATTCTCGAAGTGCAGCGCATGATTCGCTTCATGCCCAAAGTGGTCATCGCGGTTGTGCCGGGCTGGGCCGTGGGCGGCGGGCACAGTCTTCACGTGGTCTGCGACATGACGCTCGCGTCGCGGGAGCACGCGGTTTTCAAGCAGACAGACCCGCAAGTGGCGAGTTTCGACGGAGGCTACGGATCAGCGCTGCTCGCGCGGCAGTGCGGGCAGAAAAAGGCGCGCGAAATTTTCTTTCTCGGCGATGACTACAGCGCCCAGCAGGCCGCCGACATGGGCATGGTGAACGCGGTGGTCCCGCATGCGGAGCTGGAGAGTGTCGCGCTGGACTGGGCTGCAAAAATCAACGCGAAGGGGCCGACGGCCATGCGTATGCTGAAGTACGCGTTCAATATGGTGGACGATGGAATGGTCGGCCAACAACTCTTTGCCGGCGAGGCCACACGCCTGGCCTACGGGACCGATGAGGCAGCCGAGGGCCGCGACGCTTTTCTGGAGAAGCGTCCGCAGAACTTCAAGAAGTTCCCCTGGCATTACTGAGCGTCGGCGACGCCCCGCGCAATGCGCCGCCGGCTCTCCTCAGCCGATGTCGATCAGCAGGTGACAGCTCATGTCACCAACGAGGTCGATGAACATGGTCCGTGTATCGAACCACCACCGACCGTCCCGGCGGTGAAATGTGTCGTGATAGCGTCCGCTCACGATCGGTTGCAGCCTCAGCTCTGAGGTCTGCTGGAATACCGTGTAGGCGCTTCGCGCGTGTCCTGTCCCGGCGGGATCGTCGACCTCGACAATGACGTTGGTCGTCACGTGCCGTGTCCGTGGAGTCCCGTCGTCATGAATCCGCACCGCGCCGCGGTACAGCGCGGCTACCGCCTCACGTCCCACGAATGTCTCCTCAGGAGGAGCGCCGGGGCGCGAGAGAATTCGCCCGTGAGTGAACAGCTCTCCCACGCCGTCCAGGTCACCGGCGTCGATTCTCTCTGCATACGTGTAGATGAGGTTTTCAATCTGCCGCGCGCTGTCGACCATGACTGGTTCTTGGCTTCGCGCCGGCGGTATCGCAAGCGAAGCTCCATCTCGGCGCGGCTCCGGATCCATCGCGTGCCGCACCTGCCGCCTCGGTCGAATGCCGGGGCGCGCCCGGAGCGCTGAGTGTCGGGGGCCGGTACGGGGCTCAGGCCGGCGAAGCGGGGACGTCGGCGGTCGCGTCGGGTTGTCGTCCCCTCAGCGACTCGATCGCGAGGACGACAATGCTGAGCGTTCCCCACGTCAGTCCCACTACGACGCTCAGTCCGACCAGCCCGCGCCACGGTTGCGGGAGCTGGCGTACGATAAACACGAGGGTCGTGATCATCGCGGTGAGGAGGTAGGTGACCGTGAGTCGCTGACGCGTGGCGTGGAAATAGCCGGCGCAGAACAGAGGGGCGAGCAGGAGGCGTAGCGGCTGTGGGTGGGTCGACAGGTAGCGTGCACGCGCGATCACACGAGGTGAGAAGCTGCGATGAAACCCGCGATAGCCCTCGCTGTATGCCATGAACGCCGCGCATCCGAGCAGTACGGCCCAGTGGTGCCAGCCGAGATCGTTGGAGAGTACGACAACGGAGCGCGTACTGATCCTCGTGATCGCATAGACGAGCACGCCAATCAGCCCGCCGACCCCCCAAATCGCTCCAATCGATCCACGCGCATTCGTCACAGCCAGACAGCCTAACCGTCTGAGGGTGGTGCGGTCAATTCATGGCCGTCGCGATGCGTGTTACGGAGTCGGAAGGCCACGAGAAAAGGGAGTTCTGATTCGGCTGCGGTTCCGAGCTCGCATCGGGTGCGCCGAAATCCAGTTGATCGGCATCGATTTCATAGTGGTGAAGCGACAGCGAGGCCGAATCAAGGCCGTGAATGGTGAGCGGCTTTCCCTCTTTCAATTGCGATCGCACCCAGGAAGTCGACCGTGACGGTGTCGGGCTGACCATCAGCACCTTGCCACCGATAGGCGTGTAGACGAGGAAGGCGTCGCCGCGGCACTCGCGCACCGGCCCGCAGTGAATCGTGCCCGACACGGACGCGGACTTTGACGGCGGCGAAATCGCTGAGGCGTTGCCGCCGGTTTCGCCCGCTGTCTCGCAGCCGACCGCGCCCAGGAGCAACGTGACGCCGAGTGCGACAGGCGGCATCGCGATCGAGCCTTCGCTACGGGGGCTTATCAATCCTCGTCCTGCGACTGGCCGCCGGTTCCTCGAGCTGCGCCGTCTACGCCCGGTGAACCCTCGGGTGGATACGGGATCGTCCCGCGAAGACGGGCGATCTCGTCGGGGGGGAAAGACGGCAAGAACAGCTTGCCGCCCTCGCGTTGCTTGCGGACCTGTTCGATCGCCTCTCTGCCGCGCTCCATGTCGATACCGTCTCCCTGCTCGACGTAAAGCGTCTGTGACGGGAACGCGAAGCCCGAACCGGCCGCCTCGACAATGTCCATGATTCGAAGATTCAGATCTTCGACGACTTCGAGATACTTCGCGTAGTCGGTTTCGGCGATATAGGAGAGGATTTCGAGGTCGAGTGAGAAAGCTCCAAACCCTGTGAAGCGAATTCGGCAGGGGTCGGGCTCGACCTTCGGGTGGCAGTACAGGAGTTTACGAATTTCCACCAGAATGTAGCGCATCTGGTCAGGAGTCGTTTCGTAGCGCACGCCAAGCCTGGGGTTAAAGCGGATCTTGTCGCGCTTGGCGAAGTTTTCCAGGTGCATGCTCGCGAATTCACCGTTCGGAACAGTGATCAGTGTCCGGTCGAGCGTGCGCACACGCGTCGAGCGCAGTCCGATTGCCTCTACGGTTCCGACCGAGCCTCCGAAACGACAGAAATCCCCGACGGCCACGGGCTGATCGGCAAACAAGGTGATGCCGCCGATCAGGTTCTCGAAGGTTCGCTGTGCCGCGAGCGCGATCGCGATACCGCCGACACCGAGGCCGGCGAGGACTGCGGTTACGTTGAATCCGAAACTGTTCAACGTGGCCAGAACGGCAGCGGCGATGACCAGCACTCGCGTCGTTGTACGCGCGGGGCCGACCACCCCGATCACAGTGCGCTGCTCCCTCGCCGCCAGCTGTTCGCGCAAGGTCTCCCACGCGGCATCCGCCACCCTCAACACGGTCCACGCCAGCGCGATGATCAGCAATGTGTCTTCGAGAGCCCGCAGGAAAGTGTCGACGGCAAGAGGCAGGGCGGACCGTTGACGCCCGGCATTGAACAGGAGCACGGTCATGGCCAGCCGTAGTGGTCCGCCCACGAAGCGGGCGACCTGCGTGGTCCATGTCGTGTGGTGGTGCCGGAGCAGGTATTGGATCAGTCCGGTGAAGACCGCGGCGAGAATGTAGCACGCCGCGGGCAGCACCAGCAGCGCGATCCAGTGCTCGAGTCCGTAGCCGAGCAGCTCGTAGTCGCGCAGCTTGGGCGGCAGGACCTCGCCGAACAGTCCGTAGCCGAATTCCTCGTACATCGCGGGGATTTCGGCCACCGTCGATGACGCGAACTTCCAGACCTGGGCTCCGTCTCCGCGCGGCGTGTGGTGCAGCAGGATATCGTACGTGCGGTTTTCGCCCTTGATGCGTCCGACCAGCTCGCGATAGCCGGGCAACCCGTCCTCGGTGCCGGCGAATCCATCGGGATCGTCGCTGAGTCCCTCGACGTCGATCCAGAGCTTGCGATCGAGCACCACCCGCAAGTGTTTGGCCAGCTGGGATGCGTCCTGGGCGATCTCTGCGGGGACCCTCCGCAGGTCGAGATATTCGGACGCGGTCTCGTAATCCTGCTCGTGGACCTTGTCGAGAAAGCCGATTACCGAGCCTCTCGGGGAGCCGCGGTCCAGGTCATCCGCGAGCATTGGTTTCGGTTTTGCGGCGGTCGGCTCGGCGGACGCTTCCGAGCCTCCGATGCCGGTTTCGAGCACTTCGCGCAGCGATGGAGTATCCTGTGCAAGGGCGGGAGTGACCGTGAGGGGCGCGAACAGCTGCCCGGAGATCACTCCGTCAAACAATCCGACAAACAATCCGATGAGCAGCCCGATGGACAGGAGCCTGGAGAAACCTGCGCGTGCAGTGAGCGCAAACCGTGAAATAGAGCGACTGTGCTGGGTCATGAGCGATCCGTTTTCTTCGGCTTCGGTGGTGGACCCTTTGTATGCCCGTGACCGCGAGGACTTGCACATGGTCTCATTGCGGCGTGCACGCCGCTCTCCGAACCTGGCGAAGATCGCTCGTGGCCGGTCTGCGGCAGCGCTTTTCAGTTCGCCGGACCAGGACCGCGCGAGCGAAAGACACGAACAAGGGATTATCCCCGAATGAATGGAAGAAAACTTTTCGGCCTGGCACTGCTTCTGGCCGCCGCCAGCGGCTGCGCTGCGCTCGCGCATGAGCTGCTCTGGACGCGACGACTGGTCGATCTCCTCGGTGCAGGAAGCGCCTCGAGCACCCGGGTATTCGGGTGTTTCTTTCTCGGACTTTCCCTCGGAGCAGTCTGGGCGGCATCCAGAATCGAGAGGTTGGACAGGCCGTTTCGTGCGGTGGCAGCAGCCGAGGCCGGTGTCGCGCTGCTCGCGCTGCCGGTCTGGACTCTGCCAGCGTGGACCGCATGGATCTGGCCGGCGCTCGGACCCGAAGGTCTGACAGGCGCAGCCGGTACTTCGATACGCCTGGTTCTGTCACTCGTCACGATCACCGCACCCTCATTTCTCATGGGCGCCGTGCTGCCTTTTCTCGGTGCTGCCGTACTTCGCGGGGATCGGTCGCTCGGACGTCATGGGATCTGGCTTTACGCGGTCAACACGCTCGGTGGCGTCGCCGGGTTGGTTCTGGTTATCAGCGTCGGCCTCGATGTGCTGGGAGCCTCGGGGTCGATGCTCGCGGCGATCTCGCTAAATGTTCTCGTCGCGCTCGGCGCCTGGGGGCTCGATCTCTCTGTGGGAGAACAGGGCGCCGAAGGTCGTGCGGGCCTCGGTGGGCAGCGCGCCGAAGAGCGGACCGGTACTGCGCGTGCAAAACGTGAGGCGGCGCGACAACTTCGGCACGACGCCGTGCGAGGCACGGCGATGTGGGTGTCGTTCGTGTCGGGCTTCGGTGTCCTGTCGCTCGAGGTTCTGTGTCTGGCGATGGTCACGCTGCGTGCGCCGCTTTCCTATCAGGCGACGTCCGCCGTACTCATCACGGTTATCCTGCTGCTTGGAGTGGCCAGCCTGGTCGTCCCGGCAATGGTTGCCGCGACTGTTCGGCCTCGCTCGCTGGTTATCACCGCGCTTTCGCTGACCGGGATGATTGCGGTGTTTACGCCCGCGCTCTTCGCGCAGTTCGCTTTCGATCCCGCGTGGGAATCTCCTGCGTCGAGCGTGCTGCTGTTTGCACTCAGCCTGACAGTGCTCGCGCTGATTACCCTTGGCCCGCTGGTTTTACTCGCGGGCCTGGTCTTTCCCGCGACGCTGGCATGGCTGGGAGACGACGGCGGTGACCAGCGCGGGAGGCGCTGGGGCTGGCTGCTCGCGGTCAACGGGTTCGGCGGGGTCCTCGGAGCTGAATTCGCGTATCGCGTGTTGATGCCGACCATCGGGGTGTACCCCAGTATCGCGTTTATCGGTGTACTGTACGCAGCAGCCGCATTCGGTGTCACGTTGACCTCCGCGCGGACAAGCGCGGCCCCACTACGCCCGGCGGTCCGATGGATGCCCGCCGTTGCGACCGTCGTGATCATGGCGGGCGCTCTTGCCAACCGCGGCTACGGTGTGTTTTCAGCTCTTCCTGACGGCGTGCTGTACCAGAGAAGCGGTCGCGAAGGCACGGTCGTGGTTCTCGATAACCCGCGAATGGGCCGGGCAATTCTCGTGAACAACCGATACCTGCTGGGGACTTCGTCCGGGCGCTGGGACGAAGAGCGTCAGGTTCATATTCCGTTCGCACTTCACCCGGCACCACGAGATTTCGTACACATCGGCTCGGGGACGGGCATTACCCCCGGGGCAGCGCTGGACTACCCGACCATTGAGACTGCCATCGCGCTCGAGCTGTCTGCGCCCGTGCGTGAGGCCGCGCGCGAATTTTTCGCAGAGTACAACCACGGCATTACCGATTCGGATCGTGGGGAGGTCATTGTCGAGGACGGCCGGACCTATCTGGCGTCGACAGAAGAAGCGTTCGACGTCATCACCGGGGACGCCTTCCTGCCGTGGGCCGGCGGCGTAGGCCGTTTATACAGCCGTGAGCACTTCCTCGGCGTGCGACGAGCGCTGCGCCCGGGCGGTGTCTTCTGCCAGTGGCTTCCAATGCATCAGCTCACAGAGGAACAGTTCGAGATCATCGCAGATACCTTCGCCACCGTGTTCGATGACGTTCACCTGTTCCGTAACACGTTTTATCTCCGCGCGCCGGGCATCGCGCTCGTCGGTTTCAAGGATGGCGAGCTCGATTGGGAGGCGGTGGCTGAACGAACCGCGGAGTCTCGCAGCGACGGGCTGAAGGATCCCGCGGCACGTCAGCGCGATGTGCTCGCAATGCTCTACCTCGGGCGCTACCCACGCCCCGCCGAAGACCGGTCCGTGAACACGCTCGGAAACCTCGCCCTCGAGCTGAGCGCTGCGCGGGAGCGAGTTACCGGCGATATCCCGGGCAAATACATGATCGGACCCCGGTGGCTTACGTGGCTGAGGCTTCGTCTCGCCGACGAGACTGCCTTCGAGGCGGTTCCTGTGGATGTTATCGAAAAAGCGAAACTCGGCCTTCGCGCATCCGAACACGAGAGGCTGCGTTCCTCACGCTCCAGGTCGACTGCATCCTCTGCCAAGGCACTGGCCGACCAGCTTCCCGCGTCCACACGTTCCGACGGCGGCATCGATCCTCGTCGATGGCCCGGAGATGCGAGCGTCCTGCGTCCGTAGGGAAGAAGAAGGGAATAACGCTTCCCGGCCGGCGCGCTACCGCGCCGACCGGGAGGCAGGTTGATTCAGGCGGATACGACTCGGGACACGATCAACGGCAGGCGCCGACTGCGTCCGGTCCTCCGAGGTTGCTGAGCTCGAGAACCCAGCTGCCGCTCGGTCGCTGTGTCCAGTCGGCGGTGATGGACCCGATGTCGTCGACGCCGTAGACCTGCATGGTCATGTACGACTCGGTTGCAGCCGAGTAGTCTCCGTACGCACGGACCTTCATCGTGTACGATGGTTCTCCGCAGACATTGCGGAACCTCATCGCCAGCCGGAAGATGCCGCCAGACGGCGAGTCCTCGCCCAACTTCTGAGCCGACGCATCTTTGAAGGCGAAGCGTCTGGCCGTGCCTCCAGCGCCGCCGCGGGCCTGGAGCGAGCCCGGCGGCAGGGTCACCTGGTAGATCGGGCCGTTGTTGTTGTACAGAGCGAACGAGAACGGCTCTGTCGTCGGATCGAAGTCGCTCGGCAGCGCGTCGACGCGTCCGTGCATACTGAAGTAGTCCAGCTTGCCGTCGCGCAGGCGAATCACTGCCGGGTCGCGCTTGATCAGTTTGCAGATGCTGGTCTCCTGACACTGATCGGAACATGTCGGCTCGGTTGACTCGTTGCAGTCGGGGTCGTGGCAATCGATCAAGCCATCGCCGTCATCATCGACCAGGTTGTCACAGGTCTCCGGGTCCGGCGGATCGCAGTCCTCTCCCGGGTCGAGTTCACCGTCTCCACACTGGAACTGGCAATTCTCGTTGCACGTTGTCGTGTTCGGCGGATCGCACTGCTCACCGCTATCGACGACGTTGTCGCCGCAAGAGGGCAGGGTGCAGTCGTCCCTGCACGCATCGGGCTCGGTGTCACTGTTGTCGGTGCCCTCATCGCACTGTTCCGGTGGTGAAATCAGAATGTTGTCGCCGCATACGGCGAGCACGCAGTCCCCGTTGGTGTTGCACTGGCCCGAGTTCTCGAGGCACGGGTCACCCGGCGGCTCAATCAGGCAGTCGGGTGTGCAGCAGTCTCCGGGGTCATTGTTGCCGTCGTCGCACTGCTCGGGCGGAGTCACTACTCCGTCTCCGCACCCGGGCGGGATGCAGATTCCATCCGGGTTGCAGGTACCGCCGTCCTCGCAAGGAGTACCGTCCGGTTCGTACTCACAGATCGGCGAGCAGCAGTCTCCGGAATCGTTGTTTCCGTCATCGCACTGCTCGGGCGGGGTCACCACGCCGTCGCCACATCCGGGTGGGACACAGATCCCGGTGTCGTTGCAGGTTCCGCCGTCCTCGCAGGGGCTCCCGTCAGGTTCGTACTCGCAGAGCGGCGAGCAGCAATCCCCAGCGTCCGTGTTTCCGTCGTCACACTGTTCCGGCGGCTCGACAATGCCGTCGCCACAGACCGGAGGCGCTTCGGTTGTCGACGTCGTGGACGTGGTCGTTGTGGTCGAGGGCGCAGGTGGAGGCGGGCAGTGGTTCGGGTCGTACTCGCACAGCCCGGATCCGGAATTGCACACGCACGCGTCGAGGCTCTCGCAATCCGCGTTGGTGGTGCACTGGAGGCAGCGGTCGTTGTCCTCATCGCACCCGTAACCGAAGCACGGGTCTATGTGCCCAGGCCTGCACTCCGGCGGGAGGTTCTTCTCCGCGCAGTCTCCGTCGTAGTCGCTGTCCGAATCACTGTCGGAGTCGGTATCACTGTCGCTGTCGCCGTCGGAGTCACCGTTCCAGTCGAAGTCACTCTCTGAGTCGCTGTCCGAGTCTGTGTCGCTGTCCGAATCGTCATCGTCGTCGCACTCCGCGAGGAAATCGGAGTCCGAGTCGCTATCGGAGTCGGTGTCGCTGTCGCTGTCACCGTCGGAGTCACCGTTCCAGTCGAAGTCCGACTCGGAGTCGCTGTCCGAGTCGTCGTCGCTATCGGAGTCGCCGTCCGAATCGGCTTCGTTGTCTGCACAATACTCCGGTCCGTTACAGAACAGGCCGTCGTCACAGTCGATGTCGTCCAGGCATTCGACACATCTGTCGTTCACTTCGTCGCATACGTTGTACGGGCATGGGTTTACACCCGGATAGCAGTCGTGCCCGTCGTCGTAGCAATCGCCGTCGAAGTCGCTGTCCGAGTCGCTGTCCGAGTCGGTGTCGCTGTCGCTGTCTCCGTCGCTGTCTCCGTTCCAGTCGAAGTCGCTCTCGGAATCGCTGTCCGAATCGGTGTCGCTGTCCGAATCGTCGTCCGAATCGCACTCGGAAAGGTAGTCCGAGTCCGAGTCGCTGTCCGAATCGGTGTCGCTGTCGCTGTCACCGTCGGAGTCGCCGTTCCAGTCGAAATCACTCTCGGAGTCGCTGTCCGAGTCGTCGTCGCTGTCGGAGTCTCCATCGCTGTCCGCGTCGTTGTTCGCGCAGGTCTCTGCGCCGTTACAGAACAACCCGTCGTTACAGTCGGAGCTTTCCAGGCAAATGTCGCAACTCAGTGAACCGTTGGAACCGTGCGAACCGTCACCGCATTCAGGCGCGTTCGGGTACGGGTCACTGTCGGAATCCTCCTCGGACAATCCGTCCGACGAGGAGCGAGCGCTCAGCATTCTCCAGCCGTTCTGCCGTCGTTCCCATCGCGAAGTCTTGACCGCCACGACACCCGCACCGTAGACCTGCATGTTCATCACAGGGGTAACGGCTTTGCGGAGGTTCCCGAATGCCTTGAGCCGGAAGGCGTAGAAACCGAAGCCGCGACCGTCGTTGTACGTGATCGAAAGGTTCGCCACGCCACCGTTCTTTCCGTCGCCGGTCTTGGCGGCGCTGTCGAAGAACTTGTACCGGCGTCCCTTTACGTTCAGATCGGTTGCTGCCACCGAGCCGGTAAAGATGTCCGCGATCGCGTTGCCGAGTACGAGCGAAAAGCCGTCGTCTGCAGGATCGAATTCGCCGCGCTCGACGAGAACGCGGCCTCGTACTTTCAGTACATCGAGCCGATCCTCGGACAAACGGATTTTCGCGGTGTGATTACGGATCGACATGCACGGCGCGACGAGCCGACAGTCGGCTCCGCAGCTCGGCGTGCTTCTGGGTCGACAATCGAGGTCGCGGCAGTCGACAAGGCCGTCGCCGTCGTCATCGATCTGATTGTTACAGGTCTCGGAACTCGGCGGGTCGCAGGCCTCGCCGGCCTCGATGATCCCGTTGCCGCAGGTTTGGGCCCAGGTGTGATTTGCGCAAAGCACCGCCAGGAAGGCGATTAGGGAAACGAAATACTTCGCGCCGCGCGATAGCTCTGTCATGTCGACTCCTCTGGAGGTTGCGGCGTTCGGGCTGGCGGCACGGTGCGCGTCTGAATTCAGTAAACGGGCACCCAGCGCGGACGCGCGGGACTGTCGTCGGGCGCACCCTACGGGGGCGGTCAGGGCATCGTCAAGGGTGAGCATCGGTCCGAAACGGCGGGTAATGGGACCAGTTGCTCGCAGGCTGATGGAAAAGCTTCAGTCGCTGTGTTTTTGCAAGCAGAGCCGGCCCTAATAACGTCAAAAGCCCCAAGCGGTGGAGTATTAAGCCCGATGCGATGCGGTAAATGACCCGGACATCGTTCACTCGCATATTTGTTGCGTGCTGTTTGTGTGCGTAACCCGGCGTAAGACCGGTCCAATCCGCTACCGCTTGACGCATTCGGCGGCCAGCGAGGAGAGGCGTACGCCGCGTGCTCCCGCGCGCAGCGGATCCCGATCGAAGCCGTTGGTGAGGAAGGCGAAGGACAGGCCGGTTTCAGGGTCACCCCATGCGACCTGACCTCCCATGCCCGCATGCCCGACCGCACTCGGCGAGCACCGCTCGCCGAAGCTGCGGAAGACGCGATTCTCGTCGCCGGCGATGACCAGGCCGAGCCCTCTGTTCGCAGCGACGCCGGTCATCGGATCGGTAAGAGCGCGGCTGTGGATGCGACAGGCGTTCTGTATCGTCTCGCGCTTCCAGAGCCGGGTGGCATTCTCCGATGCTCCGTTGTTGTGATCTACCGCACGCCCGTCGCGCATCAGTGCCTGGTACAACATGGCGAGCGCTCGAGCGGTCATGATGCCGCCGCCGCCGGGTACGCCGACCTCGCGGTAAGAGCTGCTGTTGCAGACGTCGAGAAAGCCGCCCTCGGCCTCGAGGTCCTCCGGAAGAATGTAACTCTGCGGTGAGTCCGGGCGGGGCGGTCTGCCCACGGCCACGAGATCCGCGATTCGATCTTCTACGTTGCGGCGCTCGGAGCCGTCGATGCCTGCGCTGTCGCCCAAGCCCAGATACAGATCGTCGAGGCCGAGAGGTGACAGGACGCGGTTACGAATGAAGATGCGGTAGTCGCTTTCTGTGAC
Source organism: Candidatus Nitrosopumilus sp. (assembly GCA_964225545.1). Classification (GTDB taxonomy): domain Bacteria; phylum Desulfobacterota; class Binatia; order UBA1149; family SPBQ01; genus SPBQ01. The sequence continues at coordinate 2,088 of CAXQPB010000054.1, read as the reverse complement.
ACTTTCGATGAGAGCGGCAACCACCCACATCGTTGCGACCGGATGATAGACAAAGCGACTTCCGGGCGCCCAGTCGAGCCGCCATTGGCGGAAGCGCGCGGCGCGGCGCCCCGTGTTGTCCCAGTCACCGGCAGCAAACGGCGCCGCTGGAAACCCCGCGGTATGGGTCAGCAGGTGCCCGATGCCAACGGCCTCTTTGCCGTTCGTTGCGAACTCCGTGACATGCTCTGCGACTGCGTCTTCAAGGTCGAGTTGCCGGTCCTCGAGAAGGAGCCAGAGTGCGGACGATGTCACCGCCTTGATAACGGAAAACCCGGTGTAGAGCGCAGGCTCTTCAGCGGTCTGCGGACCATAAGTCTCGAATGCGAGGATTCTGCCGTTGTGGGCAAGCGCGAACTGCGCCGACGGCAACTCGCCGCTCTCGACCAACTCGCCGACCGCGGCCTCGAGCTCATCGACCGCGCCATCGTCAAGTGTCACGCATGTTGTCGGGACCATGCGCAGACGGCATCACAGCGACGCCGTAAATACGAGCCGGCAGCGCGAGGTGATGGGGCTGCAGTGCGGCCGCCATGCGCCTGGAGGCCGGCCAGCCAGGTAGCAAGCGCAGCATCGCCCCCCCGGACTGGGTACCGCGAGCGACGGCGGACGGCCGCCTGGAGGATGCAAGTTTTCCGGTTTTTTGGCGGATGCCCCCCCCCGGATCGGTATAACGCATTTCCGCTGGCCTCTTCTCGCTGCATTAACGATGCAGTGTGGTGATGTTGGTGGAGAAAAGACCGTCCCGTAAACCGCGACGTCGTCGTTTCAAAGGAACCGAGTTCGAAACAAGGCGTAATGTAACGGCCGGTGGTCACGACCCCCATACGGTCTTGCTGTGTGTCCGGCGTGTAGCACGCCGGACGTAACAGAATCAGGTCGCGCAGTTGAAGAAGAACAGAACGGTCAGCCCGCCTCCGCGTCGGTGGAGGAGGACGCTCGCTGTGTTGCCCGCAGCGTTCTTACTCGTGCTTCTGGGTGCGCCGCACGCGCGCGCCCAATGTCTGAACCCCCGGCTCGTCGCAGGGACAGTGGCGTGTTCAGTCGGTGAGGTGTGCCAGGTCCCCCTGACCCTCGATGCAGCCCCGCTTTCGGTAGCCTCCGCTTCCGGCGAGCTGGCGGTAGGCACAGCGCTGTCTTGTGCGCCTGCACCGGACAATTGCGTCGTCGGTCCTTCGGCGTCGTTGAACTCCGCGTGCTTCTCGAACCCGTCTGCCGATGGGACGACCTGCTCTTTCTTTGTCGGTGATCTGGCCACACTCGCCCCGCTATCAGACGGTGAGGTCGTATCGATCGGCGTGCGATGTGAGTCTGCCGGGAGTTTCGCCATCGCCTTCGACAATGGGGACGTGTCGCTGTCCGAAGCCGGTACGACACTGCCGATCGACGAAACCTGTGGAGAGCCCGGAGTCGTGACATGCGAGGCGACCTCAGGTTGCGGTGACGGCGTGCTCTCGGCCGGAGAGGCCTGCGATGACGGCAATACCCTCGACGGCGACTGCTGCTCGTCGACCTGTCAGCTCGAAACGGGCGCGTGCGATGATGGCGATCTCTGTACCACGGGCGACCAGTGCGTCGGTGCGTCCTGCCAGGGAGTTGCGCTGGATTGCAGCGCACTGAACAGCGATTGCACTCTTGGAAGTTGCGACGCGAGCTCCGGGGAGTGCGTCGCCTTGCCGGCGAATGAGGGTGCTGTCTGCGATGACGGCGCGTTCTGTACGACCGGTGAGACCTGCGCCGGGGGCAGTTGTCAGGGCGGAACGGATCCGTTCGGGGACGCGGTCGAGTGTACACTCGACTCCTGCGACGAGGCGCTCGATGCCTGTGTAAACACGCCGACAGACGCTTTGTGCGATAACGGTCAATTCTGCGATGGCGCGGAGACTTGTGATGCGTTGACAGGGTGTCGTGCCGGCAGTCCGGTCGATTGTGACGACCAGGTCGATTGCACCATGGATGCCTGTGACGAGGCTCTCGCTGCCTGCACGAATACGCCGATGGATGCCCTGTGTGACAACGGCCTGTTCTGCGACGGCGTTGAGACCTGCG
>CAXQPB010000053.1:0-4040 GCA_964225545.1 Candidatus Nitrosopumilus sp. | reverse complement strand
CGAACCGCGCCTGTGGCCGAACAGCTGGCTCTCCAGAAGATCGGCCGGGAGCGCTGCGCAGTTCATTGCCACGAACGGTCGATCCGCCCTCGCGCCCGCGCGGTGGATTCCTCGCGCCACCAGCTCTTTGCCCGTCCCCGTCTCCCCTTCGATGAGCACACTGATCGGAGAGGCAGCAGCGCTCTCCATCAGCCGGAATACCTCCCCCATCACGCTGCTGCTGCCGACGAGCTCGTCTAGGCCACCGCGTCGCGCCAGGTCGCGGCGCAGAATCAGTACTTCCGAGCGCAGCCGCGCCTCCCTGAGTTCGGCCTCGGAGAACAGCCGGGCGTTCTCGATCGCCACAGCGATGCTCCCGGCCAGCGCCTCGAGCAGCGAGAGGTCCTCCTCTGTGAAGCCACCATCGCGCAGGCTGTTGACGACCTCGACAACGCCGATCGAACCGTCGGTCGAGAGCAGCGGCACGACGAGCATGTCGCGTGTGGTGACACCGGTACGATCATCGATACGCCGGTACCAGCGCGGGTCGTTGGCGACATCGGCAATCCGTTGCGGTGTAGCTGTCGAGATCACATCACCCGCGATTCCCTCGTTGGCCGGGAAGCGATGCCCCTGCAGTTTCGCGGCCACCTCCGGGTCGCGCTCGGATACAAAAGGGAAATAGAGTTCGCCGGCCTCGCTGTCGAGCAGCAGAACCGCAGCACCCTCGGCACCGAGCGCGTCACGACACCGGGTCATGATTGTCGGTATCAGGTCGTCGAGCCGGATTTGAGAGGCAAAAGCGGAGCCGAGTTCGTAAAGCAGCTTGAAGCGCCGGGATCTGACGCTTTCCGCAGGAGGGCGATCGGACACCTGAAGACGATGACGCAGCGAGCCCACATTGGCAAAACTCGCCAGCGCCGGTAGCGGGTGGTCGACATGACAACAGACCGATGTTGGCCTACCCTGTGCGCCCACCCCGAACAGGGGGGTGTCTGCATATGAGAACTGCCACCCGCTCACTGTCGTCGCTCATGCCTCTGATGCTCGTCCTGGTCTCGATCGGCTGCGGCGGTTGTTCGCTGACGGAACGGTTCGATGTCTTCGAGGTCCTCCGGGACCCGTGGCGCGAGCCGGTACCGCCGGCGAAAAAGCAAGAAAAGATCTCGCTGGAGACATCCGGGGTCTGGTTCGAGCTCCCTTCCAATCACCGAGCCGAAGCCTGTTGCGTCCTGGGCCGGATGGCGACGATCCACGGCGAGGTCATCGAGTCTCCCGTGTACGCGATGAACGTGCTTCGCTACCGGCGCGGCAAGCCCGTCAGTGCCCTCGCACTCACGGTCGACGTGGTAACACCGTGGATGATGGGAGCCGACCGCGGCGAGCTTCAGGAACTCGCGGCGGCCGCCGATAACGCGGACGTCGCGCTGTGGCTGTTTCACCGGGTTTTCACCCCGCGGACCCCTGACCTCAAGGCCGATGCACCACGAACCATCGATGCGGGCGGTCTGCGCGGCGTGACGTTCGAAGCGTGGCGTGAACCCCGGCCCGGAGAGCGTCGAGAAGCGTCGCGGGTCACGGTCATCTCACTGAGCGCTGAGGCCGCCGTCGTGATCCAGGGACGGTTCGATCCCGACGCCGGAGACAGCGACCACAAGCTGTACCGGAGGATCGTGCAGTCCCTGCGCACGCGGGCCCCGAAGGTAACCATCTGAATCGCCGGCGGATGGAGACGCTGACATCCTGACACGCGGGGACACCAGGCCGTGGCCGGCGTGCCTGTGGCCTGCGCGTACAGTCTCTGCGTCGCATTGAGTCGACACCCGCCAGAGTGCAGGCTCGGCAGGTGCCGCAACTACTGCTCCTCGCGCTGACCGTATATCTGTGTCTGCTCGGACCGGGCCAGGCGTGGACACCGCGCACTGCCGGCGGACAGGACCGGCTTCTGATCGCGGTCGCGATCTCGACGCTGTGGACGACACTCATCAGCATCGCTCTCGCGGCCTGCGAATCATGGAGGCTCGAGTATGTCCTCGCTGCCGGGCTGGCGGTCACATCGGCCGGGCTGCTGTGGAGAAAGATCGCGAGTCGGCAAGCCGCAACGAAGTCGGAGAAAACCGGACCGCGAACAGCGCTCGTCGCGGTACTCACCCCGGATGGCCGCAGACGGCTGTTGCCGGTTGCCGCGGGCCCGCTCCTCGCAGTTCTCGCGCTGGCATTTTACTGGCCGCCCTACGAGACCCACTACGCAGCGACGGATTCAACCGGGTATGTCACATCGGGGATCCACCTCTCGCGCAGCGGCGCACTCGAGCGCGACGACCCCGTCGGTGCAGCTTTGCCTGCGCTGCTGAGGCGAGCTGTTTTCCTGCCCGCACTCGGACAACCCGGCAAGGCTCCGTTCCATCGACATCCCGGCGCGATGAACCTGCTCTCGATCGATTCGCAGCGCGCCTCACCGAATTTCTTCCCTGCACCGATGATCTGGTCGGCGCTCTGCGTCGAGCTGCTCGGTGAGCGCTACGCCGGCGGCTACGCGACGGTCTTTGCCGCGCTGTCGCTGTGGGCGCTGTACGCGTTCGCGCGCCGGCGGGTCGGCGCATCGGCAGCGGCGGTTGTTGCGATCACGATGGGGCTCGGGTTGAGCGGCTACTGGTCTGCCCGCTTCGCGCTGTCCGAGCCGATTACCTGCTTCATGCTCTGGTCTGCGCTGGTCGCACTCGACGAGGCAGGCCGCTCGCGGTCCGCATCCGAGGTCGACGCGCGACTGCCGGCGGCCGCCGCCGGCTTCCTACTCGGCTCCACGGGACTGATGCGGCTCGACTATTCGTTTTTTCTCGCCTCAGCCCTCGCCGTTCACCACCTGTTCGGCTCCCTCGCGAAGACGCGGCCTGCGCCCGGAGTGTTTTACAAGCCGCTGTACGCCGGGTTTGCTGCGGCAACGCTGCTCGTCGCCGTGGAGGTCGCTCTGCTGCCCGGCGGCTACGCGCTTCCGATTACCGATGCTCTGGGAGGAATCGGTCATCGCGTGGAGATGCTGGTCAGCATGGGGCCTGTGGTCGTGGCAGCCTGCCTCGCGACCGCAGTCGTCGCGGTCGCGGTTCTTGCTCGCGCCCTCGGACTTGTCCGCGCAATCCTTGCAGGCGGCGTTGCGGCGTATGTGAGCGCATACCTGTTCGCTTCCACCCCTGTAATCGAACGCTCGGTGTCGTGGCTCGACACCGTGCTCGGCTGGCCGCTGATACTCGCCGGCTGCTGCGGGCTGATCGCCCTGTGGCGCTCGCGGCGCGAGTATCCGGCAAACGAGCTCCTTGTTATCCTGCTGGTGCTGACCGGCGCTCTCCTGATTTACGACCCGCACGTCCAGCCGTTTCTGATGTGGGCAATGCGGCGTTTCACGCCGCTGATCATCCCGGGGTTGATCGTCGCGGCGGCGGCGGCGGTCGGGCTGCTCGTCAAACGCGCACCGATTCCGGGGGTGGCTGCAGGAATCCTGCTCGCGTTGAGTGTTGTCGTGCCCGCGCACGGGCTCTGGCGCGTGCCTCTTTACGATGGAGCCTACGACGGGCTGGCGGCCTTCGAGGCGGCTTTGCCGCAGAACGCGGCGCTGTTGATCGACGCGCCGCTCGGGTCCTACATCCTCGGAAGCGGCCTGTGGCTGATCCACGACCGTGAATGCATCCCCGTCGACACGACCACGCGGGCCGGACGCGACGCGATCCCGGCTCTGGTGAAGCGGCTCGGCGAGAAACACAGGGTGCTGCTTGTCCAGGACGCGCGACAGATCGTGCCCGCGCTGCCGTTCGTCAACAGCCGGTCCACGCAGACCCATGTATTCGAGATCCTATTTCCGCAGGAGCCAGCGTCGTCCCGTTGGGTCGACGCCCGTGTCTACCGGCCGGAGATCGTCGTCACTGAGCTCGTGCCGGTCCGCTTGCCGCGCGCAGCAAAACCCAAGTAAGGCGCGGGCGCGGGCGGGTGACCCGCCGGGCTCGAGGCTTGGCCGGCCGTGTGGATTGGCCGGCGGACTGGAGCGCGCCAGGCAGGACTCGAACCTGCGA
>CAXQPB010000052.1:0-24130 GCA_964225545.1 Candidatus Nitrosopumilus sp. | reverse complement strand
GCTTCATCCCGGGCGACCGCCACCGGCCCGCCCAGCGCGAGCTGCTCGAGCGCGTTTACGACTGCCTGACCGGCAAAGACGACAAGACCATCCACGTCTGCGAGGCAGGCACCGGAATCGGCAAGACGCTCGCCTACCTGGCGGTGGCGATCCCGTTTGCGCGGGCGCGCGGCGAACAGGTCATCGTGTCGACATCCAGCAAGCTGTTGCAGCGCCAGCTGATGGAGAAGGATATCCCCGCGGTTGCGAGGCTGCTCGGCCACAGCGATCTGCGGTACACGGCCATGAAGGGCCGCGCCAACTACATCTGCGCGTCACGACTCGACGAGTTCCTCGCCGAGCAGACCTCGGAGCTGACCCCCGAACCGTCGTTCGCGTCGGCCTATATCTCCGCGTTCTCGAAGAGCACCGAACACGGCGAAGTCGATCGGATTCCCGGCGTCCTCTATCAGATGCATCCGCAGCTCGAGCGAATCACCCGCGACATCACCAGCCACGATGCACGCGAGTGCAGCCGGAACGTGTGTCAGCGACGGCGCGGGGACTGTGTGTTTCGCGACGCGCGCGAGAGCCTCGAGGGGGCCGAGCTGATCGTCGTCAACCACGATCTGCTCCTGCGCTGGCCGCCGGACTATCCCGAAATCCGTCACCTGATCGTCGACGAGGTCCACGAGCTTGCCGAACGCGCGGACGGGGCGTACGCACGCAGCGCCGAGGCCATCGAGATTCTCCATCGACTCGACACGGCGGCGACCGCATCCGAAGCCAACAACCTCGAGCTCGGCGACGCGATCGCGCGAGCGCGCACGCTGGTCACGGCGATCGGATCCGAAGCCAAACGCCTGGTCGGAACCGAGCTCGGACCGAACGCGTATCGCGATGAGCTGCCGGTGCCTTTCGACGGCCCCGGGCCAGCCTGGGACGAGCTGCTGGCCGACGCGGGCGAACTTCACCGAACCCTCGACAGCATCGGCCGCATGATCGACGCCCGCCTCGGCCCCGAGGAAGATTCGGCGGCGAGCGGAGCCGCCGATGCACTGCTCGATGCGGCGGGAGTGCTCGAGCTGGGCCTGAGCGCGCCGCCCGACGAGTACGTGGTGCGATTCCGCGGCCTCGGAAGACCTTCCGACAATGCATGGCGTCTGGTCGCGACGCCGGTCAGCCCGGCGCCGTTCTTTGCCGACGCGATCCTCGATCGTGTCGAGACCTTCTTCGCAACCTCGGCGACGATCGCTGTCGGAAAAGATACGCGAGGAGCGCTCGGAACTCTCGAACTCGGTGAGCGTGCCGGCGAGCGCTTCCGGATGGATCCGCCGGTCCAGAGCCCGTTCGACTACGAGAAGAATCTGCGCGTCATGTTCGTCGACGAGGCCACCGACAGCGCGCGGCTGGTCGGACGCACGGTGAGCGTCGTCGATCTCGTGTCGCGCCGACTCGGCGGCCGCACGCTCGGCCTGTTCACCAGTCGAGACCGTCTGTCGAACGTTGCCGACACGCTCGACGCGCGTCTGTCTCCGGACGGCATCTCCGTGGTCGCGCCGTCGATGGGCAACGCCGACCCGCACGACCTGGTGCGGACCTTCCTCGAAAGCGACAACGCCGTGCTGCTCGGCGCGCGCGCCTTCTGGCAGGGGGTCGATATTCCGGGAAGCACCTGCCAGGCCGTCGTGATCGAGAAGCTGCCGTTCGACGTGCCGGGCGACCCGCTGGTCAAGCGCCGTGGCGAGAAGATCGAGCGCGACGGCGGCAACTCGTTCATGGACTACATGCTCCCGCGGATGCTCCTGCGTCTGAAGCAGATGGTCGGCCGGCTCATCCGTACAGCCGATGATCTCGGTGTGGTGATCGTCGTTGAACCGCGCTCGGACAAGCGCTACTTCAGACGCCTGATCGACGCCCTTCCCCCCGGCGCGAACCACGAGCTGGTGCGGCTCGACGACATGCCGGAGAAGCTCGAAGAGTTCTTCTCTCTGGTCGGGATCGGAACGGACAGCGACGATTCTTGAGTCGGGCCTGCGGCGTCGGCGCCGGTATCAGCCGCCGAGCGGCTGGTGCGTCGGCCGCAACAGGTCGTTGATCGTCTTCACCGGGTTGAAGGTCTCAGCCGGGACTTCGACGAAGACCGAATTCCAGCCTGCCATCGCGCCGTTCCACAGACCGGGCCGCTCGAACGACCTCAGCGGGCGCCCGTCCTTCGACTTCTCGGCAATGAAAGCCGTGTCGTGGTCGATGAAATCTCTCAGCGCGTAGCGCCGGCCGCGGTGATCGCGCAGGGAGCAGACGAGGTCGACAGGGTTGAAGTGCGTGCCGGCGCGGAAACACTCCTGCTGAGCCGCGTCTCCCGGATCGACCTGGTTGGGCTCGACGATCTGCTTGGTCAGCCCGCCCGCTTTACGCACCCAGAACGGCCCGCCGCCCGGCTCGCCTTCGTTGCGCACCATCCCGCAGACGCGCAGCGGGCGTGACAGCAGGTCCACCGCTGCCTGCCGCCGATTCGTTGAATCCGCCGGCGGCCGTACTCCCAGGCGTTCGGCCGCGAACTCCAGGGCCGCGTCGACGGCCTTGTCGTCGCAGTCTTCACTCTCGAGCCGCGCCAGGTGCTCGGCGACTCCGTCGCGCAGCTGGAAGAGCAATCCCCCCAGCGCCCGCTTCCAAAGAACCGTCGGCTCACGAAGGTGGTCCGGCACGATGTTGTCGATGTTCTTCACGAAGACCGCGTCGGCATCGATCTCGGCCAGATTCTCCAGCAGGGCGCCGTGGCCGGCAGGACGGAAAAGCGCCGACCCGTCGCTTTCGCGGAACAGCGCGCCGTCCGGGGTGACAGCGACGGCGTCGGTCGATGCTTTCTGGACCGAAAACTCGGCGACGACTTTGCATCCGTACTTTGCCTCGATGTCGGCCGAGGCTTCGGCGATATGCGCGCGGAACGCGTCGAGGTGCTCGGGCGACACCGTAAAGTGCAGCCGGCAGACATGATCGGCCCCACGCCCATACAGGGCCGCCTCGACGAGCTGCTCCTCGGCAGCCGTACGTGCGGATTCGCCGTAGCGATGGAAACGGATGAGCCCCTTCGGCAGCGATGCGTAGCCCAGGCCGTCGTCGGACAGGATCCCATCAAGCACGCGGCGAATCTCTCCAGCCGCGATCAGCCGGGCAGGGTCGTCACCGAGAACTTTCGCGAGGTCGCTGCGGAATGCGAAATCGTCGATTCGCTCGGCCACCTCGACAACCGCCTCCGCCTCCGCATCGCCGGCAGACGCGCTCGCACGCAAGGCGTCGAGTGCGTCGCTGTCCCCGGCGCGGACAGCCAGCGGCGCCCGGAACATGCGGCTCGCTGCGCCTGACGCCGGCACGAATCTCGCGACGACGTTCTCGCGGCAGGCACGCTCGTAGCGCCCGAGGAGACCGTCGATCTCCTTCGCTTCGACCACTGTGATGCCGTCACCGATCGTGCAGGCTCGCTCGAGCCGCGTGTGCGCAGGCGGGCGCGCGTAGGCATCCATCTGGCGCTGCGCGTCCTCGACGGAAATACCGTGCTCTGCAATCTGTTCGAGATCCTGACTGGTCAGACCGGGAATCGACACGCCTTCAGCCCCCTCCTCAACACTGCCACGCTACCGGACGCGCGCCCCGCGACCCGCGCGAAAGTCCGCGATCGCTCGCGACCCGGGACGGGATTCGATCAGGCGTCGCTTGCCTGATCGAGCATCTTCGCGAGCTCACCGCTTTCATACATGGAGCGGACAATGTCGCATCCGCCGACAAACTCACCGCGCACGTAAAGCTGTGGGATCGTCGGCCAGTTCGAGTACTGCTTGATGCCTTCGCGCAGCGCCGGGTCCTGAAGAACATCGTAGCTCGCGAACTCGCGGCCGAGGCGCCTGAGGATCTCGGAGGTCACCTGCGAGAAACCACACTGCGGCATGGCGGGCGAACCTTTCATGTACAGCACGATCTCGTCGGCTTTTACCTGATCACGAATACGGTCGAAGATGTCCTGAGGCTCCTGCGACATTTCAGTTGCTCCTGTCGGCATCTGCGCCCAGCCCGACCATTCCCTCTCGGTGCTGTTCCGGCGTCAGTGCCTTGATAGTCATCGCGTGAATGGGACCGCTCATCGCATCCCCGAGTGACTCATAGATCATCCGGTGGCGCTGGACCAATCCAACGCCGTCGAATGCGGGCGCGATCACCGTCACCTCGAAGTGATCGCCGGTTGCCTGAAGGTCGACCACGCGGACATCGCTGTCCGGAATGGCCGCTCGGATGAGTTTTTCGATTGCTGTCGCTTCCACGTTTGAAACTTGTTGAGAATCAGTGATCTTCCCGGAAAACTCAAGCACGCCGACACCGTCAGTCGATATAGCCGAGCGCGCGCAGGGCCTCGATTTCGGCCCGGCGACGCCGCCTGGGGGGCTCGGCGATCGCCGGACCGGGCCGCGCTGCCTGCCAGGCCCGGAGCCGTTCCCGCAGCCGCTGTGCACGTGCGGCCTCAGCGCCTGCAAGATCCCGTCGCTCCCCGGGGTCACGGTCGAGCCGGTACAGCTCGGGGGTCGACGCGCCCGCGTTGTCGATCAGCTTCCACGGGTAGTCGATGATCGCAGCCTCGGAGAAAGCCAGCCGGTCGAGCGGGTGCGTCTGGAAGGGTCTGCGTTCGGCGAACAGGGGGACCGGCTCGAGCGGCTCGCCGCCCGTGATCGCGGACGCGAGGCTGCGTCCTTCCGCCGCAAACGGTGCAGCGCCGTCAACGAGTTCCGCAAGAGTCGGGGCGAGATCGACCAGAGACACCGGCGTCGAGATCACGCGCGGGGCGATCCGGCCCGGCCATGCGACGATCCACGGCACCCGCAGAACCTCGTCGTGCAGCAGCGCACCGTGTCCGAAAGCGATCGAACGCGAATGCTGTCGCTCCCCCAGCGACTCGCCGTGGTCGGCGACCACCATGACCAGTGGCTCGGCGTCGTGCGGCGGCGCGCCCCGTGCGAGCTCGAGCAGCGAAGCCACCGCGCGATCGGCGGCCAGAATCTCGGCATCGTATCGCGCCGTTGCCGCCGCAATCGCCTCATCGCTCAGCCGCCGCTGCGCGTCGAGGAAACGCGGCGGGTCGGCGAGCTCGGACCGATCACCGGCGAGCACTTCGGCTTCGATGCCGAGCTGGGCCAGCTCTTTTTGTCCCGGAGCGTATGGCTTGTGCGGCTCCCACAGATGCGCCCACAGAAACCAGCGCGGCGTCTACGGCGGCAGCGACTCGATCCAGCGACCAACGCGACCGATGATCTCTGCCGCGTCCCGATCCGTCGCCGGAAGCTCCGGCGCGTCCGCGTGCTCGAAGCCGCGCAGCCCGCGTCGCTCGGGATGCAGTCCGAGGCGCGCCGTGATCGCTGCGGTGAGGTAACCGCGCCCCCGCATCCACGAGGCGATGGTCGGAGCGGCCGGATCGGTCCTGCGATCCGCGTTTCGAACGATCCCGTGTGTGCGTGGGTGCTGCCCGGTCAGCATCGAGGCGTGCGACGGATCGGTTGTCGGCATCGTGACGTACGCCTGCTCGAAGCGAACGCCCCGGCGCGCGAGCGCGGTCAGGAAGGGGCTGGTCTCACGATCGTAGCCATACGCGGAGAGATGATCGGCGCGCGTTGTATCGATCGTGATCAGGACGACCTTCGACGGCGCGGGCGCGCCGCCCGGAGTGCAACCGCTGACAGGCATCGCCGCGAGCACTGCGCTCGCGGCGAACCGCGACGTTTGTCGAAAGAGCCTCGTCCCCGGATACGGCACCGCGAACGCGCTCCGGGATCAGCGCGGCATCAGCGGGAGATCGACCTCGGCCGCCGGTGATGCCTCATCGACGTGCACGAGAGTCTCCGCCTGCCCCAACCCGCGTCGCCTCGCGTGGATCCGGTGGGCACCGGACGGGGTCACCCGCAAAAATTCGAAAACGCCCTGTGCGTCGGTCCGCCTGCGATACGGACGTGAACGGTCTGCCGCTCTCAGGATCACGCGCGCGCCGGCCACCGGCACGCCTTCGGAGAGAACGCGGCCGGAGATGACGGCCGGAGGCATGCTGTGGATCGCGGCGATCGCATCGAGATCGAAGCCGCCCTTGGAACCGGGGGCCACGACATCGCCGGGATCGAAGATTGCACCGTCCACGTCGATGATCCGCACGAAGCGTACGAATGAGAGCCCGGTGCCGGCAAGATCGAAGCGGTCCCCACCGGCTTCGGGCGAAAGCGGATCGACCCCGTTTCTCGGCGAGGCATACACCGGCGCGCGGCCCGCGAGCCCCTCACGCGTGACCGGGTCGTAGTCCAGACGCACCCAGTCGCGGCCGTCGAGACTGACCTCGACCCAGGCCAGCTCCTCGAAAATCGCTCCCCCCTCCTCTCCGACGTAGAAGGCGTTCTCGAAGACGATCAGGTCGTCACCCGGGCCGTCGAACAGCACATTATCGCGAAATGACAGCGTCGCGGATCCGCCGTTCCCGAGTGAAAGTGTGTGGACCCCGCCGCGCAGAGCCCCTCTTCCCCGCGGCCGCCCCAGTACGATCCCGGGCAGCCGGTCGACGCCGTAGCCGGCGAATGCGCCGGGGCTGTAGGCAGCCAGTCCATCGGCCCAGGGGTCGGCTGTCGCGCCCGTCACCCAGCCCGGCACGGTCAGCGCACAGGCGAGAAAAAACAGAAGCCGGGGCCGGGGTTTTTGGAAGAGCGAACGCACTGCGGCTGTGGAGGTATCGCGCCGCAGCCGACGGATCAACCCTCGATTTTTCCCGGTTTTCGGCTCCGCATGCGCATTGTTCACTTTAGTTCGGATAACGCAGATCGAGCGCGATACCATGTTCACGTGGGATTTTGATTTCACCACCCGCGTTTCCTATTCGTTAAAAGATAACCTCTTTCGTTCCGGCGGTGGGGACCCGGACGAAAGCGAAACGCGACAGTTTTCCCCCTGCTGAGGGTACTCATGCATCAAGGGTTGAACGACTGGGTCGAGGAGATCGCACGGCTGACCAAGCCCGACCGCGTCGTATGGTGTGACGGTTCTGATGAAGAAAACGAGCGGCTCATCGCGGAGCAGCTCGAGACCGGGTCGCTGCAACGTCTCGACGAGGCGGAGTATCCGAACTCCTTTCTCGCACGGAGCGATCCCAACGACGTCGCACGCGTCGAACACCTGACTTTCATCTGCTGCGAGAAGGAAGCGGACGCCGGACCGACCAACAACTGGATGTCGCCGGAAGAAGCCGAATCGCGGGTGAAACCTCTTTACGAGGGCGCCATGAAAGGCCGCACGATGTACGTCGTGCCCTTCATCATGGGCCCGCCGGGATCGGACATCTCGGAGGTCGGCGTCGAGATCACCGACTCGCCCTACGTCGTCACGAATATGCGGATCATGACCCGCATGGGAAAAGTCGCCCTCGACCAGCTCGAGGCGCAGGGGCCCGACGCCCCGTTCGTCAAAGGACTGCATTCGCTCGGCGATCTGTCGCCCGAGCGACGCTACATCCTCCACTTCCCGCAAAAGCGTGAGATCTGGAGCATCGGCTCGGGATACGGCGGTAACGCCCTGCTCGGCAAGAAATGCTTCGCGCTGCGTATTGCATCGACCATGGCCCGCGAGGAAGGCTGGCTGGCCGAGCACATGCTCATCCTCGGCATCGAGGACCCGCAAGGCAATGTCACCTACATGGCGGCGGCGTTCCCGTCGGCTTGTGGCAAGACCAACCTCGCCATGATGGTCCCGCCGGAGTCGCAGGACGGATGGAAAGTCTGGACCGTCGGCGACGACATCGCATGGATGAAGTTCGGCGATGACGGTCGCCTCTATGCCGTCAACCCCGAGGCCGGCTTCTTCGGCGTCGCGCCGGGGACAAGCTACAAGACCAACCCCAACGCGATGTTGAGCCTGAAGGGCAACTCAATCTTCACCAACGTCGCATTGACCGACGACCACAAGCCGTGGTGGGAAGGCATGGGCGACGCGCCCGGTCATTGCATCGACTGGCTCGGCAAGGACTGGACTCCCGCCGATGGCCAGGAGCGGAAGGCGGCCCACCCCAACTCGCGATTCACGGCGCCGGCCAGCCAGTGCCCGGGCATCTCCCCGGAGTGGGAGAACCCGCAGGGGGTGCCGATCTCGGCGTTCATCTTCGGCGGTCGACGTGCGCGAACCGCGCCGCTGGTTTTCGAATCGCGTGACTGGAAGCACGGCTGCTACGTCGGCGCGGCGGTCGCATCGGAGACGACGGCTGCGGCACAGGGACAGGCAGTCGGAAAGATCCGACGTGACCCCTTCGCGATGCTGCCGTTCTGCGGCTACAACATGGCCGATTACTTCGCCCACTGGCTCTCCCTTGGTGAGAAGTCAGAGTCGCTCCCCAAGATCTTCCACGTCAACTGGTTCCGCCAGGATGACGACGGACGCTTCATCTGGCCGGGCTTCGGCGAGAACATTCGAGTGCTCAAGTGGATTCTCGGGCGCTGCAAGGGTGAGGCTCCCGCTGACGAGACGCCGATCGGCTTTGTCCCGTCGGCCGGCTCGATCGATCTGCATGGCATCGAAGACGAGGTCGACGAGTCGACGCTCGCCGCGCTGCTGGAGATCGACGCGGAAGACTGGCGTGTCGAGCTCGAGGATCAGGAGCAGTTCTTCGCGAAATTCGGCGAGCGGCTGCCGGTCGAGATCCGGCGACAGCACGAGGCACTGCGGCAGCGCATGGGTCTGTAAGACCCGCTCATCGGTCTGTAAGACCCGCTCGCTCGGCCTCGGGCCGATGAGACCGCCGTTGCGCGGAGCAGATCGCTCGCAGCGACCACTCCAAAGGGGGGGGGCTCGGGGCTACCGCCCCGGGTTTCGGCTTGTCTGGTCGATGGAGTTTGGGTAAATCGGAATCTTGTCCTGACGATTGTCACGGGGGAATTCGATTTGGGACCCAACTCACCGAGTGCCGGCGAGAACCAGTCCGGCCGCAGCTACGGGAAAGCCGAGGCGATCTTCGTCATTCTCGGTACCGTCTCGACGATCTGCCTGGCGATCTTCACCACAACGGCGATCCTCCTCCACGTCTATGAGCTGATGCCATCGGATGCGGCCCTGGCCACATCTCTTTCCGGCTCGATCTTCGTCGTGATGATCGCGCGGGCGATCCTTTCGCGCGCGACGCACGGCCCGACCGTTTACGGCCGCAGCGTATCGGCCCGCCGGGCTGACGGCCGAAAAAGACTCTGAGACTCGACGTCTACTTGCTGCTCGTCTTCTGGTCGATCTGGCTCGGCTCGATCGTCGCGTTCTCCTTCGTGCTGGCGCCTGCGGTGTTTCGTGCGATGGAGCGACCCGATGCGGCGCGCGTCATGCAGAAGGTGCTGCCCCGCTACTATCTGCTCGGCGTGATCGCCGGCGCCGGGTCGATCGCGTCGGCACTGGCCGGCGGTGCCGATCCGCGGTTGAGCATCCCCCTCGTCATCGCGCTGGTGCTTGTCACGTATGCCCGCCAGGTCGTCAGCCCGGCTGCAACCGACGCGCGCCAGTCGCAGGACGAAGAGCAGGTGGCCCGACTGCATCTGTTCAGTGTACGGCTCAACATGGTCGTCCTCGCCTTGCTGCTCCTCGCGGGGACTGTGATCCTCGAGCCGCGCTGAGACGGGCCGGCCGCGCGGGCTTCACCTCGCGGGCCCCGGGCGGCTCGGATAACTCGAGTCCGATGATTCGGACCGGGTCGCTCGGGTCGGCTGGATCGAAAAGGCATCGAGCAGCGAGCAGCGTCGACAGGAGACAATGAGACGATGACCGATCTGGCGACTGTTGTTCGAACACTCGACGACCTGCTCGAGGCTGAGCGCTTCAGCGACTACTGCCCGAATGGATTGCAGATCGAAGGTCGGCAGCATATCGAGCGTCTCGTCACCGGAGTAACCGCGTGCGAAGCGCTGATCGATGCCGCCATCGAACGCGACGCCGACGCGATCCTCGTCCATCACGGTTATTTCTGGCGAGGCGAATCACCGACGTTGACTGGAATGAAGCGGCGACGGATCGCGAAGCTACTGCAATCGGAAATCAGCCTGCTCGCTTACCACCTCCCCCTCGACGCCCACCCCCGCCTCGGCAACAACGCGCAGCTCGCCTCGCGGCTGGGCCTTATTGCGACCGGTTCAATGAATGAAGATGGCGTGGGATCGGTCGGCCGCATGGACCCCTCGCTGACCGGCGAGGAGCTGTACAAGCGCATCGCCGATTCGCTCGGACGAGAGCCTCTTCACGTGCCCGGGCCGGGCGGTCCGGCAGGCCGCATCGAAACGGTCGCCTGGTGCACCGGCGCGGCACAGGGGATGATCGATCAGGCCGCTGACCTCGGAGTCGATGCCTACATTACCGGGGAGGCCTCCGAACCGACCGTGCATGTCGCTCGGGAAAGAGGCGTCCATTTCTTCGCGGCGGGCCACCACGCCACGGAACGGTTCGGCGTACAGGCGGTTGGAGAGCATCTGGCCGATGCGTTCGGGATCACGCACGAGTTCGTCGACATCGACAACCCGGTCTGAACAGCGGCCTTCTCGGCGGTTCGCCGCCGGCGCGATCAGTCGCGAAGGTCGATCGTCACCGGGCAGTGATCCGAGCCCATCACCTCGGGCCGGATCTCCGCCGACTTCAGGCTCGGCACGAACTCCGAATTGACGAAGTGATAATCGATCCGCCAGCCGATATTGCGATCGCGCGCACCGGCCCGGTAGGTCCACCAGCTGTAGGGGCGCTGCTCGGGCTTGAGGCCGGCAAACTTCTCCGCGGGATTGAAATGTCTGAAGGTGTCGACGTATCCGGCATCGACGAAACGTTGCAGCGCCTCACGCTCGATCGGCAGGAAACCCGTGACCTTCTCGTTCTCGCGCGGCCTCGCGATATCGATCTCTGTGTGGGCGGTGTTCCAATCGCCTGAGACGATCAGGTTCTTGCCCTCTGCACGCTCCTCCTCGAGCACGTGCAGGAGCGTGTCGTAGAACTCCAGCTTGAACTCCAGCCGCTCCGGATCGGGGCCGTCTTCGCGCTGTCGCCCGTTTGGAAAGTAGATGTTGTACAGGGTGAAGTTACCGTGCTCGGTCACGATCACCCGGCCCTCATCGCGCTCGAAGGGGACTCCGCGGGTCACAAAAAGCGGTTCGGTCCTGCAGAACGTCGCGACCCCGCTGTAGCCCTTGCGCTCCGCAGAGTGCCAGTAGCTGTGGTAGCCCAGCTCCTCGAAGCGAAGCCGGTCCTTCTTCGTGAGCTGATCCTCGGTAGCCTTGGTCTCCTGGACGCAGAGAACCTCGGGGCTCGTCTTCTCCATCCATTCGAAGAGCCCCTTCTTGATGCAGGCGCGGATTCCGTTGACGTTCCAGGATACGATCTTCACGAGGCAGTCAGCATCTCCACAACCCTCGCCGCGGTTCGCCGCGCGAGCTCGCGCACCCCGTTCTCATCGAGCGTGGCGACCGGGTGCGGAAGCCAGACCATCTCGTAACCGGGCATGCCGAGCAAGCGCGACTGCTCGTCGGCTTCGTCAACGAATGCGTCGGTGCCGATGTTCACCGCGGGCACGCCCGCCTTCTCGAATCTGACAACGTCGTGCACACTGCACGACACGCAGGATCCTCAATCGGCGAGCGCTTCGACGATGGCGTCGCTGGTCCGAATGACCTCCTCGGCGATCTCGCCGGGCGCCGGTCGGGTGAAGGTCGGCTTTTGAGCGCGTGTCACCGCCGCACCGTGGTCGGTCGTCAGAATCTGCTCGAGCTCGTCGAGAAACTCGGCCGACTTAGGCTTGGAAATCGACAGCAGCGTCACGCGGCGACCGGCCAGCGATTCGAGTCGTCCGGCGCGCGGAGCGGGTTCGACGACGCGGTCGTCAAAAGGACTGATCAGATCGTCCATGGAATCTTTCCTCCAGTGCGGCCTGCGCAGCGCGGCTCACGCCGTCGCGACAGGCCTGGTTACCATACTCGAACCGAGGCCGAATCCGACCCACGGCGGAAGAACGGCCGAGAACCGGCCGGCCGGGCCGCCGGTGACGACGATCACCACCTCGTCCGGGCTCGACCACTTGGCCAGGCTGTCCTCGGGCTCCATCGCGGCAGTGAACGGCCCCTGCTCTCCGCCGCCGGCGCGCAGCTCAGCGACCGTGCGGCGCGAGCCCTCGAAGATCCGCTCCGCGACGTCCTGCTTGCTCCACCCGGCTTCGCGGAACGTGTTCGCGTGCTCGGGGCAGATCACGAACACGGTCTGCGCCGCGATCGGATAGACGTTGGGCGAAAACGACGCCGCGCCGGCAAGCGCGATGGTTTTGACCACCGTCTCGGGGTCGCGACTGTAGTGATCGGAAACCGTGAAGGGCGCATCGCCCGAGAAAACCGTGATCGTGCTGGCCGGCTCCCCGGAGCCGGGCGCCGGTCCGAATCCACGCGTCACCGACAGCGGCTCCCATGGGCTCGCCTCTTCGTTCTCGGCGAAGCAGAACGAGATCTTGCCCGGCTGCCCGAGCGCGGAACGATCGAGGGTTCCCGGCCGACCCCGCCCGGTCAGTCCGGAGACCAGCCGCAGGGCGCGACCGATCGTCGCGTTGGCGCGGTTCCAGCCGCCCATCGCGTTGATTCCGCTGTTCATGCCGATGCGCGCACGTACCGGACCGTTGACAATGAACACCGCGCCGGTCGTGTGCGTCGTGTTCGTCATGCCGTGCAGGTTGAACGCGGGGTCGAGCATCGCCTCGGCACCCGCGAGCACGACGTCGAAGTACTCGGGCTTGCAACCGGCCATCACCGCGCAGACCGCCAGCCTCTCCAGCGTCAGCTCGCCCATGCCGGGCGGCACCGGACCGAGAGATCTCGAACCGTCATGATCGCCGAGCATGCGCCGGACACGGGGACGCGACGGCGGCACGACGGGCAGGCCGTCGGTCCAGCCGCGCTCGAACATGTCTTCGATCTCGTCAAAGACATGGCCCGCTTGCTCGACGACGGAGTGAAGCTCAGGCGGCAGCATGTTCTTCGATCCGCAGCCGGGCTTGGACAGCGGAGCGTCGTCGCTCACGCTCACGCCGCTCGCGTCCGCGCCGACACCGGCGAGCGCCGACGTGACCAGACGCTGATAGTCGTCACGGCTCCAGCCTTCGACCGAGCCGAGCAGCCGTCGATCCCGGGCGACAAGGAACGCGGTGGGAACGGAGCGGACGCCCCATGCCTCCGAGGTCGAGAAAGGCGCAGCCTCGCTCAAGGCCGCATAGGTCGCGCCGCAGTCGTCCATGGTGCGCGCTGCGGTCGTCGCTGGATCCTGGTGGACGGCCGCGAGACGGATGCCTGCGGATCGCAGGGTCTGGTCCAGAGGCTGCAGGCGCTCGAGCGTGAGCCGCGAGGTCGGGCAGTCGCGTTCGACGAAAACGACGAGCGCCGGCCCGTCGCTGAGCAGGCCGGTCAGCGTATCGCTGTCACCAGCTACGGTTTCGAGATGGAAATCCGGGACCGTCTCTCTGCGCTCGATCATATGCAGGTTCTCACGCTCTGCTGACGGCGAGTCAACCTTGCGGCGAGTCAACCTTGCGGCGAGTCAGCCTCGCGGCGATTCGAACAGCCCGGGTGTCGGCGTCGGGGGGAACAGGCCGGCCGCGGCTGTCACGTCACGCCTGCGCGGTGTATTGTCGCGCGCGTGAAGACTCTCATCCTCAAGGGCAGCGAGGTCAGGACACTCGTCGAGCCCGGCGCGGCGATCACAGCGGTCGAGCAGGCGCTCGCCGGTCACGCTCGCGGCGAGACGCAGATGCCTTCGAAGGTTTACATCGCGATGCCCGAGGTGAACGGCGATTTTCGCGCGATGCCGGTGCGCATCGGGCCGCGGGCGGGCGTGAAATGGATCAACGCTCATCCCGAGAACCCGGCCCGCCACGGCCTGCCGTCGGTCATCGGCGTCTTCATCCTCAGCGACACCGAAACAGCCGCGCCCCTCGCGATCATGGACGCCACCGGCCTGACATCGCTTCGCACCGGAGCCGTCTCGGCGGTCGCCACGAAAACGCTCGCGCGCGAGGACGCCGACACGATCGGCATCATCGGTTGCGGGGTGCAGGCGCGTTCGGTGATCGACTGCCATATGCAGGTCATGAGGCCGCGTGA
The DNA here is from genome assembly GCA_964225545.1 of Candidatus Nitrosopumilus sp. Taxonomy (GTDB): domain Bacteria; phylum Desulfobacterota; class Binatia; order UBA1149; family SPBQ01; genus SPBQ01. The sequence goes on along the minus strand of CAXQPB010000052.1, from coordinate 9,995 downwards.
GATCCGGCTCTTCGATCTGAAGACCGAAGCCGCCGAACGCCTCGCGGCCGAGCTGGGCGAACTGCCCTGCAGGATTGCCGACCTCGAAACTGCGGCCGGCTCCGATGTCGTCTGTACGCTCACGCCGTCCCACAAGCCGGTCGTGACCGCGGCAATGATCCGCGACGGCTCTCACATTAACGCGATGGGCGCCGATGCGCCGGGAAAGCAGGAGCTCGATCCGGCGATCGTCGCGTCGGCGCGGATATTCCTTGATGACCTCGAGCAGGCGAGCGAGAGCGGCGAGGTCAATGTACCGCTGCGAAGCGGACTGCTTGCGCGCGAAGCAATCGCGGGAACCCTCGGTGAGGTCGTGGCGGGGCTGAAGCCGGGACGCGAAAAACCCGATCAGACGACGCTTTTCGACTCCACCGGCCTGGCGGTTCAGGACCTCGCAGTCGCCGGCATGGTTTTCGATCGTGCACTCGAGCTTGGCGTCGGAGTTTCCATCGAACTCGTCGACGAGAGCTGAGCCCGTGCGCAACCCGGTTTTGACAGCGCTTCAGTGCGGGAATACATCCGCACGAGCCACGGCAGCGCGTCCGTAAGGAATCACAACAAGAATGAAGCAATCCGACACGCCTTTTCCGCGATCCCGCAAGATTCACGTCGTCGACGGCGAGCTCCGCGTCCCCATGCGAGAGGTCACGCTCGACGGCGACAACCCGCCTGTACGGCTGTACGACACCACCGGACCGCAGGGACACGACGCTGCTGCAGGAATCCCCCCGCTTCGCGATCCGTGGACCGAGCGTCGCCGTACCGCGATCAACGGCAGCGGCCCGAATTTCTCGCAGATGCACTGGGCGCGGCGCAGCGAGATCACCGAGGAGATGCGTTTCATCGCCCAGCGCGAGCAGTGCACTCCGGAGCATGTCCGCGCCGAGGTCGCTGCAGGTCGCGCGATCATCCCCGCGAACATCAATCACCCCGAACTCGAACCGATGATTATCGGCCGTAACTTCCTCGTTAAGATCAACGCCAACATCGGCAACTCGGCGGTAAGCTCGTCGATCGAGGAAGAAGTCGAGAAGCTTCAGTGGTCGATCCGTTGGGGCGCGGACACGGTCATGGACCTGTCGACCGGGCCCGACATTCACCGCACCCGCGAGGCCATCGTTCGCAACTCCCCCGTGCCGATCGGCACCGTGCCCGTGTACCAGGCGCTGGAAAAGGTCGACGGCGTACCGGAGGACCTGACGTTCGAACTGTTCATGGAGACGCTGGAGGAGCAGGCGCGTCAGGGCGTGGATTACTTCACGATCCACGCGGGCGTCCGGCTTCCGTATGTACCGATGACCGCGGAGCGGCTGACGGGCATCGTCTCGCGAGGCGGCTCGATCATGGCCAAGTGGTGCCTGGCCCATCATCAGGAGAACTTCCTCTATACGCGCTTCGAAGAAATCTGTGAGCTGATGAAGCGCTACGACGTCTCATTCTCACTTGGAGACGGGCTGCGGCCCGGCTCGATCGCAGACGCCAACGACCGCGCCCAGTTCGCAGAGCTCGATACGCTCGGTGAGTTGACGCTCAAGGCGTGGGAACACGACGTGCAGGTGATGATCGAGGGGCCGGGTCATGTCCCGATGCATCTGATCCAGGAGAACATGGATCGACAGCTGGCGGTCTGCCATGGCGCGCCCTTTTACACGCTGGGCCCGCTGACCACGGACGTTGCGCCCGGGTACGACCACATCACGTCGGGAATCGGTGCGGCGATGATCGGGTCGATGGGCTGCGCGATGCTCTGCTACGTAACCCCGAAGGAGCATCTCGGGCTTCCCAATCGTGAGGACGTCAAGCAGGGCGTGATCGCATACAAGATCGCGGCGCACGCAGCGGATCTCGCGAAGGGACACTCCGGAGCACGCGAGTGGGACGACGCGCTGTCGAAGGCGCGCTACGAGTTCCGCTGGGAAGACCAGTTCAACCTGTCGCTCGACCCGGAGACCGCGCGCGCTTATCACGATGAGACGCTTCCTGCGGCGGGCGCAAAAGTCGCCCACTTCTGCTCGATGTGCGGACCGAAGTTCTGCTCGATGAAGATCACCGAGGACGTACGCAACTACGCGGCCGAGCACGGCTACGGCGAGCAGGAAGCGATCGAGCGCGGCCTTGAAGAGAAGGCCGAGGAGTACCGCGACACGGGGACCTCCGTCCCCTGAGGCGGCCGCGGGCGTCGAGCACCGCTCCGCCGCCCGGCATTTTGCGCACAGCCCGTTGCGCGCAGCCGGCAGGCCGCTCGCGGCCGGCTGCGTCGCCACGGGCGTAAACCATCGAAAAAGCAGCGGCGGCCCCCCGGCGCGGTCGCAAAGAAAAACCTCGCCGCGCGGGTCTCGCGTTGGCTCGGGCGGACTGCGAGGATGCTCGCCGTGGGGGACGTCACAACCGAGCTCGAGCGTGACCTGTGCATGCTCGAGGCCGCCGAGAACGACGGCTGTTACGCATTTCGAACCTGGGCGACACCCAGGACCACGGTTGTCGTCGGACGCGCCGTCGAGATCAAAGACGAGGTTCGCGTCGGGTTCTGTCGCGAGCAGGCCATTGATGTCGTGCGGCGGCCGAGCGGAGGACGCTCCGTCGTAGTCGGCAAAGGCACTCTCCAGTACTCGTTCGCCCTGCCCTACTCACTCGCCCCCGAGCTGGCGACGATCAGCGGGGCGAAAAAGTTCTGCAACAACATCCTTCGCGACGGGCTTGGGCGCGGCGACGAGCTGTCCGAGGACGACAGCGGTGATCTGGTTCTGGACGGACGCAAGGTCGCGGGTCTGGCGTTGCGGCGAAGACGAACCGCGCTGCTGCTGCACGGCACGATTCTCGTGGATGCGGATATCGAACTGATCGCCAGCGCTCTGCGCCATCCGGTTCGAGAGCCCGATTACCGAAGCGGTCGAGCCCACGCCGATTTTCTGACAAACCTCGGCTCCGTCGATACCGGCGTGCTCGAGCACATGGTACGCAGCCGGCTCGCCAGCACCGCCGGTCTGCAGATTGCTGTCTGACCGCAGCAGCGGTCGCGCTTCTCCCGACTCGCTCGTTCAGCCCGAGCCGTTGTCCGCAGCCCCGTCGAGCGACGCCAGCTCCGCGCTCGCGTTCTCCCATCGCGCCATCAGTTCTTCGAGCTTGTCCGAGTCTTCGCGGTACGCGCCGAGAAGCCGATTGTACTTCTCCGAGTCGGCGTACGTCTCGGGAAGCGACAGTTCGGAGCTGCGCTCGGCCTGCTCGGCTTCCAGGGACGAGATTCGCTCCTCGAGCTCCTTGACCCGTTTCTCGAGCTGACGTCGTGCGCGACCCTCGCCGGGCTTCTTCGCTTTGCGCTCGGCGCGCGCGGCCTTTCCACGCGGCGCCGCGCCTTTGGCGGACGCCGAGGCCCCCCGAGATCCTGAGGATCCTGAAGATCCTGAGGATCCCGGTGACCCCCACGACCCTGCAGACCGCGCCGCGGCCTCCGCGTCGCCCGCGTCCGAGCTCGCCTCGAGCCTGGAGCACCGGTCGAGATATTCGGTGAAGGTGCCGGGAAACTCCTCGACACCGCCTTCTTTCACATCCCAGATCCGCGTCGCGAGCCGATGGACGAAGCTTCGGTTGTGGCTGACGAAGATCAGCGTGCCGCCGAAGGTCTCGAGAGCTGCCGCAAGGGCCTCCGACGACTCGAGGTCGAGGTGGTTGGTCGGCTCGTCCATGAGGAGCAGGTTGCCCGGATTGACCAGAAGCCCCGCGAGCGATACCCGCGCTTTCTCGCCGCCGCTCAGAACGGCAATCGGTTTCTCCACCTCATCGTCGGAGAACAGCAGTGTCCCCAGAGCGGTCCGGACGAACGTGACGTCGTCGGCCCGGCTCTCGCGCCAGACGTGATCGAAGATACTCGCGCGGACGTCGAGCTGCTCGGTAACGTGCTGGGCGTAGTAGCCGACTTTGACGTTATGCCCCGGGGTCGAAGCACCGGAGGTCGGTGAGATCGCTCCTGCCATGATCTTCAGGAGTGTGGTCTTGCCGTTGCCGTTCGCACCGACAATGGCGATCCTGTCGCCGCGACGGGCGGTCAGCTCGATCCGGGAGAAGACCTCGTTCTGTCCGTAGCAGTGGCCGACGTGCTCGAGCCGGACGACATCCTGTCCCGTACGATCGCACGGCGGAAAGCGGAACGAGAGCGACCGCCCCGAGCCCGGCATCGCGACTTCGTCGAGTTTCTCGAGCGCCTTGATGCGACTCTGAACAGCCCGTGCCTTGGTCGCCTGCGCACGGAAGCGGCGAATGAAACGCTCGGCCTGTTCACGCTCGCGGCTGAGGTTCGCGGCCCGCCGCTCGAGTATCGCCAGCTCCTCGACACGGGCCTCGCAATACGCATCGTAGTTGCCGTTGCACTGGCGCACACCGTCGGGTTCGAAGGCGACCACCCGCGAGATCTGCTCGTTGAGAAACTCGCGGTCGTGGCAGATCAGCATGAACGCGCCGCGATAACGGCTGAGGAAATCGGCGAGCCAGGCGACCGATGGAACATCCAGATGGTTGGTCGGTTCGTCGAGCAGGAGCAGATCCGGCTTCTGGAACAGCAGCGACGCGAGCACCACTCGCATTTTCCAGCCGCCGCTGAGCTCGGAGGTATCACGCTCGAAGTCGGTCTCACGAAAACCCAGACCCGAAAGGATTCGCAGCGCCTCGTGCCGCGAGTAGGAGGCATCGAAACGAACCAGATCCTCGTGGAGGTCTGCGAGCTTCTGGGAGAGCTCCATCAGCTCATCATCGTCTTCGGTCGTCGCCAGCCCCTGCTCGACCGTCTCGAGCATACACTCGATGTCGGCTTTGCCGGGGACGCTGGAGAGCACCGCGTCGATCACGGATCGGCCGCTGTCGAGATCGAACTCCTGCGGCAGGTAGCCGACGCGAAGGCCCCGCGCCATGCGCACCGCGCCCGCGTTGGGCTCGCCGACACCGGCAATGATACGGAGCAGGGACGACTTCCCCGAACCGTTGCGACCGACCACACCGATTCGGTCCTCCTCGCCGACACGAAGGTTGAGATCTTCGAACAGACGCCTGGCACCGAAGCCGAGGGCCACACTTTCCATGACGAGAAGAGACACGACGACGAGCTATTTATACTGCGCCCGGCGCACGCGCGAAGTGTCGCGATTGACGAGCCGCCGGATACCGCCGCCGTTCAGGCCGATGTGACGCGCACCGGGACACCGGTGAGGACGCCGTTGCCGAGCATCCCCTCGAGCACGGAGTCGTCGGTGAGGTCGTTCATCGATACGCCTGCGTTCTCCGCCGCGAGACGCTGCCGGATGCCCGGTCGGTGGTGCCCGTAGCCGTGCGGCAGGCTCACCACCCCGCGCATGACCTCGTCGGAGACCTCGACCGGGACCTCGACCGACCCCACGCGGCTCTCGACCCTGGCGAGCTTTCCATCGGTGACTCCGATGCGATCGGCATCTTCGGGGTGGACGATCAGCGTGCAGCGGTTGCGACCCTTGATCAGGCTCGGGCAGTTGTGCATCCACGAGTTGTTCGACCGCAGCTGTCTTCTGCCGATCAGCAGCATGCCGTCGTCACCGGCGGAAAAACCGTCAGCAGCGATATGCTGGTCCAGGCGGTCGAGTTCCGCATCGATCGCATCGTGCGCCAGCTGCACGCGGCCGTCGTCGTAGCCGAGATTCGCGGCCAGCTGGTCTTCCTGCAAGGGGCCGAGATCGATGCCCGACGGGTTGTCTCGGAGGTCATCCATCGAGAGGTCATACGGCCCGGAGGCGATCATGCCTTCGACAACCTGCAACGGCGTGAAGCCGTACTGCGCCCGGACCGCGGCCGCCGGATCGTCCTCGCCCTCGCCGTCGCGCGCACGACATTCCGCCAGCGCGCCGGTGAGCGCGCCGAGAATCTCCCAGTCGTTGCGCGAGTTTTCCGCGGGCTCGAACACCCGCCGGGTCACCTTCGAGACGTTACGCACTGCGAACCTCAGAAACGTCAGGCTGTACTGATCGTTCTCGAGAGAGCTGCGCGGCGGAAGGATCACATTGGCGTGCCGTGTCGTCTCGTTCAGGCACGGGTCTACCGAAACCATGAACTCGAGATCGTCCATCGCCCGGTCGATTCGCGCGCCGTTGGGCGCGGAAAGCACGGGGTTGCCGGCCATCGTGAACATCCCGCGGAGCTGGCCTTCGCCCTCGGTTTCAATCTCCGAGGCGAGGGTCGCGACGGGGAGTTCTCCGCCGAACTCCGGGATCCCCGTCGTCCTCGATTTCCAGCGCCCGTAATGCCCGCGTGACGGCTGCCCGCCCGCCGCAGGCGTCGTGAACATCGCACCCCCTGCACGGTCGAGTCGCCCGGTGACGATATTGAGAACATCGGCGAGGTAGTTGGCGAGCGTACCGAAGGTCTGAACACACGTACCGATGCGCGGGTACGCCACGGCACGCGGCGCGTCCGCGAACTCGAGGGCCAGACGACGGATGACCTCCGCGTCGATCCCGGTAATCGCGGCCGCTTTCTCGGGCGTATACGGCGCGACCCGCTCGCGGATGTGATCGAGGCCGTCGACGATCCCTTCACAGGTGCCGAGATTGACCTCGCGCTCGTTGAAAATCGTCGAGAGCATCGCCAGCAGCAGGACGGAGTCGGTGCCTGGCCGGACGAAAACGTGCTCGTCGGCCGCGTCGGCGGTCTCGCTGCGACGGGGGTCGACGACAATGACCTTTCCGCCTCGTTGGCGGATCTCGCGAATCCGCCGGCGCATTCCCGGAGCCGTCATCAGACTGCCGTTGGAGACCAGCGGGTTCGCACCGAGCACGAGGTAGTGATCGGTCCGCTCGAGATCCGGGATCGGCCACGCGAACTGTGAACCGTAGACCAGATAGGCCGCCAGCATTCGCGGAAACTGGTCGATCGAGGACGCGCTGAAGCGCGCGCGGGTGCCGAGCGCGCGAATGAAACCGGGAACGCCCAACAGTGCCGGGAGATTGTGGACGCTGGGGTTGCCGAGATACACAGCGACCGCGCTCCGGCCGTGCCGCTTCTGAACCGCGTGCAGCCCATCGGCTGCGGTCCGAACGGCTTCTTCCCATGTCGCCTCTCTCCAGTTCTCACCCTCGCGGATCATCGGCGTCCGGATGCGGTCCGGGTCCTCGTGGAGATCCTTCAGGGCATGAGCCTTGGGACAGATGTAGCCGCGCGAGAGCGGATCGTTCTCGTCTCCCTTGATCGATGTGATGCTGCCGCCCTCGACATCGATCAGGATCCCGCAATGCGCTTCACAAAGATTACACGTGCGATGATGCGTCGGCATGACCGACGAACTAACACGACGTCAGGGCTGACTGAACCGGCGAGAGCGCGCCGGGTTACGGCTCGCAGGGCCGCGATTTGCCGACGCCATCGCAACGGGATTTACTCACGCGGTGGTGACTGACGTGACAGGCGGAATTCGGGTTTCAGTAGAGACCCGGTACATCGAGGACCAGTCGGACGCGGCGGATGACCGCTACGCGTTCGCCTATCACATCGTCATCAGCAACGAATCGGAGCGCACCGTGCAGCTGATGCGCCGCCACTGGTATATCGAGGAAGACGGCGGCCAGACCCGCGAGGTCGAAGGTCCCGGGGTGATCGGCGAGCAACCGGTCATCAAGCCCGGCGAGAGCCACTCCTACACAAGCGGCGCCATCCTCGCCATGCCGAACGGTTCGATGCGCGGCTTCTATCAGATGACCGCCGAGAGCGGCGAGACCCTGCGCGTGCGCATCCCCGAATTTTCGCTCAAGACTCCCCGCACCCTTCATTGATCGGCCTGCTCCGAAGCGGAGCGCAGCTAGCCGCGCCGGCATTGCTCGGCTGCCTGCTGGTTCGTCGCGACGCATCGGGAATACGGACCGGGCGGATCGTGGAGACCGAGGCCTACCTGCCCGACGACCCCGCCTGCCATGCCTTCGGAGGCAGAACCGAGCGCAACCGATCGATGTTCGAGCGGGCCGGGGTCGCGTACGTCTATCGCATTCATCGCTCCTGTTGTCTGAACGTCGTCACCGGGCGTCGCGGAAGCGGTGAGGCCGTGCTCGTGCGTGCGATCGAACCTGTCGAAGGGATCGGCTCGATGCGCGAGGCGCGTGCGCGAGCGACAACCGGATCGGCCGCCCCGGACGGCTACGCTCTGACCAACGGTCCGGGCAAGCTCTGTCAGGCGCTCGACATTGATCTGCGTTTCAACGGGATTGATCTCATGACACCGACACGTCCGCGCGGCGCGCCCGATCTCGGCACGCTCCAACTGCTCCCGCGTACGTCGGAACCGATCTACCGGTGCAGCCGACGAATCGGGATCTCTCGCGCGATCGAGCGCGAGCTTCGTTTTTCTGAACGCGACAACCGCTGGGTCTCGCGACGTTGAACGTAGACTGCGCCCGCCCGAACCTGCCGCCCGTCCGTTTCAGCGAAGGGTAAGGAACTCCTCTGCAGTCGACGGGTGGATCCCGACCGTCGCGTCGAAATCGGCCTTGGTCGCGCCGGCTTTCATCGCGACCGCAAACCCCTGGATGATCTCCGGCGCATCGTGCCCGATCATGTGACAGCCGATGACGCGGTCACCGGCCTTCTCGACGATCAGCTTGACGAGCACGGGCACTTTGCGATCGGTCAAGGTGTGGATCATCGGGTTGAAGCGCGCTTTGTAGACATCGATCCCATCGGCACCGTGCCTCTCGATCGCCTGCTCCTCGGTCAGGCCGACCGTTGCGATCGGCGGCTCGGAGAATACAGCGGTAGGGATGTCATCGTAGCTCATCTGCGTATCGCGCCCGCCGAAGATCCGATCGGCCATCGCGCGTCCCGCCTGGATCGCGACCGGTGTCAGCGGCGCTTTGCCGATCACGTCGCCGACCGCGAGAACCCCGGGCACCGTGGTCGCGCCGAGCTCGTCAACGATGATCTCGCCGGCCGCGTTGACCGCCACACCGAGCTCCTCGAGCCCGATACCGCTGCTGCACGGCCGCCTGCCGATCGCATAGACCATGGCACCATCGCTCTCGATACGGCCGGCTCCCGACGGTCCGTCGACTTCCACGGCGACCTGCTCGCCCGCGCGCTCAATCGCGCGGACCGTCGTCCCGGCATGCACCTCGACTCCGAGCGACTCGAGCGCTGCGTGCAGCTCGCGGCGCACATCCATATCGAATCCGCGCAGCGGCAGGTCACGCCGCATGACAAGGCTGACGCGGGTTCCCAGACCAGCGAGGATCGTCGCGAACTCGACCGCGATGTACCCGCCCCCGATGATCACCATCCGCTCGGGCTGCCGGCCGAGTTCGAAGAAGCCATCGCTGGTCACCGCGTTCTCGACGCCGTCGATCTCAGGCAGGATCGGCGTCGAGCCGGTCGCGACGAGAATATGGCGAGCGGAGATCGTGCGGCTTTCCAGCTCGACGCGGTCCGCCGCCATAAGCCGTGCGTGGCCGCGCAGCAGCTCGACGCCGGCCTCGCGCAGCAGCCGCTCGTGAAGCTCCTCGAGGGATCGCACCGAATCGTCTCGACGCTGAACGAACCCGCTCCAGTCGAAAGCGCCCGGCCTGGCAACGTCCCAGCCGTAGCCGGCCGCGTCCGCGATCCAGTGTCCGTGCTCGGCCGCGTACACCATGAGCTTCTTGGGGATGCATCCGCGAATGACGCAGGTCCCGCCGACGCGGTCGCCCTCGGCGATCGCGACACGCGCACCATAGGAAGCCGCGCGCTTTGCGGTCGCCAGGCCGCCGCTGCCCGCACCGATCACGAACAGATCGTAGTCGTGTTCGGACTTGTCGGGCCGGTCGAGCGGGTCTGAATTCGCGGAAGGGTCGGCTGTTCTGTCGTTCGCCATGATCGGCATTGTGAGGCCGAGCGGCGGTCAATCAAGAGAGCGGCGAGCGCCGGGACGGCGCTCGCCTTGTGTCGGGCGTGGCAAACTTCAGTGACGCGTCTCCGAGCCGGGG
>CAXQPB010000051.1:0-13047 GCA_964225545.1 Candidatus Nitrosopumilus sp. | reverse complement strand
ACTCCTCGTTCGTGATGCGGTTTCGTTCCAGCTCGCGAAGCTCGGTCACGTCCTGAATGGTTGTCAGCTGGCGGGCAATCTTGCCGCCCTCATCCTTGAAGAGCGTGGTCTTGGCGAGGATCACGATCTCCTGACCATTCGTGCGACGAAGCCGGACGTCGACGCTTCGGCCTTCGCCGGTCCGGTACATCTCGCGGATTCCATCGAGGACCAGCTGCCGATCTTCCTCGAGGACAAAGGCCAGGTAGCCGTTGAGGGAGGGGACTACCGAGCCCGGCTCGATCCCGAGGATCCGGTAGAGCTGGTCGGACCACCACAGGGCCTCGGTCTCGACGTCGTAGTCGCTGCAGCCGGTGTTCGAAACCCACTGCGCTTCGGCCAGCCGCCGCTCATTCGCGCGGGCGTCTGCGAGCTCCGCTTCAAGCCTCCGCACACTCTCGGCTGTCGGTGCCGACTCCATCGACACGTCACCGCTCGAGGCCGGCTCACCGGATGATCGCCTCGAACTCAAGCCAGCCCTCCGTTGATGCCGATGACCTGGCCGGTGATGTACGAAGCCTGTTCGCTGCAGAGGAACCCGACAAGAGCCGCAACCTCTTCAGGGCGTCCCGTGCGCCGCATCGGAATGCGGTCAAGCGCTCCTGCAGGCAGGTTGGCCGTCATGTCCGTGTCGATGATACCGGGCGCGACAGCGTTGACAGTGATCGAACGGCTTGCCAGTTCGGCGGCGAGTGAGCGCGTCGCGCCTATGACGCCGGCTTTGGCTGCCGAGTAATTGACCTGACCGGCGTTGCCGACCAGACCCGAGATGGAGACGATGTTGACGATACGCCCCCAGCGCTCCTTCACCATCGGCATGACGAGAGGGCGTGTCACGTTGTAGAAGCCGTCAATCGCTGTGCGTGTCACCTGATGCCAGGCGTCGGGCCGTGTTGTCGGGAACAACCCGTCCTTGATGACGCCGGCGTTGTTGATGACGATGCCGATCGGCCGTGGATCTTCGCGCAGTGTGGCCAGAGCATCATCGACCTCCGCCGCCTCTGCTACGTTGAAGCGGACCGATGTCGCCTCGCCGCCGTTCTCGTTGATCTCTGCGCAGACCTGCGAAGCGGCCGCTTCGTTTTCCCTGTAGTTGACGACAACCGGGTGACCTGCGGATGCCAGGGCGCGCGCGATCGCCGCACCGATTCCGCGGCCCGCGCCGGTTACCAGCGCGCGAACGGTTTGTGGCTCGGGTGATTCCATGGTGACAGGGCGAGTGTTACCACAGCGACGCGCCCACGGGTAGCCGTCCGCGCCGCCCGGGGCGGTCGCGCTTGATCCTCCCGCCGCCGAGCGATAGCCACGAGCCCAGTCTCATGGCGCGCTCCCGATCTTCCTCCCCCGCTCGACGGGATCGGCCCCCGCGGCGCAACGCGCCCGACCGGGCGATTCATATCCGCGGTGCCAGTCACAACAACCTGAAGGGATTCGATCTCGATATTCCACTCGGGGAGCTGACCGTCGTTACCGGGGTGAGCGGTTCGGGAAAGTCGTCGCTGGCCTTCGATACGATCTACGCCGAGGGACAGCGGCGTTATGTCGAGACGTTCTCGCCGTACGCGCGCCAGTTCCTCGATCGGATGGATCGTCCGCAGGCCGAAGCGATCGAGGGAATTCCGCCTGCGATCGCGATCGACCAGACCAACCCGGTACGGACATCGAGATCGACGGTGGGCACCATGACGGAGCTCAACGATCACCTGAAGCTGCTCTTTGCGCGCGCCGCTTCCCTGTCGTGTCGAGGCTGCGGAGCGATCGTCCGGCCCGAGACCCCGGAGACGATTTACCATGAGCTCGGGCGGAGACTCGGCGCGGACAGCCGCACCGGTCTGCTCATCGTCTTCTCGTTGCCGGCCCCCGCCAGTTTCTCGGACGCGGAGATCGCAGAGCTGCTGGCGCGCCAGGGCTATACGCGCGTTCACCGGCGCACCGAAGACGCGGTCGAGGTGGTTCAGGATCGGGTGAGACTGGCCCGCCGCTCCAGGGCGCGGCTGGTCGATGCGCTGGAGGTCGCGCTCGATCGCGGACGGCGCCGAGTCCTGGTCTATCCCCTCGATGACGACAAACAGCCCGGCGGGCCGATGCGTTTCAGCGCCGACCTTCACTGTGCCGACTGCGATCTCCACTACGCGGAGCCGACGCCGAGCCTGTTTTCCTTTAACTCCCCGGTCGGTGCCTGCGAGGCGTGTCGCGGCTTCGGCAGGACGATCGGGATCGACTACGGCCTGGTGATCCCCGACGAGAGCAAGTCTCTGGCCGGCGGCGCGATCAAGATCTGGCAGGGCAGCAAGCGCTACGGCTCATGCCAGCGAGATCTGATGCGCTACGCGGCCGATCACGGCGTGCCGACCGACGTGCCGTGGCGAAAGCTCACGGCTGCACATCGTAAGTGGGTCATCGAAGGCGAGGGCGGCCGGCGCAGCAAAGTCTGGTACGGCGTCAAACGTTTCTTCGATTACCTCGAACGCAAATCCTACCGGATGCATATCCGCGTGCTGCTGTCGCGCTACCGCGCGTATACACCGTGCGAGGAGTGCGAGGGCGCGCGGCTGAAGCCGGATGCGCTCGACTGGAGACTCGGCACGCGTGCGGAGGCGGACGCCGTGCTCGATCCGGCGCGTCGTTTCAGGCCGTCGCGGGCAAAACTCGATCGCGAGGCGTGGGAGGCCTTGCCGGGTCTGTCGGTGCACGACGCGATGCTGCTGCCGCTCGAGCGCTGCGCGGCCTTCTTCGGTGATCTCGAACTTCCTTCGCCGCTCGATCGAGCGACGGAGATGCTGCTCGGGGAGATCCGCTCCCGCCTGCGCTATCTGGTCGAGGTCGGGCTCGGCTATCTTACGCTGGACCGGCAGTCTCGCACTCTGTCCGGCGGCGAGGTTCAGCGGATCAACCTGACCACCGCGCTCGGGACGTCACTCGTCAACGCATTGTTCCTGCTCGACGAGCCGAGCATCGGTCTGCACCACCGCGACATGGGGCGTGTGATCGATGTCCTGCACCGACTGCGCGACGCCGGCAACACGCTGGTCGTCGTTGAACACGATCCGCAGGTGATGGTGACGGCCGATCGAATTCTCGACCTCGGCCCGGGCCCCGGTGAGCACGGTGGCGAGGTCGTCTTCTTCGGAACGCCGGCTCAGCTCGTGCGTTCGCGTAAATCACTGACGGCCGGTTATCTGACCGGCGAGCGGAGTGTCGTCGGTGAGGACGCGCTCGCGCCATCCGAGCCGGATTCGTCGACCCGGTGGCTGGAGATCCTCGGCGCGTCCGAGCACAACCTGCGCGATGTCGACGCGAGGATTCCGCTCGGCCGCCTCGTCTGCATCACCGGGGTCAGTGGCTCGGGCAAGTCGACGCTGCTGCACGACGTCTGCTATCGCGCTCTGCTCAAACAAGCGGGCAAGCCGACCGAAGCACCGGGCAGACACCGGGCGCTGCGTGGGCGCGGAGCGATCCGTGAGGTCGTGATGGTCGATCAGTCGCCGATCGGCCGAACCGCCCGCTCGAATCCGGCGAGTTTCGTCGGGGCGCTCGACGCGATTCGCAAAGTCTTCGCGGCTGACCCCGTCGCGCGTGACCGTGGATACAAACCGGGTACCTTCAGCTTCAATTCGGGGAACGGGAGGTGCCCGGTGTGCACCGGGACCGGTTTCGAGCACGTCGAGATGCAGTTTCTCAGCGACGTCTACCTGCGCTGCCCGGATTGCGACGGCACTCGCTACCGGCCCGAGGTGCTCGAGGTAAAGATCACACCACCGTCGGGCAGCGGGGAGGCGGGCGCACGCTCCCGCTCGATTGCCGACGTGCTCGCGATGACGGTGACCGAGGCTGTGGAGTTTTTTGCCGACCAGCCGGCCGTGCGGCGGGTGCTCGAGCCGCTCGAGGCCGTCGGCCTGGGCTACATCCGGCTCGGGCAGCCGCTGCCGACGCTGAGCGGTGGCGAAGCCCAGCGACTCAAGCTGGCCGGTCATCTTGCTGCGGCCGGTCCCTCTCGGGCGCGCCGCGACGGCGCTGCGGGCGACTCCGGGACTTCCGGGATTCTTTTTCTGTTCGATGAACCCACGACCGGGCTGCACTTCGATGACATCGCGACCCTGCTCGGAGCGTTCCGCAGGCTGATCGAGCAGGGGCACTCGCTGGTTGTTATCGAGCACAACCTCGACGTCATCCGCGCAGCCGACTGGATCCTCGATCTCGGCCCGGAAGGCGGCGACCGGGGCGGAGTCATCGTCGCGCAGGGCACGCCCGCGGACGTTGCGCGAGTGAAGTCGAGTCACACAGGCCGCGCGATTCGTGACTACGAGAAAGACACGCGCCTGCCGCCGAGCTCTTCGTCTCGCGGCAGGAAGAAGGTCCGACCGAAAGCAGGGCAGAGCGGTGCGCTCCAGGCCCCGGTCGATGCCGTGCGGATCGTGAACGCGCGCGAGCACAACCTGAAGTCGGTCGATCTCGATATTCCGCGCGACAGCTTCACGGTAATCACCGGGATCAGTGGCAGCGGCAAGAGCACGATCGCGTTCGATATTCTCTTCAACGAGGGCCAGCGGCGCTATCTCGAGTCGCTCAATGCCTACGCGCGCCAGTTCGTGCAGCCCGCGTCCCGCCCTGAGGTTGACGCGATCTTCGGGATCCCGCCGACCGTAGCGATCGAGCAGAGGATCAGCCGCGGCGGTCGCAAGAGCACGGTGGCGACCCTTACCGAGATCTACCACTTCCTGAGGCTGCTCTTCGTCAAGCTCGGCACGCAGTACTGCCCCGAGTGCGATACCGCCATCGAACCGCAGACGGCCGAGTCGATCCTCGCGAGCCTGATGCGAAGTGATCGCGGCAAACGCGTGGAACTGCTCGCGCCGCTGATTGTGGCGCGCAAGGGCTACTACACCGATCTCGCCAAGTGGGCAGCGGCACGTGGGTTTCCCGAACTGCGGGTTGACGGTGAGCGTATTGCAACCGAGCCGTGGCCGCGGCTCGATCGCTTCAAGGAGCACGATATCGAGCTGCCGGTCGGCAGTATCGAGGTGAACCCGCGCACGGAGAAGGACCTGGCCGATCTGCTCGCGCGCGCGCTCGATCTCGGTAAGGGTGTCGTCCAGGTGGTCCCGGCGCGTGGCAGCGAACGCATTCTGTCGACCCGGCGCGCCTGTCCGAGTTGTGAGCGCAGCTTCCGGGAACTTGACCCGCGGCTGTTCTCCTTCAATTCCAGGCACGGCTGGTGCAGCGGCTGCTTCGGAACCGGTCTTGTTCTCGGCGGCTTCGATGAGGAGCAGACCGGGGAGGAGTCGTGGTGGAACGAGTCGTTCGAGGGCGATGCGCGCGTCTGCCCGAAGTGCGAGGGGACACGGCTCAGCGCGGACGCGCTCGCGGTGCGCTTCCGCAAACGCACGATCGCCGAGCTGACCGCGATGCCGGTCGATGACGCCTGCCGATTTTTCGCGAAGTTGAAGCTGGTCGGCCGTGACGCGGCGATCGCACAGGACATACTCTCCGAGCTCCGCTCGCGGCTGTCTTTCCTGGCCGAGGTCGGGCTCGGCTACCTCTCACTCGACCGCTCCGCGCCGACGCTGAGTGGCGGCGAGGCCCAGCGGATCCGGCTCGCGGCACAGCTCGGCTCGAATCTTCGGGGTGTCTGCTACGTGCTCGACGAGCCGACCATCGGCCTCCACCCGCGTGACAACCGCAAACTTCTCGATACCCTCGAGAAGCTCGAGTCGAAAGGAAATACGGTCGTCGTGGTCGAACACGATGAGGACACCATCCGTCGCGCGAGCCACGTCGTCGACCTGGGGCCCGGCGGCGGGGCCGGGGGCGGGAAAGTCATCGCCGAGGGAACCGTCGACGACCTGCTGAAAAACCCGGCATCGATCACGGGCCGCTATCTCGCCAAACCGCTGGCTCATCCGCGCGACGGCAGCGCGGCGACCACTGGGACTCCACCGTCGGCGCTCGAGGTCGCCGGCGCCCGTCTCCACAATCTCGGCGGGGTCGATGTCCGCCTGCCGCTCGGACGGCTGGTCTGCGTTACCGGCGTCAGCGGAAGCGGCAAGAGCACGCTCGTTCGGAACATTCTCCACGACAATCTCGTGCGCGTCGTAGGCCGGCGAGGCAACGGCGCCGGCACGAAAAAGCGAGCGGGGCGTAAAGCGCGGTCGGCGGCGGGCTCGAAACGGTCCGGCGCGTTGAAGCCCGCCTTGCAATCATTGCAATCGTCGAACTCGTCGAGCTCCTGGCATGGCTGCGAGGAGATTCGTGGATGGGAGCAGGTCGCGCGCGTGCTCGAGGTCGATCAGACACCGATCGGCAAGACCCCGCGCTCCTGTCCGGCGACCTACGTCGGCATCTGGGACCGGATCCGCAAGCTGTTCGCCGAAACTCCCGAGGCGCGGATGCGTGGGTACTCACCCGGCCGCTTCTCGTTCAACGTCTCGGGTGGCCGCTGCGATGCGTGCGAAGGGCAGGGGCTGAAGCGAATCGAGATGAGCTTTCTGCCGGACGTGAAGGTGCCGTGCGAAGTCTGTCGGGGTGCGCGCTTCAACGACGAGACGCTCGACGTGCGCTTCAAAGAGCGATCGATCGCCGATGTGCTGGCGATGGATGTCGACGAGGCTGTCGACTTCTTCGCGGCGCAGCCGGCGATTCACAGGGCTCTGGTGCTGCTGCAGGACGTCGGCCTGGGGTACCTGACGCTCGGTCAGCAGAGCCCGACGCTGAGCGGAGGCGAAGCCCAGCGCATCAAGCTGGTGACCGAGCTGGCCAAGACGCGGACCGACACCGAACTCGATGAACGCCCGCCGGCGCGTCGTACGAAGAAGGTTGACGCGAAAAAGGTTGACGCGAAAAACGCCGAAGCAACGCGAATGGCGCGTGCGCTTTATGTACTCGACGAACCGACCATCGGTCTGCATATGGCCGACGTGGAAAAGCTCATTCGCGTGTTGCGACGACTGGTCCGTGCCGGCAACA
Source organism: Candidatus Nitrosopumilus sp. (assembly GCA_964225545.1). GTDB lineage: Bacteria > Desulfobacterota > Binatia > UBA1149 > SPBQ01 > SPBQ01. The sequence continues at coordinate 6,045 of CAXQPB010000051.1, read as the reverse complement.
CAGTGCTTGTGATCGAGCATAACCTCGACGTGATCGCCGAGGCCGACTGGGTGGTCGACCTCGGTCCGGAGGGAGGCTCGGGCGGCGGCCGTATTGTTGCCGAGGGGCCGCCGGCGAAGATCGCGCGCAGAACCCGGCGTTCGCATACGGCACGCGTGCTCTCGGAATTCCTCTCGGAGCGTGCGGTCCCCGCGGCGCCTGCAGGGAACAACAGGGCCGCGGGGAAAACTGCACGCTGAGCGGAACCTACTGCGAGTTGCGCTCGATGAACTCCAGCACCCGCGTCACGATCGGCATGTCGTTGGTGTCGTCCGCCACCGCGACGTCCACATGGGCAATGCCCTCGTCGATGAAGACGGAGAAGCCGCCGTTCTCATCGCCGTAGGTCGGGAAGGCCTCGCTCGGTAACAGCGTGTCGACTACGCGAGGCGTGCCGTCGCAGCTCGGTGCTGCGCACGCACCGATGCTTTGCGCGAAGGCGAGGAAGCTCTGACCGACCGGTGTCAGGCCGTTGCTGCCGCCGAAGCAGATGACCGGAATATCGATATTGGCTGCCTGCGTGATGTTCTCGATGTCCGGCCGGTTGCGGCCGATCGACAGCGCGCTGGTGTCGAGCTCCGGCAGCTCTGCGGTCGTCGAGTACCCACCTCCCGGGTAGTACAAGTCGGTGAAGTTCGATTCGCCACGGTAGAACGTCTCGGTGAGGCGGTCCATTCGGACGAGCTCGACCTCGACGCCCCAGCGCGCGCCGGGCAGAGCGGTCGGCGCCGGGCCGTTATCGACCAGAACCGACTGCGGCAACGGCGGCTCTGTCGTCGGCTGCCACGTGATGAGTCCGCCGACGGTCGGGCCCTGCGCGCCCGCCGAGCTGGCAACGAAGGTCGCGGCCTGTGCGATCGGCAGATCGTCGTCGACAAAGCGGCCCAGTCCACCGAGCGCCGTAGTGGTCCCCAGAATGTTGAGGATATTCAGTTCGGGTACGACGGCGACCGCGTTGTTGTCCACGCCGCCCTGATCAACGGTCAGAACACTCTCGCCGGTGTTCGGATCGTTGATCGCCTGGATCGAGGTGATCTCGCCGGATACCAGAACCTGGGGATTGAGCAGGCCCGGTACCACCGAGTATGCGGCGACAGGTTCGACGCACTTGCCGTTGCCGATGCCGAGGCAATCGGTCGCTTCGGTGGCTACCGTGCAGACCGTGCCGTCGGCGCAACGCGGAGCATTGTCGCGGACGGCGTAGAACAGTCCACCGTCGGCGCGGTCTTCGATGAGGTCGAGCTCATCCTCGGTCGGCGCTGTTCCTGTCGAACTTCCACCGCCGCCTTCGAGCAGCACCAGTCCGCGCAGTTTGGTGTATCCGGCCAGCACGCCCGGTGAGGAGATGTCGAAATCGGTTGCGGCGTAGCGCGCCGTGTGTCCGGTGCCCGCCGAGTGGCCGCCAAGGAATACATTGCCGTTGCCGACAGCTGCGTGCGCGGCGTCGATGACCGCATCGATATCCTGCGAAACGACATTGGTCGTCCAGTTCGCCATGAACGCGGTATCTTCCTGCGTGTTGTGGAACTCGGCACGTCGCGTGAGCTGCGGAGACAGGGTGAGGCCGAGTTGTCCGCCGAAGAACCAGTCGAGCGCGATGTTCGGATCCGCCTGCTGCGCTGCGATCGCTTTGCCCTCGAGGTCTTCGAGCTGGTGACCGCGGCGATCGAGAGCCCAGAGTTCGACGCGCCTGTCGTTCTCCACGGCACGGCTGACAAGATTCTGTGCGAGCGGGAAGAAGCTGTTTCCGCCTCCCTCGAAGCCCGGGACAAGCACCAGCACCGCATCGACAGGCGTGTCGTCGGGCTGGTAGTAAAAGCGCGTGTAGATCCCGTTGTTCAGATCCACGTCGGCTGTTCCGTACTGGGTGACCAGCTTGGGATAGCCGGAGGCGTCGGTCGCGCCCGAGCCGGGTGTCTCGGCAGGCTCGGCTGCGCTGGGCACGTACACCGTTTCGTAGGCGATCACGCCGAGATCGCCGTACAGCGGATCGAGGCCCGAATCGGCGCGGGCCGCAGCGTCCGAGGTGTCGCCGGTCGTCTGGCACCCGGACTTGAGCTCCGCCTTGGCGAAATCACTGTCGAACTTCTCGGTGATCTTGGCGAGCGAAGCGAGAAGCTTCCCGGTGTCGGCTTTCGCGACCGCGACGCTGTAGGCCTTCATCGTCTTCGAGGTGCGCTTCGAAGACGCCTTGATCTTGGCCGCGGTGCAGGTCGATGGACTCGCCGCGTCGGTGATCAGCCCGAAGGCGATGATTCGGGCCGAGCCCAGAGTGCGGCCGGTAATGTAGGCCGCGTCACCGTCATCGAGGCAGCCGCCCAGCGCCTCGGCTTTCGTGAACGCGTCGGCCAGTTTCGACGCCGGCTTGGCCAGACAATCCGAGTCTACCCCGACGCCTTTCTTGATCGCCTTCGAGTAACAACCGAGCTGCTTCTGGATGAGCTTGCCCGTCGATTTGAGCTTGCTCGCCATGCAACGGGCGGCATCGGGGTCCAGAGCCGCTGCAGCCGGCTGTGGGGACACGGTCGAAACAAGCGTGAGAGTGAACAAGCCCACCGCCGTCAGGGCGGCGTAACCGGGTCGATGCATGGTGGATGATCCTCCTTGAAGCCAGGTACCGGCGGCAGCCCTCTGCATCCCGGTCCTCTATCCAAGGAACACGCAAGGGTCCGTCAAGACAAGGGACAAAGGCCACAGGCTGTTCGCGGGAGCGCCGGAATCGCGAAGTTTACCCGGACGGTGGGGGGGGCTCGCTCCTGATTGAGGCCGATGCGGGTCCGTGACACAGGCAACACCGTGGCCGCAACTGTCATAGTCGTGCCGTGCTACAACGAGGCGACGCGTCTGAACACCGAGGCGATGGCCGCCGGCATGGCCGCGCTTGAAGACGTGTCGATTCTGTTCGTCGATGACGGCAGCACCGACTCCACACACCGCGTCCTCGAGGGCCTCTGTCGGGCAGAACCGGGCGCGTTCTCGATGCTTCGGCTCGAGCGTAACGCCGGCAAAGCCGAGGCCGTGCGCGCCGGTGTCAATCAGGCGCTGGGCGCAGGAGCGGAGTTTGTCGGCTACTGGGACGCCGACCTCGCGACTCCCCTGGATCAGATCGGCGTCTTCCGCTCGATCCTGGTGGACAGACCCGAGCTCGTAGCCGTACTGGGCTCGCGCGTCAGGCGGCTGGGTTCGAACATCGAGCGTAACCAGAGCCGCCACCTGCTCGGCCGGATCTTCGCGACAGCGGCGTCGCTCGTTCTCGGCCTGCCCGTCTACGACACCCAGTGCGGTGCGAAGCTTTTCCGTGCCGTGCCGGCGGTCAAAAACAGCTTCGCCGAGCCGTTCCTCTCGCGCTGGCTTTTCGATGTGGAGCTGTTGGCTCGGCTTCTGCGGAATCTCGATCGGGATGTTACGACCCGGCGCGTCATGTCGCTGTACGAGCAGCCGCTACCGGTCTGGCGAGATGAGCCGGGCTCGAAGTTGTCGCTCGGGCACAAGCTCAAGGTTCCGGTCGAGTTCTTCGCGATCTATTGGCGGTACCGCGATCGCGGCCTTCCCGGCCCGAAGAAGTTTTCCTGATCTTCCCTGTGAGTATTGCTTTCTGAGTCCCGGCCTCTATCTTGGGAGTTCGGGGTTGTTCGGGGTTACCCCACTCCGTTGAAGAAGTGGCGGTCGGTCGGCTCAGGGAGCGGACCTGTGAGGAGGTGGTGGCGATGTCAGAGGTTCAAGAGCCGGGTTCCGGTCCTCATTCTTTTCTTTCTTTCGTTCCGGGCACTCTGGCGATCATCGCGCTCGGAGCACTGCTCGCAGCGGTGGCTACCGACGTAGATGCGGCGCCTCTGCCCGGGGCGAAGGCCTGCGGCGATCCAGGGCAATGCTCGCTGTTACGGAAACCGGAGCGGCGAATCCTGCCGGCAGGGGTCATGTTCGCCAAGATCGGCTGGGTGGATGTTGCGAGCGATGGTGCCAAAGGCGCCAAGGCGAAGAAGGCTGCGCGCGAGGCCAAGCGGGACGCACGCAAAGAGAAGCGCGCTGCGAAACGCTCCAAGCGAAAGGCGGCTTCTTCCTGAAAGCGCTGACTGCGATTTACTGCGGGGGTTTTATCGGGCGACGTCGGGCCGCCCGCACAATAAGCGCCGGAGGATTCGTCCTCCGGCGCTTTTTTGTCAGACCGGCGTAGCGGCTGCCTTGTCTTCCCGTGAGAACAGGAACTTCATGAACTCGACGCCTTCCTTCAAGCGCATCTTCATGACCTCGCGATCGCGGGCCATCTCTCCGACGATCTCCGCAATCTTGGTCGGACGGAAGAAAAATCGCTTGTAGAAGTTGTCGACCGCCTCGAAGATCTCGGCTTCCGACAGGTGGGGGTAGCTCAGCGAGCTGACCTGGAAGCCGGCGTTGGCGACCATGCCCTCTTCGCTGCGCATCCAGCCTTCCTCGCGCGCCTGGTTGTAGAGGAATGTCCCTGGATACGCGGCAGGAAGTGACACCTGAATCGTGTGCGGATTGACCCGCTTCGCGAACTCGATCGTTTCCTTGATCGTTTCTTTCGTCTCGCCGGGCAGGCCGACGATGAACGTCCCGTGGACTTTGAGGCCAAGCTTGTGGCAGTCCTCCGCGAACCGGTACATCCGGTCGACCTTCATGCCCTTCTTGATGTTGTTCAGAATCTGCTGGTCTCCGGACTCATAGCCGACGACCATCAGCCGCATCCCATTGTCTTTGAGAATCTTGAGCGTCTCGTAGGGGACGTTGGCTTTCGCGTTACAGCTCCAGGTGACCCCGAGCGGACCGAGACCTTTTGCGATCGCCTCTACGTGTTCGATGTTGTCGGTCAGCGTATCGTCGTCAAAGAAGTATTCACGAACCTGCGGGAAGTACTCCAGGCCCCGCTTCACTTCATCGACGACGTGCTGGGCGCTGCGCACGCGATACTTGTGGCCGCCGATGGTCTGCGGCCACAGGCAGAACGTGCAGCGGGAGCGGCAACCGCGGCCGGTATACAGCGACACGTACGGGTAGAGCGCCTCCCCGATGACGTAGTCTTCGATTTTCAGATCGCGCTTGTAGACATCGATCACGTAGGGGAGCTCGTCCATGTCGCTGATCAGGGCGCGTTCCTTGTTGTGATGGATTGTGCCGTTGCGCCGGTAGCTCAGACCGTCGATGTCGTCCCAGGGCCGGCCTTCACACAGTTCCTTGATCGTGAAGTCGAACTCGTTCCGCCCGACGAAGTCGACTGCGGGTGCCGCTTCGAGAGACTCCTGCGCGATCACCGCGACGTGCGCGCCGACCATGCCGACCTTGAGCTTCGGGTTGACCTCTTTCAGGGCCGCGGCCGTTCTGGCGTCGGACTCGAACGACGGCGAGCTGGTGTAGAGAACCGCGACCTCGTAGTCGGCCGCCTGCGGCAGGACGTCCTCGAGCGTCAGCCCGGCCGGCGGCGCGTCGATCAGCTTGCTGTCGGGGACCATCGCCGCGACCTGCGCGAGCCATGTCGGGAACCAGAACGAGCGGATCTCGCGGCGAGCCTGGTAGCGGGCACCGGCGGCTCCATCGAAGCCGTCAAATGACGGTGGGTTGAGGAACAGCGTCTTCATCATCCGACTCGATCTCCGTGCTCGTACGATTTCGGCGGGGCCGTGCACCGGGGAGCCTGAAAAAGCCTGCACGGCGCCGCGATCGGCTCGCGGAGCCGCGCGGACCGCTGGTGATAGCGCCACGCGCTAAAACTGTCAAAAACGCCGCAATTCCGCCGTCAGTCTTCGCTTGCGGGCTTTTCCCCGGTGTCTTCGCCGGTAGAGGGCTCTGCGATGTCGACGCCGGTTACGATGATCCCGTTGGATCCCAGGTCGAACATTCCGATGATCTTGACCTTCTGAGCCGGCCCGGCAGCGTCAATGCGTTCGATCATTTCCTTCTGGCCCCGCACCAGGACCACCGGGTTGAGAGTCCGGGTGAACACATCGGCGCCCGCGGTTCCGAGCTGAGATCGGAAGAGCGTCGTGTAGG
>CAXQPB010000050.1:0-10112 GCA_964225545.1 Candidatus Nitrosopumilus sp. | reverse complement strand
TGCGGCTCAGCCCTGCGGACTTTAGGTCATCTGTCGGCAATAGGTTTCGAGTTTTTCAGGAAGATCCTCCGGGCAACGTCCGCACTGTCGATTTCCCGGCCCCGCGTAGTCGATGAATTTCGGGTAGGCCAGCTCCAGCCCCTTCATCAGCGCGATGTAGTCCGCGCGGCCGCGCCCGTCGCCGAGTCGCGGGTTCCGTGCCTTCTCCTGGGCAATGCAGGAAACACTGCGTCCATTGTAGTCGTGGCCCGGATAGACGAGCGTCTCACCCGGAAGTGAGAACAGCTTCCGGTGGATGCTGTCGTACAACTCGCCAGCGTCGCCGTTTTGAAAATCTGTACGACCGCAGCCGTCGATCAGCAGACAGTCCCCGGTCAGAACGCGATCGCCGACTCGATAGCAGAAGTGGTCGTCGGTATGACCGGGCGTGTAGATCGGTTCGATCGCAACGGTCCCGACGTGAACTGAATTCCCCTCCTCGATGGCGAGGTCCGCGCAGTCGCATTCCGATTTCAGCGGGTACCCTACCCGGCTGCCCATCTCTTCGCGCAGCTTTCGGGCAGACGTGATGTGGTCGGCATGGACGTGCGTTTCGAGGGTCAGGCAAAGTTCCAGCCCGAGCTGCCGCAGCAGATCCCGATCGCGTTCCCACGTCGGATAGACCGGGTCGACGAGCGCGCACTGCCGGGTCTCCTCACAGCCGATCAGGTAGGTGTACGTGCTCGAAAGCGGCTCGAACAGTTGACGGAAAATCACGGCAGAAATTTACGGGAAAAGGCCGCAGCATGCACGTTCAGACGCCGTGCTGGCGCAAGGGAGGAACGACAGGAGTGGTCGTGGCGGAGCGATCCGGCTACCCTCCGAAACGGTCAAACCGGATGGGAAGTCTGACGGCACAGCAGATCGAGCAGTACCAGAACGAAGGCTACATCGTCGTCCCCGGGGTTCTCGATGAGGAAGAGATGAGCCGCTACCGCAAGCGCGCACGCGAGATCTGCCTCGGCGACGTGCCGCGGGCGGCAAGCAACCGGGTCGTCAAGGACATCGCCTTCGCCAAGGGCACGCTTCCCCTGCCTGACGACCCGGAGCACGCGGTCTGGAAGATCATCAACCCCGACCGCTTCGACCCGCTGTTCGCGGAGGCACTGCGATTCCCGCGCGTGGTTGACGCCGTATCGAGCCTGATCGGCGAGGACATTCTCGCGTTCCTGCTGATGTTCATTTACAAGCCGCCAGGCGTTGCCGGCTCTGAACACCCATTCCACCAGGACGCGCTGTATTTTCCGTTCGGCCCACAGCGCCGGTGTGTCGGCGTCTGGATCCCGCTCGATCCGGTGACCGAAGCAAACGGCACCCTCACGATCGTCCCGGGCTCGCACCGAATGAAGCTTCAGCCCCATGATTTCATAGACGGGGTGAACTTCGGCGCGCTCGGGGCCAAGGACATCGAGGGCAATCGCGACTATCACGACCGTGCAATTTCACTCGAGCTTCCGCCGGGCGACTGCGTGCTCTTCTCGACGCGAATGCTTCACCGAACCGGCGGCAACCGGACGGACTCCCATCGCCGGGTGATCACACTCCACATGGCCAGCGCTCACTGCAAAGCAACACGCGAGAATGATCTCGACGAATACGGCTTCACGAGCGTGCGGGGCCGGACCTACGAGGGCTGCCTGCAGCCACAGGAAAACCCCGCGCTCAGTCTGGTCACCGGACGTGACCGGACGTGACCGGACGTGACCGGACAATGGACCGCACGAACTGCCGCGCGCCGATGCGCGACCCCGCAATCAGCGATCCGGCTCGCGACGCCGAGAACAACTCTACCTCCGCTTGTTGATTCAAGTCGGTTGCGGCACCCTCTGGCCGGTTCAGGCGAGTCGTTACGCTTCACTCCCTGCAGGTCGGTTGCGCCGATGCGCTGCGCAGGCCGCCACGCCTGACCCGGGAGGATTCACGTGCGACTCCGTATGCACTCATCGGCTCGGCTTTTTCTTCTACTGCGGCGGTCCGGTTTCCGTGGTCTTGCCGTGATGACAATCGCGGCAGCCGGCTCCGCACTCCTGTCGGGCTGCTCTATGTTCCGGCCGGTCGAACCCGAGGACGGCTTCGCGACATACGCGATCATGACCGAGGGCGAGGTGAAGGCCGATCTCGAGGCCCGTACAACCACGCGTGCGCTCCTGACCGGCGGGGGTGTCGGCGCTGCAGGCGGAGCCGTTGCAGGGGCAACCGCCGGTGGGGCGGCCGCGGTCGGACCCGGCCCCTTCGCACTGATCTTCGTACCCGCCGGCGCTCTGGTCGGCGGCGCGATCGGCCTGGTAGCCGGAGGCACAGTGGGCGCGGTCGCCGGCGGACTCCAGGGCTTGCCCGCGCAAAAAGCCGAGCGGGTCACCGAAATCCTGACAGGGATTGCCGGCAGTCGCGATTTTCAAAAAGAACTCGTCGACGCGGTAACCCGCGCCGTGCCGAGTCAACGACGCGCCGAGCCCGAACGTGCCGAAGCGATCGTGATTGTCCGGCTGACCCGGCTTGAACTCGATCAGTCTATGAGCGACGAGATCGCACTCCAGTTGAATGCGAAGTTGACGCTGACCTGGGGGCCACCGGAAAAACCGTTGTCGCGGGAGTACGACTACGACTACGAAACACCCGACCGTCATGTCGATGAATGGCTCGCCGACGACGGCGCACCGTTCTCGGTCGCGATTACCGAAAGCATCGATGCGATCGCCGGCGATATCTCGGAGAAGCTGCTTTCCTTCTGAGACCGAAACCGGCTGCCTCCTGCAAGAACATGAATCGCGGCGGTGAACTTGCCGGACTCGCATGCGCCCGCAGCGATGTTCCGGGCTTTGTGACGGTCGCCCCCGGCATCGCCGGAACACCCCGAGGCCTGCCCGGCAGACCGGCGCGTCACGCAGCCTGCAGCGGCACGCCCGCGATCGTGACGCGATCTCCGCAGCGCTCGCTGGGAAAATAGTCCCAGACCGCGTGGTGCTGGGCGCTGCGGTTATCCCAGAAGACGAGCGTTCCCGGCGTCTGCCGGACCCTGCAGTGACACCGCGGCTGCTGAGCATAGTGGCGGTACAGGTGATCGAGAACCGAGGCGCTCTCGGCGGCGGTGAGCTCCTCGATGCGGACGGTAAACGACGGGTTGACGAACAGCAGCGGCCGGCCGCTGTCCGGGTGAACGGCAATCACCTGGTGAGTCGCGCTGGGATAGATCTGATCGTCGCGCAACCGGATGTCGTAGCCGGCCAGATCCTTACGACCGTCGTGGAACGCGTGAAGGCCGCGCAGGAATTGTTTCATCGGATCAGACAGCGACTCGTACGCAGCGTACATATCACAGAAAAGCGTGTCCCCGCCGACCGCAGGCCCGCTGCGCAGGTAGAGCATGGAGCCGAGTGGCGGTGACGCCTCGCAGGACAGATCGCTGTGCCAGATCTCCCCGTTGGCATGCTTCGACGCGGCGGTCGCATGGATCTCGAAGATTTCCGGATCGCCGGGCAGACCGAGGTGGGCCTTGCCCGGATGAACGTGCAGCGGCCCGAAGCTGCGGCCGAACGCCTTGTGCTGCTCGACGGTCAGAGTCTGATCGCGGAACACCAGCACGCTGTACTCGATAAACGCGTTGCGGATCTCGGCCAGCTCCGCCTCGCTCAACCGAGCGAGATCGATGTCGCGTATCTCGGCGCCGAGCGCAGGCGTGATCGGATCGACGTGGATATGGCTGTAGTCGCCCACCGCGCCGTTCTAGCATGGCGCACGCGCTCTGGAAGCAGCGGGCTCTCCCGAATCGCCGCTCAGCGACAATCCGTCGCGCAGCTCTTCGAACTCTCCGAGCCTTCGCAGACGCCGTCGCCGCAGCAGGCCCGTGCACAGCCCTTGCCCTGACAGCGGCAGTCGGCCGCACAGCTCGCGCAGTCCTCGCCGAACTCCGCGCCCGCGCACACGCCGTCGCCGCAGGTCCCCGGCCAGGGTGGCAGGGTCGTCGGCGGGGTGACTCCGCCTGAGCAGTCGACCGGGCAGGAGTCGATCTTTTCGTTGCCGGAGCAAAAGCCGTCACCACAGCATCCGCGCGAACAGTCCTTACCACTGCAGCGGCAGTCGATGACACAGGTCGAGCAGTCCTCGTTCTCCTCGAGCCCGCCGCAGATCCCGTCGCCGCACCAGGGGCCGGTCGGCGGCGCGAGGGTCGTGGTTGTCGGCGGACGCGCTGTTGTCGATGTTGTCGTGACGTACGGCGGTATCGTGGTGCTCGGCGGCGGCAGAGTTGTCGGCGGCGCAGCACCGACCTCATCGGCACCGATGTCCCAGGGCGCCAGGCGCAGCTCACCGTCGTAGTCCAGTTCGTAGATGCAATCCGCGTCGATGGCGCAGAGCGCTCCGGGACTGCCCGAGGCGCACACGCCGGCCGTGCACGACGCCCCGGCCAGCGGATCGACGCCGCGATCGGCAGCGACGGTGTCGGCCGGGTCGAGGTGCAGGTTGCGAGCAGACGGCGCACCGGCGTCGAGGACCGCAGGATCGGCGCCCCAGCGGTCGGTGTCACCGCTCTCGGCGCCGAACCAGTGGCCCTGATCGCCCTCGGCCTGGAAGGTCGAGAGTTCAGAGACCGTCAGTCCGGTGTTCGGCTGGGCCGCGGGCCACGGGTCCGGACACCACGACGGCGGCTCACACATTCCGTCGCAGTTGCAGTTTCCACAGTTTCCACGGCCCAGATCCTCGCGGATCGCATAACCGATCCCGGTCGGATTGCTGAGGAGGTTTCCACTCCAACGCAGCCCTTCGTCGGTGCTCGCGCGGCTGACCATGACCAGACGCTCGGCGGAGGAGGTCAGCGATCCGCGAATGATGTTGTTGACGATCTCGCACTGGTGGCACGCGGTCCACAGCTTGAGTACGAGGCCGTTGTCGTCGCGCCACAGCGTGTTGTTGTACAGACGAATGTTTTCTTCGCAGGTGCCGATCTCGACGTTGCCGTGACCGGTGAAGTAGTTGTTGCGAAGCGTGATATTGCGGACGCCGCCGGAGATCTTCGACCAGCGGCTGGCGCCATCAGAGACCCAGTTGTTCTCGACGGTGACGTTGTAGGTCTTGCGCCAGTGTCCGCCGACGTCGATGCAGTCTTCGCCGCAGCGGTAGACACGGTTGGCGCGGATCGTGCCGTTGATCGCGCCGCCGAACTGGATGCCGTCGTGGTCGTTGCAGTTGCAGGCACCGCTGCGGCAGTCTTCCCACGTGCACCCGGCGGGCGTGTTGTCGTGGACGACGTTGCCTTCAACTGCGAAGCCGTCCACGCAGTTCACCGCGATACCGCCGAACACACCGTGGTTGCCTTCGATGAGGCTGTCGCGCACGACCAGATCGCGCACGCGCCGGCCGGTGCTCGCGCAATCGACATCCGAGGGCTGATTGCTGATGTTCATGCCCTGCTTGCCGAACCCGGCGATGCGGATCCGTTCGAAGGTGAGACCGGAGCTGATCATCCCGGAGGGAACGTCGATCTTCACCCCCTGTGCCGAGCCGTCACGCAGGGTCAGATCGCGGACCGTGAAGCCTGACGCGTCGCAGCCCGAGGCCGACGGGCAGGTCACGCCGCGACCGTAGCAGATGTCGGTGGAGCCGGTATTGCGGGAGTCGATGACCACCTCGTCGAATCCGGTCGCCGGTTCGTCCGCAGCGGTTCGACCTTCCCAGGTCAGGCCGGCCTGCATCGGAATGCAGTGGTAATTGTCGGTCGAGTTCGCGGCGTACACGCCGGGCGCAAGTCGAACGACGTCTCCGGCGACCAGAACGGAACGACGGTACCGGTTGAACCAGGCGAGCGTCGCGCACGGATGAGGTTCGGGCGCGGTGCCCTTGCCGAGTCCGCAGGTGCTGTCGTCCGATGCAGACGCACCGGTAAAATCACCGATGTAGTACGCAGTGGCGGCGGCTTCTGTCGAGAACGTCGAAAGGATAAGAAGTGCGAAGAACAGGATCGTGAGGAATCGCATGGCATTTGCTGTGTGGCGGAAAGTGTCCGCACCGCCGGTTGGGATCGGCAGCGGCTCTGTCGACGGTCACAGCGCAGGAAGGCCTCTGCAAGAGAGAATCTTTCGCGTAGCGACCGAGCCCACCCGCATGCGTGTGTGCCTGCCGACTTTTTCGCGACCGCAGCATCGAAAGACACGGTTGAGCATCATCAAACGCTCGATGGCGGGGTGGGAAGAACCGCAGTCCGCATGCAAATCGTCCAGGTCAGGCGGAGGGCGTACGGGGGCGACGTCTTGTTGCGGGACGTCTAGCGGTTTCTACGTAGGTAGTCTTCGATCGCGCTCTCCCACTCGAGCGGCTTGAAGTAGATCGGGCCGACACCGCCCTTGTAAACAACGCATCCCTCGCTGCCGATGAAGTACAGTCGCTCGGGAACCGCGCCATACGCGCGCGCCGCACCGTCGTCCATCTCATCCACCAGCGCCGGCAGCTCGAGGTCGAGACGCAGCATGCATTGGCGTCCGACCTCGACGCGTTCGTCCATGCTGCGATGCTGCCGCACGAGGACGCCGTCGCGCTCATTGTGGGCGACCTGCCAGCCGTCGGTCGGATGGATCTCTTTGATGTAAACGACGTAGAAATCTACGTCGGATCGGAAGCGGTCATGAATACGGTTGAGGGTCGGAACCTCCGCCCGGAACGGCGGTCAAGTATAGCTCCCGAAGACCAGCGCGACCGGCCGCTTACCGGCATGAGAGGACAGACGCACGGGCTGCGCGCCCGGCTCGTCGTCCAGCCGCCGCAGCTCGAAATCCGGCGCCGTGTCACCAGGCTGCGGTGTGTGAGGCTCGACCTCCATCATGGCCGCCAGCGCTTCGGGGGCCGCCGGATGGCTCATGACCTCGATCATCTCCTCAGAGCTGATATCGGCGGCGCTGATGTCGGCGCCGCTGTTGACCATGCTCTCGATCAGAGCGTCGACACTCGCCCTGTCTGCCCTCTCTGACTGGCCCATGAACGGTTCCTCCTTGCCGGCCGCGGGCGGGAAACCTGCCACGCCAGCGCCGCCGCCAGAAATTCGCAGACTAGTCGCCGGCCCGGTCTCTGACCAGCACGTACTCTACCGCGCAGCGGCTTCGCCGGCCGTCTCGCGGGGCCGCTTGCTCCGCAGTCGGGCCTCCCCCTCATGGACTCGCCGCAGCCCGGAGGCTAAGGCTGCCGGTGTCCGGCATGCGCAAGCCGATCGAGCAAGAGGATACAGCCAGCGGATGGAACAGGCGCGTCGAACACGCCCATGGAATGGATCAGAGGAATGGATCCGAGAGGAAGCCTCATGAGTGAACCGAATACAGCTACCGGTGGCTGCCTGTGCGGTGCCGTGCAGTTCACGGTCGACCGCAGCGGCGCGGCGACCGCACATCACTGTCACTGCGACGACTGCAAACGTTCGACGGGCTGCGGAAAGGCCACCTTCGTGATGGTGACGGACGGTCATATGAACGTGACCCGGGGCGAGGCGAAGTTCTATTCGGTCGCGGGAGCAAGCGGCGGTCAGGTCCATCGCGGTTTCTGCGCCGAATGCGGCTCGCCGTTGTTCAGTCGCGTCGATGTCCTTCCGGGCATGTACTTCGTCAAGGCGGGCGCGTTCGACGACTCGAGCTGGATCGAACCGGTCAGCTCGTTCTGGGCGACGTCTGCGACGGGCTGGTCACCGGTCGACGCGTCGATCGTAGCGCACGACCACAACCCCGGCTGACCGCCCGCGAGAGCACGACAACGATGCACACGATCCAATCACCGGCACGCCGCTGCCCGGGTAGCGCGCGGTCGTGGGGCCGCAGTGCGACGGTTCGCGCGTTCATTCTGATTCTGACCTTCGCGCTCACGCCGGCATGGGCAGGCAACACGCTCGCCGCTGACGCGACCCCCTGGAACCCCGCGGCGTTTGCCGAGGAAGACACGCTGGAATTCTTCACGGTCAACGCCGAGGGGGAGGAACACTGGGCGACCGTCTGGTTCGTGCTGATCGACGGTGAGCCGTACATCCGTCTCGGGGCTCGCGCGCAGGAGCGCATCACGCAGAACATCAACCGGCCGATCGTACGGATTCGCGTCGGCGGTCAGACCTACGAGGACATTCGCGTCGAGGAAGTTCCCGAGCGCAACGACGAGGTCGCCATCGCGATGGGTGACAAGTACTGGTCGGCAGGCCTGATGCGCTATATGCCCGAGCGTTACACCGGCCGCCTTACACCCGCCTCCGCCGGCAGCGAGTGAACGCGCGCCGGAACCCTCAGTGTTTCTCGGCGACGATGCGCCAGTTCAGATCGGCGATCTTGGCCTTCTCGGCGCGGGTCCAGGCCTCACCGCCCTCTTGAAGAAGATCGAGCGATTCCTCGACCCACGGCGGTAGAATCCGCACGGCCTCGAGCGCGCGGATCGCGTGCCTGCCCATGTGAATGAGGTCGCGCTTCTGCTCACACAGCGGCCACGCCTCACTCCTGGACGGCGCCGAGACGAGCACCTCGAAGCCGGCCCGCTCCAGCGCAGCACAGACGTCGGCCGGATACATCGACTGCGTCGCAGCCAGGGTCGGAAGAAACTTTTTGTGGAGCGTGACGTGTTCCTCGTTGTTCCAGTCGAAGTGCGGGGTGAGAAGATACTCTGAGCAGGCGTAACGCGCGCCGGGCTTGAGAACCCGGTACATCTCGACAGCATGCGCATCGAGCTCTTCTTTCTTGAAGAAAGGCCACACCGCCTGGAACGAGAAGCAGCCGTCGAAGAATTCCGAGTCGTACTCCAGCGGCTTGTGGTGATCGCCGACCTTGAAGTGAAGCCGGTCGCTCATGTCACACTCGGCGGCCCAGTCAATGGCGTTCTCGACCTGGTTCGGATCGATGTTGTAGCCCGATACGGAACCACCGGTCATCGTCGCGAAGTGATGCGCGATCCGCCCCCTGCCGCAGCCCATATCGAGCAGGTGAGAGCTCTCGGGGTCGTCGAGAGCGAGCTCCTCGACCAGCGCCTGCTCACACAACAGCTGGTTGCCGTACAAGCCTTCGGAGACATCGAGCTGGGGCGGGATGTAGAGCTTCTCCAGATCGAAGATCGAGAGCATGTTGTTGAGAACTTTGTAGTAGGCCGCGACCGCGCGGGTCTCGTCCTCGGTCTCGGTCGGCTCTCCGGCCTGCATGCGCTGGAAGAACCTGTAGGCGTCGATGCACGCCTGCTTGTCTTCTTCGGGAAGGGTCGCCAGCCGTTGCACTCCGACCATCGCTGTCTTGATCCGGTACCAGTCCATTTGAAACCCTGACTCTCCCTGGCGTTCTCTGCGCGGCCGAGCGCTCGTGTGTCGGCGCGGCCGCAAACTGCCTTACAGTGCCGCAGATCGGCGAGCGCCTGCTTACCACCGGCACGATGCGCCCGGAAACCGGACGTCGCGGAATGTGCCGGACGGCCGGGCCTGGCCGCGGTCGGCCGGGCCGGGCACATCAGCGGCGACAGGCACGACGCGCAGGCCTGTAGCGTCGGAAAGTCGCCGCTGGCATACCGGGGCGGCGCGTTGTCGCCGCAACTCCGGCAAGCAACCGAAGGGCTTCAACCGCGAGGACGACCGCCGAACGAGGGCCGGAGGCCGCCGCGGACCCGTGTCTGTCTGGCGTCCTTACGAAAAGCTCACCCGAAGTTACCAACCGCGCGGTCAACGACATGAAGCCCCCGTTGAATACCGACCCCGCTGCCGACCGAAGGCGCAGCGCGAACCATCAGTTGCTCCTGCGCTTGCTCCTGCGCCTGCTCCTGCCTGCGGCGATCTTTGCCGCAGCGCTCGTTTTTCAGTTCGGCGCCGTATGGAGCACGGGCGGAGGAAGCACTCACCTTCCCTGCGGCGCATACACGCTCGGCGGGAGCTTCGACACCTCGACGCGGGCCGATCTCAAGTTTCAGTCATGGCTGGTTGCACGCCACGCACGAGTGCTGGTCGAGCAGCCGACGGCTTTATTCGACACCGAGCACTGCGCGCCCTACCCCGGCACGCTGACCTTCGGCATCCCGATGGTCACCATGGGCATCCTCGGCATTCCGGCCATGCTGGCCACCGACGACCCCGTGTGGACATACAACTT
>CAXQPB010000049.1:0-31558 GCA_964225545.1 Candidatus Nitrosopumilus sp. | reverse complement strand
GGACCTCGGGTGCGGGGACGGTCGCCCTCCCCGTGACCTGCGGCAGCTCGACGGGGTCACGTAGGTCGCCGTCGACCTCGGCCGCGAGGAAGTCGAAAAGACGCACGGGCTGCTTTCCTTCATGGACGCGATCGCGCCCGGCTCGCCCCAGCTCGGCGCGACGTTCGGGCGGGGCCTCGAGGAGGTCACGGATCGCAGCTGCAAGCGCTTCGGGCGAGCGTGGTTCGACGAGCGTCGCGGCTTTTCCGTCCGTGCCCACGACTTCGGGGAGTGCGCCGCCGGTTGTCGATACGACCGGGACTTCGCATGCCATCGCTTCACCGGCAGGGAAGCCGAAGCCCTCGTAGACCGAGGGGACCACGGCCACGATCGCCTCGGCGTATTCGCGCGCGATCTGCTCGGCGGGCACGCGGCCGCGAAAACGAACGACCTTCTGGAGTCCGAGTTTCTCGATCTTGGCGAGCGTACGCTCGCGGGGAACATTGCCGCCGATCACGAGCAGCTCGAGTTCCGGGCGCTCGCGCCGCAACTGCGCCACAGCATCGAGCAGGAAAGAGAAGCCCTTGAGCGGAACGTCGTGAGAGAGCGTGGTGATCAGACGGTTGGGGTTGCGCGTGTAGCCCTCGAGCGGCTTGAACACGTCGAGGTTGATGCCGTTGCCGACGTTACGCATGCGCTGTCGGTCGAGCTTGAACTCTCTCTCGATGTCATCGGTGGAGGCGTCGGAGATGGTCAGGATGCGATCGAGCTGCCGTGCTACTTTCAGCTGCATCGGCAGGAAGTGGTACCAGCGCCAGAGGCCGTACAGCTTGGTCGGGCGCCGCTCTGCGCGGAGAGCAACGCGACGATCGACCGTGATCGGGTGATGGATCGTCGCGACGACCGGCACTCGTTTCTGCAGTTCGAGAAGGCCGAGTCCGAGCGACTGGTTGTCGTGGACAACGTCGAAATCGAGGCTGCCGTTCGCCTGTCGGAACGATCTCGCGACACGCTGGCAGAATGCACGCGGCTCGGCGAACTCTCCGAGGCGGGTCCGAACCCATTCGTAGACGTTGAGCGGGTCGCGCAGCTCCTCGAGCGACGGGATACGAAGCAGCGCTCCCTCGTTCCACAGGTCGAGTCCGGGAATCTTCACGAGCTCGACATCTTCGAAAAGTTCCGGGTACGGCTGCCCGCTCCAGACCGAGACCCTGTGGCCCATGTTGACGAGTTCACGGGACAGGAGGCGAAGGTAAACGCCCTGGCCGCCGGATTGTGGGTGTCCACGGTAAGAAAGCAGACAAATATTAAGGGCGTCTTCGGCCATCCGAGGTACCGTCTCCTGCGCGTTGGGATGCTGCTGGGGCCGAGCGTCCTGCCTCGCTGTGGCCTCTGGGGCTCGACATGCGACGCGGGGCGCCATCCGGAAAAAACGCGTTCTATTCGTCAATCAGGCTCGTTGCAAGCTCCTGTAAAAGCAGCGACGCGGTGTATCCTGCCGGTTTTCGATCCGGAGGGGAGCCGCCCACGGTTGCTCGCAGGATCGTCGGGAAAAGGCAGGTCTTCGTGCTGAAATCGAAGCAGGCTCGAAGAAGGATCTGCACGGATCGAATCGCCAATACGCGCTCGCTGGGCTGGGTCTGCTTATGCAATCCGTCTAGTATTGAGTGCTCTTAAAAATCACTTCAGTCGTTCCCGTCGCAGCGACGCGGGCCCTGACAAGGGAGAAAACTCTTTCAATGCGGATTTTTACTCAATTCTCCGGTCTCCTGACCGGTGCCGTCCTCGCCGTCAGCCTCGGGGTGTTCTCGACTGCGGGGGCTTCAGACGAGGTTGTGGCCACTGTCGGCGGGAAGTCGATCACCATGTCGGATCTCGAAGAGAGCGTGCGAACAGAACTCATCGCCGTCGAGAATCAGCGCTTCGAGATTCTCGAGGGGGGATTGCAGATCCTGATCGCGGAGCAGCTCGTGGAGCGCGAGGCTGCGGAGCGCGAGGTGTCCGTGGAGGAGCTGTCGAAAGTCGAGATCTTCGACAAAATCGCGGAGCCCTCGGACGCCGAGATCGAGCAGGTCTTTGAAAGCAACAAGGCGCAGCTCGGTGACGCGACGCTGGAGAGCGTGCGGGACCAGATCGTGGATTTTCTGCGATCGAGCCAGGCGCAGGAGTTGCAGAAAGCATTTATCGCGAGCCTCCAGGCCAAGTACGGCACGGAGATCAAGCTCGCGCCTCCGGTGATCGAGGTGGAAACGGGCAGCGGGCCGCCGCGCGGCAAGCCGGACGCGCCTGTCACAATCGTAGCGTTCTCGGATTATGAATGTCCGTACTGCAAGCGCGGTGAGCAGGTGATCGAGCAGGTGATGGAGCATTACGGCGACAGCGTCGTTTACTACCACCGCGATTACCCGCTGCCGTTCCATCCCAACGCCGGACCGGCTGCCGAGGCGGCCCGATGTGCGGCGGAGCAGGACCGGTACTGGGACTACCACACGATGCTTTTCGTTCAGACCGCGGATGGGCTCTCGAAAGAACGTTTTGTGGAGATCGCCGATGCGCTTGACCTCGACCGAGCGAAGTTCGACGAGTGCATCGACTCGGGTCGGTTCACCGCTGTCGTGGCTGCGGATATGGAGTACGGCGCATCGATCGGTGTTCAGGGAACGCCGGCGTTCTTTGTGAACGGGCGAATGCTCTCCGGAGCTCAGGGCTTTGATCGCTTCGAAAGCCTTATCGACTCGGAGCTCGCGCGCAGCAAGGCCGACGCGGCCAACTAGTCGAGAGACACGCGGAAACGTGAGCTTCCCGGATTCGATGTCGACGTTCGGCCGCGGGCAATGGCCCGCGGCCGTGATCGCCAATCTGCTGGTGATCGGGATCATGGTCTACATCGGGCTGCTTCACGAGAGCGACTTCGAGCGCTACTACGCAACCCTGCAGGAGGACGAGGCTCTCGAGTGGGCGACGTTCTGGGGCTTCATCGGTGCAGCGGTGCTGTATGCGAAGGCGGCGTTTCGGCAGCGCGCGATCGGCTTCACCGTGCCCTGGTTCATGGCCGGTGTTTCCCTGTTCACCTTCGTGATCGGTATGGAGGAGATTTCATGGGCGCAGCGTGTCTTCTCGTACCGCCCGCCGGAGTACTTCCTCGAGAACAACTTCCAGCAGGAGTTCAATTTCCACAACATCATGTCGAACGACCTGCGTAAGTCGGGTCTGAAGCTGGTCGTTTTGAGCTACGGCGTCGTGCTTCCACTGGTCGCGCTTGTGCCGCCGGTCCGTCGGCTCTTCGACCGGCTCGGGGTCGCGGCTCCGACGCCTCTGCTGATTCCGGCGTTCTTCGCCACGTATGCTCTGTACGAGGAGTATCCGTGGAAATACACCGGCGAGACGGTGGAGCTCATGCTGGCAACGTCGTTCCTGTTCAGCGCGACCTGGAGCGCTGCACTGCATGCGGACCCGCCGCCTGACAATCGACGAATGGAGTTGAGTCTGTACCGCGGACTCCTTGGAATCCTCCTGCTCGGTTTCGCTACCAGCGAGCTGTCGCACCTGCGCAAAGGGATGGACCCGCTCTATGCGGTGACCACGCAGGCTGAGACCGATGCGCTCGCGAGAGATTTCGAGCGCATCGCGCGCCGGCCGGGTGGCCGACTTGCCAGTTCCTGTGATGTCCACAAGCGCGTCTACTCCTATACGGAGAAGTACGGCGGTCGGGTTCTCGACAACGGCACGTTTGCCGGGCTCGTGCCCGGTGGTCTGCCCGAGGAGCGGGCAGAATTTTTCCTCGACCCGTGGAACGGACCCTACTGGATTCGGGACCGCTGTGCCGACAGCGATGAGGAAAGGCCCCGGCGTACCTTCGTTTACTCGTTCGGTCCGAACATGAAACGGGACTCCTCCCAGACCCGGCTCGCCGGGGATGATATCGGTACCTACATCTACGACACTGCTCCGGACGACGAGCGACGCTGACTGGCGGCCACGTCTTCAGGACAACGCGACCCCGAGCATACGGCCGATGATCCACGTGGCGGCGCCCGCGCCGCTGCCGATCGCCAGCATTCTCAGCGCCCCCATCCATGCGGAGCGACCCGTCATCAGGCTGATCGCCGCCCCTGCGCCGAAAAGCGCGGTGGCGGTCAGCGATACGGACCAGAGGATCGGTGCGTCGCCGGCGCGGAAGATGAACGGCAGCAAGGGGACCAGCGCACCGATCGCGAACGCCGAAAACGACGCGATGGCGGCTGCCCACGGTGAGGCGAGTTCTTCGGGGTTGACCCCGAGCTCCTCGATGGCCAGCGTCTCCAGTGCGCGCTTCGGATCTTCGAATATGGACCGCGCCATCGCGCGCGCATCTTCCATCTTTATACCGCGGGCGCTGTAGATGAGGGCCAGTTCCTCGGCCTCTTCTTCCGGGTAGAGCTCGACCTCCTCGCGCTCGAGTCCGATCTGGTACTCATAAAGCTCGCGCTGGGATCGCACGGAGATGTATTCGCCCGCGGCCATCGAAAACGCTCCTGCAAGCAGCCCGGCCGCACCTGCGACGAGCATGGATGTCGCATCAGCCGTCGCGCCTGCGACGCCGAGAACCAGCCCCGCGTTCGAGACCAGACCGTCGTTCATTCCGAACACCGCGGCGCGAAGGTTCAGCCCGGCTGTCGAGCGATGGCGGCTGCCGAACTCCTCGACCGTACGCGGCAGCGGGTGGCCGGTCGGCGCCGGTCCTTGATACACCGACAGTCCGCGGATCTTCATGGCGGCGAGCGCGGGGCGGATACGACGCGGGCCGAACAGTCGGCAGAGTCCGGCGATGATCCTCTCGCGCATCCCCGGCACGAAGGGCTCGGGTGGAAGGGACCCGCCAGCTTCGATCTCTTTCGCGACGAGATCCGCCTGGTGCGACGCCGAGCGCGCGAGCTGCTGGAACATCCGCCGCGCGGTGAGTTCTGTTTCCGCCTCGGCCACTCGCTCGTAGAGCCATGCCGAGCGCTGCTCGGCGTGCCATTGTGTGTCGAGGCTCACCCTCGGGTCTCCTGAAGGTCCGGCGGCCGGCGGCGACTCAGCCGATCACTCCACGCTTGCGAAGTTCGGTGCGTCGGGTCTCGTCGATGCCTGCCGCTTCGAGGACCTCGTCGGTGTGTTCACCGTTTTCGGGTGCGGGCCGTTTTACCGACCAGGAATCCGCCGAGTAATCGACGGGGGAGGCGACCATGAGGGCGCTCGTGCCGTCCGGCAGCGGCACTCCTGTGAATGCGCCCGCGGCGTGAGCCTGCGGGTCAGCGGTAACCTCCTCGGTGGTCTGGACGGGCGCCCACCACACATCCTGCTCATCGAGCCGGGCTGCCCATTCGTCGAGGGAGCTGCCGGCGAAGATCTCGTCGAGCGCGTCGTACAGCTCGCTGGCATGTTTTGCGCGGCTGGCGACGTTGGCGAGCCGCGGATCTTCAAGCCAGTCGGTGCGGTCGACGGCCCGACACAGCTTGGGCCAGTGGCGATCGGCCTCCAGGCCGATCAGCCAGAACCAGCGATTGTCTCCAGTTCGGAAAGAGCTCATGAGCGGATTGCCGAGCGTGCGGCGGGTCTGCGGCGGCCACGCGAAGCCGAGCCGCAACACGGTATTGATGTCGAAACCCATGAAGTAGATTCCCGAGCGCAGCAGCGAGGTCGAGACCATCTGGCCGCGGCCGGTCCGCTCGCGGGAGAACAAGGCTCCCGCGATCCCGGAGGCGAGAGCGAGTCCGGTCAGATGGTCGCCCATTCCGCCGCGCTGAAACGGAGGCTCTGAACCGTCTGGCGTCAACGACGCCCCGACCCCGGAGCGCGCCCAGAAGGCGCCGACGTCGTATGCGGCGCGATCGCGGTCGGGGCCGTCCTCTCCGAAGCCGGTAACGCGGGCATAGATCAGCCGCGGATTGCGTGTGGCGAGATCTTCGTAGTCGAGTCCGGCACGCTTCAGCGCGGGTACACGCGCATTGGTCACGAAAACGTCAGCCTCGGCGGCGAGCTCGGCGACGATCGCGGCACCCTCCGGTTTGGAGATATCGACCGTGATGCTTCGCTTCCCACGGTTGTCCATCTCGAACGGCGGGTTGGTCTCGACCTCGACCCCGGCGCTGACGCTGAAGATTTCACGATACGGGTCGCCGCCCGGAGGCTCGACATTGATGACCTCGGCGCCCCAGTCGGCGAGGATCATGCCAGCGCAGGGGCCCGCGACCCACACTCCGAGTTCAACGACACGAATGCCTTCCATCGGCCCGTTCATGGAGTCTCCCGTATGCCGCCGGGCGCAGCCAGTCAACGAACTTCGGGTGTGATCAGGCCGGACGCTCGATCGCCACTGCCGTGGCCTCTCCGCCGCCGATACAAAGTGACGCTACGCCCCGCTTGTGCCCGAGGGTTTCGAGCGCGGCGATCAGGGTAACGAGGATGCGGGTGCCTGACGCGCCGATCGGGTGTCCGAGTGCACAGGCGCCGCCGTGGACATTTACCGACTCGTGCGCGAGACCCAGCTCTCGCATCGCGACCATGGTAACCACCGCGAACGCCTCGTTGATTTCGTACAGATCCACATCGCCGACCGACCACGAAAGTCGGTCGAGGAGAGTCTGGATCGCGCCGACAGGCGCGCTGGTGAATCGGGCAGGTTCTCGCGCATGAACGGCGTGACCGTGTATCGTCGCCAGGGGTTCGAGTTCGCGTTCTCGTGCTCGCGACGCGCTCATCAGAACGACGGCCGCTGCGCCGTCGGATATCGAGCTCGAGTTTGCAGCGGTGACGGTTCCATCCGCCGTGAATGCAGGGCGAAGCTTGGGAATCCGCGCGACATCGCCACGGCGTGGCTGCTCGTCGGTTTCGATCACGACAGCGCCGCGCTTGTTCGGCAACTCGACAGCAGTGATCTCGCGCCGGAAAGCGCCAGTCGCCGTCGCCTGCTGGGCTCGTTCGAGCGATGCGATCGCGTACGCGTCCTGTTCCTCTCGTGTGAACGAGTATTCGTCCGCTGTTGCCTGGGCGAATCGACCCATGGGCACGCCACGATCGTAAGCGTCCTCGAGCCCGTCCAGAAACATATGGTCCATCAACGGCCCGTGTCCGAGTCGGTGGCCGTCCCGCGCCCGCGGCGAAAGGTAGGGCGCGTTGCTCATACTCTCCATGCCGCCCGCGACAACGATGTCGCAGCTGCCGGCCGCGATCATGTCATGGCCGAGAATCACGCTCTCCATTCCGGAGCCGCACATCTTGTTGATTGTGGTGCACGGCGTGGAGGGTGACAGATCGGCGCCGAGCGCTGCCTGGCGGGCCGGAGCCTGGCCGAGTCCGGCGGGCAGCACGCAGCCCATCAGGACCCGTTCGACTTCGTCGTGTGAGACCCGGCTTTCCGCAAGCGCCGCGCGAATCGCGAGGGAGCCGAGCGCTGGCGCGGGGAGCGGAGCCAGCTCGCCGCCGAACCCGCCGATCGGTGTGCGGGCGATGCCGGTAATGACAACTTCGTCCTGCTGTTTCCCCATCGCTGTGTCTCTTGCGCTTTCAGTTGAGGGCGTCGAGCCAGTCTCCGTCGCTGAAGTATCTCTCCTTCATCTCGAGAAGACCGCCTGTGCCTTCGAGCATATTCAGGAAGTTCTGAACGAGATTGAGGAACTGCGGGTCGTTCGGCGGCACGGCGAAGCCGATTGGTTCGAAGGTGAACGGCTCCTCCAGCGTCACGAGCTGTTCGCTTTCGTCGCCCAGCACTGCGAACAGACAGTACGGGTGATCCGCGATCAGCGCGTCGACTTTACCGTCCAGCACCAACCTGCGAGCCTCATCGTAGCCTGCGACCGTCTCGAGCTTTGCCTTCGGCAGTACTTCCTCGACAAAGATCTGGCTGGTGGAGCCTCGCAGGGCGACGAGCCGCACATCCCCTTTGTTGATCTCTTTCGCGTCCTGCAACTCGCTCATCGTCTCGGAGCGCGAGAGGATCGACTTGCCCGATACGAAGTAGGGGCCGACAAACGAGACTTCGAGGTTGCGTTCGGGGGTGATCGTCAGCCCCGATATCACGATGTCGAGTTTGCCGCTGCGCAGTCGAGGAAGAAGTTCTTGAAAAGGCGTTTTGACGATTTCGGCCTTCACCTCCATCGCCGATGCGAGCGTACGGCCGAGCTCGGCCTCGAATCCGATGATCTTGCCGTCGGCGTCAACGGTATTCAGCGGGGGCTGGGCGCCGGTCATTCCGATCCGCAGAGTTTTCGTAGTGCGAATGCGCTCGATCACCGGAGAGTCTGCGGCTGCATCGGGTGCCAGCGGTGCACCCGCGACCAGAAAAACCATGACGACACAGATGCGGATACGCCTTGTGAACATTTTCATTTACGAGTTGTACTCCATGACGGCACTCAAGAGCCGTGCCGTTCCTGCGAGAGCGCTCCAGCCGTATTCAGCGTCGGACGCGACTCTCAACGTCCGCGGATTTTCTTCCACCGTATCGGTGCCAGCAACTGGCCAAAGAACGTCGTCGGAAAGTTCGGGAGATCCGCGAGCCCGATATCCTCGGGCGGCGTCCTGTCGCGCGGCAGGAAGTACGTTCCGAACACCAGGTCCCAGACGATCAGATTGTTGCCGTAATTGTGATTCGCCTCGGCGACGGTTCTGGAGTGATGCCAGCGGTGCAGCTCCGCCATCGAGAAGAACAGGTTCAGAGGTCCGAGCCGGATATCGAGGTTGCAGTGCTGGAAGATCCCGTGGACGGCCGACACCAGAATGAACAGAGCGATGACCTCTTCCGTGCAGCCGATCGCGACCAGCGGCAGCACCCCGAGCGCGGTGTCGATTCCGATGTCGACCGGGTGAAATCGGCTGGCGTTGAGCCAGTAGAGCCGCGGGACACTGTGGTGGACGGCATGGAAGCGCCACAGCCCGTCCCACTCGTGCATGAAGCGATGTCCCCAGTACTTGAAGAACTCAGCGAAGACCAGTGCGATCAGAAGCTGGATCAGAAGCGGCCACGGCGTCGGCCACAGCCATGTCTGAACATGACCGGAAAGCCATCCTCCGACGGCGACCGCTGCCGGCGCAAGCACGATCTGGATCACGCGCTCGACGATGCTGTCGGTGAATCCGAACGCGAGATCAACGCCGACATCTCCGCGGGCGCGATTCCAGCCGTGACGAAACGGGAATATCCGCTCGCTCACGCCGACAAACACGATCGCGCTCAGAAGTGGCAGGACGATGGCGGCCGACGGCGCGACCCCTGCGTTCATCTGCATCATCGCGGCGACGACCGCGGCGGTCATCGCGAACGGGAACGCAGTGGCGGAGAATATCGTATGAGCGACGCGCACGACGAACGGCCATCATACGCTGCGTGCGAGTCGATGCGAGAGCCGGCTGCGATGCCCGCCGCCAGACTCTCGCCGAGGTCCGATCAGGGCAGCTGCTTCATCCACGATTCGTCGAGGAACCATGCCGCCTTGAGTTCGAGCAACGCTCCGCTTCCACGCATTGTCTCCAGGAAGTTCTCGACGGCGTTCACGAGCAGGGGGTCCCCGGCCGGCAGCGCGATGCCGATCGGCTCGTAGGTGAACGGCTCGGCGAGGGTGTCGAGTCCACTCTTTTCATTGCGCAGCGCCGCCACCACGCAGTACGGGAAGTCCGCGACGAGGGCATCGATCTTGTCCTCTTGCAGCATCCGGACGCCCTCATCGTACGTCTCGATCGTGGTCAGCTTCGCCTTCGGAATCGCATCGCCGACGAATTGCGCGCTCGTCGATCCGGCCAGCGCCGCGAGACGGACCTCGGGGCTGTTCACTTCAGCCGCGTCTTCGGCGTCAGCGAGCTTGTCGGACTTCGTCAACAGCGACTTTCCGGAGATGAAGTACGGACCCGCGAACGCGACGCGGGCGTTGCGCTCCGGTGTGATCGTCACGCCCGACATGACCATATCAACTTCGCCTTTCTCCAGGCTCGGAAGCAGCTGGGCAAACGGCTTTTTGACGAACTTGACCTTCACGCCCATCGACGCCGCCAGAATCTTCGCGAGCTCGACCTCGAGGCCGATGAGTTTGCCGCTCTTGTCAGTGGCATTGAGCGGGGGCTGGCTGCCGGACATGGCTACGGTCATTTCGCCGCGCTTGAGGATCCTGGAAAGTGTCGGTGACGGGTCGCCCGCGATCGTGGTGTCGGCCAGCACCAGTGTGGTCAGGGCAGCCGCCAGAAGGCCTGCAATTCTGAGTTTCATCGGTCACCTGCTCCTCGATGTCGTTGCGCGCGGGGGCTGCGGGAGCGCGCGTATCCCGTTCGGTCGAACACGACTGCTCGGGTATCCAACGGTCTGCGGAAACGCAACCCGGCGGCGGGTACTTGCTGACTCGCGGCAAGCTGGGCATATTTGCGCCCATGCCCCCCATCTCGAGCCGCCTGATGCCCGCTGTGCTCGCCTGCATGAGCTTAGCGCTGGCGCCTGAAGCTGTTGGGGCGGATGGCAATCGGGTCCGCGAGTTCGGCACGGCGCGGTTGCTCGAGGCCGCCTCGCGCTCCATGCCCTGGCCGCTGCCCCGTCGGGATGTCCTGGACCTTGCCGGCCGCGCTTACCAGTGTGCGCGCAGCCGCGGCGAAATCACCCGGCCTGTTCTCACGGTGATCGATTACTCCCGCCCCTCGCGTGAGGAGCGGATGTGGGTCTTCGATATGGCCAGAGGAGAGCTCGTGTTTCGCGAGCTCGTCGCGCACGGCCGCAACAGCGGGGCCCAGCTAGCGCACGAGTTCTCGAACGTGATCGGCTCGAGACAGACAAGCCTGGGGCTTTTCCGGACCGCGGATACCTACTACGGCAAGCACGGATACTCGCTGAACCTGGTCGGTCTCGAGCAGGACGTGAACCACAATGCCCTGCGGCGCCGGATCGTCATTCACGGCGCAGACTACGTCGGCCCCGATGTACTCGAGGAGCGGGGCGAGCTCGGTCGCAGCTGGGGCTGCCCCGCCGTCTCGTACGAGGTGAGTCGGTCGTTGATCGAAAAGATCAAGGACGGCAGCGCGCTGTTTGCGTATGATCCCGACCTCGAGTGGCTCGACAGCTCGACCTTCCTGCGCTGCGACGGTATAGCTTCAGCCAGCCTCGAAGGCGTCGGTGGCGACGCGACCCCGCGTCGCTGAACCCCGCGTCCGCGGGCAGTTGTCTCGTGAGACCATTCTTCACTCTCCATCGGGCACACGCGACCCTGCTGGCACTTACGCTGCTGATCTCCCCATGGATCGGGGCGTGCCAGAAAAAAATTCAGGAGCCGAACCGTCCCCGGCTGGTCCTGCTGATCGTGGTCGATCAGCTGCGCACCGACTTCATCCAGCGATGGGAGCACCGACTGCGCCCACGCGGGCTGCGTTACCTGCTGCGCGAAGGCGTCTTCTTCACTGACGCCCGTTATCTCCAGGCCAACACGGCCACCGGTCCCGGCCACGCGACTCTGGTTACCGGTGCGGGCCCGTCGACCCATGGAATCATCGGGAACCGCTGGTTTGATCGTCGCAGCCGCCGCGTGCGCTACGTCGTCGAGGATCCGCGCTATCAGGTTCTGGGGCAGGAGCGCATCGAGGGGGAGGGGACATCCCCACGGAACCTGCTGTCGACCACAATCAGCGACGAGCTCGTGATGGCGCGTCCGGGTCGGTCGCGGGCTTTCAGCGCGTCGATGAAGGATCGGTCCGCAATCCTGCTCGCCGGCCATCTCGGTAAGGCCTACTGGTACTCCACCCTGAGCGGCGATTTCGTGACCAGCACCTATTACGAGGCGCAGTATCCGAAGTGGCTGCGCGACTGGAACCGTGAGCGACGGGTAGACTCGTATCGCGGCAAGAAGTGGCGTCTCATGAGAGACCGCGAGACCTACGAGTTCGCGGATCGTGATGACCGACCGTTCGAGATTCCTCTGCTCGATCTGGGCCGAACCATGCCGCACCTCGTGACTGCGGACAATGATCAGCAGTTCTACAGCGTGCTTCGTGCCACGCCTTTTGCCGACCGGCTTCTTCTCGACTTCGTTCGCGATCTCATCGACGCGGAGGAGATCGGCCGCCGCGGGGCCACCGATTTCCTCGCGGTCGGATTTTCTGCAAGCGATTTTGTCGGGCACGCTTTCGGTCCGTCCAGCCTGGAGGCTGAAGACAACTTCCTGCGGACCGACCACGTACTTCACGAATTGTTCCAGTTCATCGATAAACGCATCGGTCTGGACCGGACAGTGATCGCACTTTCGGCTGACCACGGGATCACCGAAGCGCCCGAATATCTCACCGAGCTCGGATTCAATGCCGGAAGACATGTTCCGTCGGAGTTCATGGCGCGACTGAACCGGTCATTGAAGCGGCGTTTCGGAGTGACTCGTGATCTCGTCATCGACTTTGTCTCCCGGGATCTCGTTCTTGACGAAGGGCTGATCGAGCGACTGGATCTCGATCTGGCAGCGGTCGAGCGTGCGACGGCCGAGGAAGCGATGAAGATGCCGGGCTTCGAGTTGGCGGTCGCGCGCGCCGACCTGCTCGCAGGCACCGTTCCATCGACCGACCTTTATATGCGGGTGATGAACGGCTTCCGTCCCGAGCGTGGAGGCAATGTGACGCTCGTGCCGGCACAGGGGTGGTTCCTCGCGAGCGATCCGTCGCCGTCGATTCTCACGGCGATGCATGGCTCGCCGTGGGTCTATGATTCCCAGGTCCCGATCCTGATCGCAGGTAAACGAATCAAGCGTGATGTAGTCAATGGTCGCGTGGCGCCGCGAGACCTCGCGATGACGCTGGCCTCCTACCTCGAGATCCGGCCGCCGTCGGGCAGCGACGGAACGGTGCTGCCCGGCGTAGTTCCGCTTCCTTCGCGAAATCCTCTCGACTAACGGCTCGGTCCGCCCCGACGAGGCGGCCCGGCAATCTTCGTTCGGCGACTTCCTGATGCGTGCCGTCCCGATCCGCTCACTCGTTTGCGCAGGAAAGCCTGTTCAGACCGGATCGGCTGGATGTCGCAGATGCCAGGGGGTCGCGCGTTCGTACTCATGGGCGATGCTGAGCAGCAACGGTTCGTCGTACGCCTGACCGATGAGTTGCAGGCTGAGGGGAAGCCCTTCTGTCGAGAAGCCGCACGGAACTGAAATCGTCGGGTGGCCGCCGACGTTGAACGGGATCGTGAACTGAGCGCTGCTGGATACCAACTCCATCTCGTCACGCCTGTCACCGAGCAACGGTGCAGCCTGAGCGAGAGACGGGCAGAGGAGGGCGTCTACCTCGCCGAAGAGCTGCGCGAGGCGTCCACGCCACTGCAGGCGCGTCGCGTGCGCGAGAGAGTAATCCACTGCTGTCAGATTTCCTGCTGCCTCGAGCGCTCCGCGCATCGCGACTCCGTACTCGTCCGCGCGCTGCGGCCAATAGTCCCTGTGGGCGCTCGCGATATCGGCGAGGAAAATCGTCAGCGCGGCATCCATGACCGATGCGAGCGACCCGATCTGAATCGGAACGATCACCGCGCCGCGGGTTGTGAGCACTTTCAGCGCTTCCTCGATCGCCTCGACTACATCATCGGCGACCCCGTTCGTGGCATAGCTCTCGTCATAGCCGATTCGCAGCCCTTCGATGCCGTGGGCCAGAGCGCTCATGTAATCGTCCACCGGGCGTTGGGTCGACGTGGCATCCTCGGGGTCGGCGCCTGCCATCACGCCCAGCATGATCGCGGCGTCTCGAACCGTGCGCGCCATCGGGCCGACATGGTCGAGGCTCTGACTGAGCGGCACGACGCCGTGCCGACTTACGCGCCCGAAGGTCGGCTTGATGCCGACAACTCCGCAGCTTGCAGACGGAAGTCGAATCGAACCGCCCGTGTCGGTTCCGGTCGCTGCGTAGCAAAGCCCCGCGGCCGTCGCCGCGCCTGAGCCGCTCGACGAGAGCCCCGGCCAGCGTCCAAGGTCCCACGGGTTCAGCGGTGCAGGGTAGTCAGGGTGATATCCGGTAGCGGCGAATTCCGTCATGTTCAGCTTGCCGATCACGATCGCTCCGGCCGCTGTGAGTCTGTGCACTACGGTTGAATCATGTGCAGGTATGTTGTCCGCGAGAATGCGGGAGCCGCAGGACATCGGAACATTGCGCACTGCGCAGAGATCTTTGATGCCGACCGGTACGCCGTGAAGCGGGCCGCGGTATTTACCGGCGTAGATCTCTTCCTGGGCCAGTTTCGCCTCGGCGAGTGCGCGCTCGCCAAGAACGGTAAGATAGCTGTGCAGCTTCGGGTCGAGCGCGTCCACGCGCGCCAGCGAGTGTTGAACGAGGTCGACGGGAGAGAGTTTGTGGCGGTAGAGCCTTTCGGCGACCTCAGCAATCGGAAGGTAATGGAGTTCTGTAGTCTCCATGAGGGGGGCAATCGTATCGAATCGGGAGACCACTGCCCAGCGGCAGTGTGTTCATGGGTTTCATGAGAGCCATCAGGGCCATCGGAGCTATTGCACCCAGCGCAGCCATCGCAGCACGGCCGATCGAGGTTGAGCGGTGTTTCAACGTTCGACGCCCTCGATCAGGCCGTCACCAACGCCGCGTAAATCGCCCCGATCGCCACTGCAATCAAAGCCATGATCGTCCCGCCCAGCATGCGCTGCAGTGCTGCCGGGGCTGTGTGGGGTCGCGCTGTGTTCATGTGTGAAAGGATGCGCGTCCTTGGCGTGACAGGCAATGGAGAATCTTCCGACCAGGGCCGGTCACAACGGCAAACAGCCTTCACAATGGAAACATCTGTGGATTCAGCACAGTGTCTGCCTGCGCGGACGGGCGGAAACAGCCCGAACCGGGCCGGGAGAACGACAATGACCGAACCTCTCTGGCGCTCACGACGCGACGCCTTCGAGCTGCTGCCCGCGACCGAAATGCGCCGGCGGAAGATCAATGACTTCATTCATCTCTCCGAGGGGCTGTCCAACTCCTACCTGATCGTGACCGCGGAGGGCCGAGTCATCGTCAATACCGGCATGGGCTTCGAGACGCCGGTTCACAAGGAGTACTACGATTCGATCAGCGACTTGCCGGTGCGCTACATCCTGCTCACGCAGGGGCATGTCGATCATGTCGGTGGGATCGACCAGCTCAGGCAGGAGGGGACGCAGGTCATCGCTCAAGCCAACATTCATTCGCAGCAGGCTTACGATGAGAGACTTGGGCCCTTTCGAGCCTCCCGCAGCTATTTCGCATTCGCTCGACCGATCGAGCAGGCGATCGATCATGCGATGCGCATCTCCGGCGGCAAAATCCCGGCCCAGTCGAAGGCCGAGCCGACGATTACATTCGAGGATCGCCATGGCTTCGAGCTCGGCGGTATCGAGATCGAGCTGATCGCCGTAAGCGGCGCAGAGACGGAAGATTCGATGCTGATCTGGCTACCGCAGCATCGGATCTGTTTTACAGGGAACGTGTTCGGTGCGCTCTTCGGTCATTTCCCCAACCTGATCACCATCCGCGGAGATCGCTATCGAGACGCGCTTCGCTATGTGGAGACACTGGACGTCCTTATCGACCTCGCGCCGGAGACGCTGCTTGTCGGACATTTCGATCCGGTTCACGGGCGAGAAGTCATTCGGGCCGAACTCGAGCGCATGAAGGCCGCGGTTCTTCACGTCCACGATGCGGTGGTGGCCGGGATGAATGCCGGAACCGATGTATGGACGCTGATGCGCGAGATTCGATTGCCTGCGGAACTCGAGGTGGGGCAGGGGTACGGCAAGGTCGCTTGGTCGGTGAGGGCGATCTGGGAGTATTACGCCGGGTGGTTCCACCACCAGTCGACTACCGAGCTTTACGGAATCCCGCCGACGAGTGTCGACGCGGATCTCGTCGAGCTGGCCGGCGGACCTTCCGCGCTCGCGGGTCGTGCCGGAGAGCATCTCGCCGCAGGCAGGCCCCTCGAGGCCTTGCACCTCGTGGAGATCGGTCTACGCGTCGACGCCGGGGACCCGAAGTGCGCTGAGGTCTGCCTCCAGGCTCATCGTTTGTTGCTGGCCGCGAGTGTCAATTTCTGGGAATC
Organism: Candidatus Nitrosopumilus sp.; assembly: GCA_964225545.1. GTDB lineage: Bacteria > Desulfobacterota > Binatia > UBA1149 > SPBQ01 > SPBQ01. The sequence continues at coordinate 15,555 of CAXQPB010000049.1, read as the reverse complement.
ACGCTGGCTCGAGAATCGAATCGCCGAACTCGAGCGCGCCAGCCCGGCCTGAGTGCCCGGGGGATCTCGCCGGGCAAAGCACGAGCACCACTCCCGACAGGCAAACGCGGGAGCTCAGCGGTCGTTGTCGCCGTTGTCGGCACGATGCACATGAACATCGCGTTGCGGGAAGGGGATTGTGACTCCCTCGGCATCGAAGCGTCTCTTCACCTCTCGCGTCACGTCCCAGTACACATCCCAGTAATCGACCGTTCGTGCCCATGGTCGGACGATGAAGTTGACCGATGAGTCGCCGAGTTCGTGCAGACGGATGTTTGGCGCTGGATCTGGCAGGACCTTTTGATGGTTCTCGACGATATCAGCGAGGATTTTTTCGGCCTTCGTGATGTCGTCCGCGTAGCTGATACCGAACTTGAGATCGACGCGGCGTACGCGCTCGGCCGTCACGTTGGTGATCACGTCGCCCCAGATCTTCGTGTTTGGAACAATGAGCCGCTGGTTGTCGAACGTGAGAATCGTGGTTGTGACCAGTGTCATCTGGTCGACCTTGCCGGATACGCCTCCGGCGTTGACGACATCGCCCACGTCGAAGGGTCGATAGATCAGGATCATCATGCCTGACGCGAAGTTGGAAAGAGTATCCTGCAGTGCGAAGCCGACGATGAAACCGGCGACGCCGAGTCCTGCGAGTAAGGGCCCGATCTCGACCCCGAGCTGAGACATCGCGATCAGCAATCCGAGACCGATCACCGCCCTGTAAGTCGATGTGAGGAAGAAGTCCTTGAGGAGCGTCGAAAGCGTGACCTTCGACGTTTGCAGCGCTCTGCGCATCAGCCGCTGGGCCAGACGGCCCAGAATGTGGAATGCGAGGATGATCGCGACGATCAGCGCCAGCTTGAAAAGCAGACTCGGGCCGCTGGCGACGATCCACTCCTCTGCTGCGTTCCAGGCCTCCTGAATCAGGCCCGAGGCTACCTCACGATCGAAGATCGCCGTGGTGATCTCGCCTGTCGCGGCGATGAGCAACTGTCGATACTCTGCCGTCGGCAACTTCCGCGCGTCCATCAGCGTGATGATCTGCTGTAGGCTCTTCGTGCGACGATCGAGCCGCGCCTGATTGCGAGCGATGTCTTCCTGCAGGCGCTTGGACTCGTTCTCGTCCGAAGTCCCGGCCTGGCGGGTGAGCTCCGTTATGCGTTTTTGTGTGACTCGTATCTGTCCGGCGCGAGTCTCAGCGCGTTGCTGCAACAGCTCGTCGAGTTGCCGGTACTGCTTCTCCGAATCGAGCCCGAGGGCCTCGCGCGACTGACAGACGTCCAGCATGCCACGGAGCAGTCGGTCGTACTCGATGTTGGCCGCAGCCAGTTGACGGTCGATCTCGAGCTGCTGCTCCGGCGTTGCCTTGTCCCATTCCGTACGCAGGCGCTCGATGAGTTTTTTTTCCTGAGAAAGCCGGGTTTGCGCCCACGTATCGATGCGGTCCACGAAGCGAACGGCCGCCTTGCCCGCACCGGCATCGTCGACGTTCGCCTTCCGCAGCCGCTGCACCTCCGCAACCAGCGCATGGAACTTCTCGCCGGCTGCTCGTCGTTTTACGTTCTGCTGTTCGAACAGCAGTGCGCGCTGCTCGCCCGTCGCGGCGTCGAGTTTCGGCTCGAGCTCCAGGACTGCGTCGATCGTGCTTTGGGTTTGCTCGACAAGCGAACGGGCCTTCGCCGCAGGATCCTCTGCGGGTTTCTCCTCGTCGCCGGCGTTCCCCGAGTCTTTCTCACCTTTTTTCGCGTCGGGCTTGTTCGATTCCGACTTCCCTTCGACGGCGTCCTTGCCCGGTTGTGTCGACCCGGGCGAGATCTTCCGGGCCGGATCTGTGGGCGCCGGGTCGGAGGTATTCCCCGCCTTCGGGGCAGGCGTCGCGGCGCCGGGCGCGTCGGACGGAGGGCTCTTCACCGGCGCCGCGCGAACATCGGAGGCCGCGATCCATGAAATGAGCGCGAGGTTGATCAGGAGGGCGCATTTTCCAGGGCTGTTCTTCATTCGGAGGGAATCCTCAGGTCGCGAATTGCCCGCGCAGGGGGGCGGGGATCAGAACCGGATCGGCCGAGATCATGCACCGAGCGAATGCGCAGTGCCACCCGAGCCTTGGGCCGGAGGGAGAGGGGCGGAGTGTCAGGATCCCGGCTTCGGCCTGCGCCGCGGCGTCAGGATGTGCCTGCGAGCCGCGTCAACGAGAAAGTGCCCCGCGAGGGCCGTGCGCCCCAACAACATGCGGTAGATCATCTTCTCTCGCGCAACGAGGCTGATCTCGATGGTCTTGCTCGTCGAGCCGATGCGAAGCAACGTACGTACGAAGTAGCGCCGGGTGTATTGCCCGGAGCTTGCCCGTACGCGCCCTTGACGGACGACCTCCGCCTCGACCCGGACGCGCTGTCGCGGTTGCTTTCGATCGAGCACGACATCGAATGCGATGCGCTTCTCACCCACCTGTTCAATCGAATCGACATGCAGAGCGCTGCTGCGAGCGCCGGTATCGATTTTCGCGGGCAACTCGGTGATTCCCCACTCGGGGAGGTCGATGCGCTCAATCCAGCCAATGCGCTGGAGTTCGCCCGTTGTGGATTTTGCCGAATCCCGTCGCGTCATGAGCTTCGTCCGCTTTTCCAAGGCGCCCTCGCGTGGCCAGCATGCCGGATGTCGTGTTGTACCTCGATCCGACCCCGCAGCGGTCGGCATGCGGTGCCGGACGTCGGGCGATGGGCGCGCTCAGCCACGCCGGTAAGCCACGATGGTGAGGTCATCAGGCGCACCTGCATCCATGGCCGCCCTGGCGGCCTCCGCGAGCGCATCAACCGCATCAGTAAGCTGTCCTGCTCTTACGGTCTCGCTGATCTCGTCAACGGTAAGATTGTCGAACAGCCCATCGCTCGCGATGACGAGCGTATCGCGGCGCGCCAGCTCGAGCTGCGAGCCGACCTCGACCCTCATCTCGACAGATCCGATGACGTTGGACACCAGGTGTCGATCTGAATGGACCATCGCGTCGCGCTCGTCGATCATCCCGGACTCGATGGCGTACCCGGTCGGTGAATGGGCAATGGTTCGCAGCCGTATCCGTCCTCGTTGACCGGTAATGAGAATCGCGGAGTCTCCCGTATGGTAGGGGCGGACAAAGCGGCCGTCGGTTTCGATGACGGCGAGGGTGGTTGCCGCGCCGGGAACTTCCGCGAGCACCGCCGAGTTTGCTCCCTCGAAACCTCTGAGGATCGCGCCGCGCCAATCTCCATCGACGCCGGCCTCTTCATGGCTCGCCTGCTCGAGCGAACTCGCCAGGAATTTCAGCGCCAGCTTTGATGCGCGCTCGCCTCCCCGGTGCCCGCCGACGCCGTCGGCGACTGCCATAACGGCGCAGTCCGAGTTGATCGGGAGGATCGCTGCCGAATCCTCGTTGGGGCCGTCCGCCCCCGGACAACGCATCGTCAGGCTCGCGACCGTACCGCCCAGCAGTGGGCCCGCCAGCGATCGTTTCATCGAGATCCGCGACAGCAGCAGCGGAGGTGATTTACGCGCCGTCATCCGTCAGCTCAGCTTCGCGCGGTCGCGGTTCCGCACCATGGACAGTGATCCCAGTAGTCGGTCAGAACGCCGTGGCCGCAGGCGCGGCAGGGTTTTCCCGGATCGGGAACACGCCAGCGCCTCCTCACCTTCGTCCGGCACCATGGGCAATAACGCATATGTGGCATCAGCTCCCGCCGCGAGCACGCCTGGTTCCCACAGCGAGCTGAGTAACGGACATCGGGGTATTCTCGATTCGAGTGCGGCTCGTATCCTGCTCCGTAGCACCAGGGGCAGTAGCGCCAGTCCAGCTTCATCCCGCGTCGGCAGCGTGAGCAGGACGCCGGGAAAGAGGTTTCTCCCTCGTGCCTTGTCCGGTCGGTGCCGCACCACGGGCAATGCTGCATTGCCTCGGATACCGGTCCTTCGCAGCGTCTGCAGGTGTGCCTGGTATCGAGGGCACGCCGGTAGAGGCGAATGAACTGCCTTCGCCGCGCTTCTTTCCAGAGCAGTGCCCCCTGGGGGGAGCTGTTGCGGCGTTTGCGCTGACTGCGCGCCCCGTTCACCGCCGATCTCGCGCGCCGGAAGGCCAGATGCAAGGCCGAGGCGTTGGCAAAGCGCCGGCGGGAATCGACGTCGACAGCCCGTCTCAACACGGTGACCATCTCCGGCCCGAAGTTGCGTCGGACACGGTCGGCAGCCGGGAAGGGCCATTCATAGGGCCACTCGGGGAGCCGTCCGGAGAACATCCGGTACACGACGAGGCCCATCGAAAAGACGTCCGAGCGCAGCGAAGCCTTGCCGAGCGCCTGCTCGGGGGCGACATAGCCGACGGTGCCTGAGCCGGAAACCGGCAGAGTCGTGCGTGCGATCCTCGCGATTCCGAAATCGCCCAGGCGCAGGGAGCCGTCCGCGAAGAGAATGAAGTTCTCCGGCTTCACGTCGCAGTGGACGACCCTGTGGCGGTGCGCGCAGGCGAGCGCCGCCAACATCTGGTCCGCGTATTCGAGGGCGGTTTTCGCGGCCAGGCGCGACCGAAGGCGCTCGGCGAGGCTGCGCTCTCCGAGCGGGTACGCGATTGCCAGCTTTCCATCCAGAATGTCCGCGTTCTTGATCGCCAGAATGTTGGGATGATCGAGCCGCGCCATGAGCCGAACCTCTCGACAGGATTCGTCGAGAGCGGCCGCCTCCCTGACTGACGCGATCGGAATCTTCAGCGCGACCTCGACGCCTTCGACGGTATCGTAGGCGCGGTAAACGTGGGCGTATCCGCCCTCCGCGAGGCGGCGTTCGATCCGGTATTTACCGAGTTTCTGTTTCGGTCTGAGCACGTGGGTCGCCACTGCGGAATCTAGACTTTGCCCCGTCCGACACAAGCCCGAACGGCGAGCATTTTGCTGTTGCCGCGAGCGCCTTCCGGGTGTATCTTCGCGCCTCTTTAAAAATCGGGAGGGCCCCCATGGCGGTTGCTTCGACGATGCTGGCGCTCGGTACGCCGGCGCCTTCGTTTCAGCTTAAGGATACCGAGGACCGCCTTGTGTGTCTGGACGACTTCACTACAGCAGCCGCTCTGGTTGTCGTGTTCCTGTGCAATCACTGTCCGTACGTTCAACACATCGCGGACCGTCTTGCAGAGCTCAGCGCGGAGTATATCGATCGCGACGTCGCGATCGTCGGCATCAACTCGAACGACCCGGATCGGTATCCCGAGGACGCGCCTTCGTCCATGAGCGAAGAGAAGCGCCGGCGTGGATACCCGTTCCCCTACCTGTTCGATGAGACGCAGGAGGTGGCGAAGGCGTATCGAGCGGCCTGTACCCCCGACCTTTACGTGTTCGACAGCGAGGCCCGGCTTGTCTACCGGGGGCAGTTCGACGGAAGTCGACCGGGAAACGACGTGCCGGTGACGGGGTACGATCTCTGCGCTGCGCTCGACTCGGTCCTCACGGGTATGCCAGCGCCCGAGGATCAGATCCCCAGTATCGGTTGCGGCATCAAGTGGAGGCCGGACAACGAGCCGGACTACGCGTCCCGATGAAGATCGCGATTCTTTCGAGGAAAGCCTCGCTTTACTCGACTACCCGTCTCAAGCAGGCAGGCGAGGAGCGCGGTCACGAGATGCACGTGATCGATTACCTGCGCTGCTACATGAACATCACCTCGCGACGACCGGCTGTGCTCTATCAGGGCCAGTCGCTCGAGGGGTTTGATGCCATCATCCCCAGGATCGGCGCCTCCAAGACGTTCTACGGAACGGCGGTGGTTCGTCAGTTCGAAATGATCGGCGTGTATCCGCTCAATGAGTCCCAGGCTATTACGCGCTCACGCGACAAGCTGCGCTGTCTCCAGCTGCTCGCCCGGCGCGGTATCGGGCTGCCCGTGACCAGTTTCGCCCACTCGACCAAGGACATCGAGGGCCTGATCGGAGTTGTGGGTGGGCCGCCGCTGGTGGTCAAGCTCCTCGAGGGCACACAGGGTATCGGCGTTGTTCTGGCCGAGACCCCGAGCGCCGCCACCTCGGTTATCGAGGCGTTTCGCGGCCTCGACGCGAATATTCTCGTTCAGGAATTCATCAGCGAGGCTGGCGGTTCCGACATTCGCTGTTTCGTCGTGGGCGAACGAGTCGTTGCCGCGATGATGCGCCAGTGCGTCGAGGGGGAGTTCCGCTCCAACCTGCATCGCGGCGGAATCGCCGAGCGCGTAAAGCTGACGCCGGAGGAGCGAGCGACGGCGGTACGGGCCGCCAAGGCCATGGGGCTGAGGGTCGCGGGTGTCGATCTGCTCAGATCCAATCACGGCCCGGTGATCATGGAGGTGAATTCATCGCCGGGACTCGAAGGCATCGAGAAGGCGACCGGTCGGGATATCGCCGGCAAGATCATCGAGTTCATCGAGCGTAATGCGGCGCATGGACGGACTCGGGACCGGATTCGTGGGTGAAGGTCGCGTGCCCGAGGAGAATCGCCAGCCGGTCCCGCCGGGCCGCCGCGCGAGCCTCGATGATCGTCGTTTTCGGGACGCGGTTCGCGTTTCCAACGTCGCAGCGCTCTGCTAGACGAAAGCCGTGGACACTTTCCATGCCCTGACATGGGTCGGTATCGCCCTTTGCGTCCTGCAGTCAGCGGCGTTCTCCGGACTGAACCTCGCGTTGTTCGGTCTCAGCGCTCTTCAGCTGCAGGTCAAAGCCGAGGCGGGGGACCAGGATGCCGCCCGACTGATGGAGTTGCGGCGGGATTCGAACCTGCTTCTTACCACCATTCTCTGGGGGAACGTGAGTACGAACGTACTGCTGACGTTGCTCTCCGATTCCGTACTCGCCGGAGTCTCGGGATTTCTGTTCTCCACATGTCTGATCACCTTCGGTGGCGAGATCGCGCCGCAGGCGTACTTCTCGCGGAACGCGCTGCGTATGGCGACATTGTCGAGGCCGCTGCTGAAGTTCTGGCGATTCTTGCTTTACCCGTTGGCCAAACCGACTGCGATGATTCTTGATGCGTGGCTCGGTCCTGAAGGGCTCGAGTACTCGGGGGAGAGTGAGCTGCGCAGTCTGCTGAAGCGTCATATTGCGGCCCCGGATTCCGAGGTGAGCCGGGTGGAGGGGGTCGGTGCGCTCAACTTTCTGGCGCTCGACGACGTCCTCGTGTCACAGGAAGGTGAGGCGTTGGATCCCGAGAGTGTCGTGGCGCTCGAGGCAGCCGATGGCGCTCCGGTCTTCCCTGACTTCGAGCGAAGTCCCGAGGACCCGTTCCTGCGTCAACTCCGCGCCTCGGGCAAGCGCTGGGTCATCATCACGGATCTCGAAGGAGAGCCGCAGCGAGCGCTGGATGCCCATCGATTCCTTCGCGCTGCACTTGCTGACGACGGCCCATTGGATGTTCGCAAGTTCTGCCACGCTCCGATTGTGGTGCGCGATATCAAGACACGTCTGGAGGCGGTGCTCCCGGAGTTCAATGCCGAGCGGCGCAGAGCGGGGGACGATATCATTCACAAAGACGTCATTGTGGTCTGGGCTTCGGAGCGCCGTGTCATCACAGGGGCCGACCTTCTCGGCCGACTGATGCGCGGGATCGCAAGGCCGGTAGCGGTCGAAGGGTGAGCGAGAAACGCGTCTATCGTGGGCCCGGAGTTATCGACCGGGTTCGGTTTCTGATCGAGCGGCTGCTCATGCGGGGGCTGCGCTATCGCCTGCTCTTCGCCGCGCTCGTTGTCGGTATGGTCGCCGTGGTCTCCGGCGAAGTCGCGCGCTTGCTGGATCCTGAATTAGGGGGAAGTGGCGACGCGATCTGGTGGGCGTTCCTGAGATTGACGGACCCCGGCTACCTCGGTGATGACGAGGGGACCGCGCGACGTGTTGTCTCCACAATCGTTACGGTTCTGGGCTATCTGCTTTTTCTCGGGCTGCTCGTCGCGATTCTTACCCAGTGGCTCAACCGTGAGCTGACACGGCTCGAGTCCGGGGTCACTCCGGTAGCACTGTCGAATCACTTTCTGATCCTCGGATGGACGCGCCGGACCGCGCGCGTGGTTGAAGGCCTCCTCGGGACAGGGCCGCGTATGAGAAGATTTCTGCGCGCGCGTGGAGCGCGAGCCGTGCGGATCGTGATCCTCGCCGAGCAGGTCGATCAGGCTTTGATCGAAGAGTTGAGGGACCGGCTCGGCGAGCTCTGGGACGACCGCCGGGTTCTGGTCAGGTCTGGTTCTCCGCTTCGGCTCGAACATCTCGAGCGGGTCGGGTTCCGAGAGGCTGCGGTCATCATCCTGCCCGGAGCCGATTTCGGCGAGCGCGATCCGAATGCAGTCGACGCCCAGGTAGTGAAGACGCTCAAGACCGTCTCCGCGCACGCTGGCTCCTCCGTGGGCGCTTTGCCACGGGTTGTCGGCACCATATACGACCCCCGCAAAACGACCACCGCGATGCGCGTTTACGAGGGGGAATGTCAGATCCTCGCCGTCGATGAGGTCGTCAGCCGATTCATTGCCCAGAGTATTCGAGAGCCGGGTCTTTGTGCGGTGATCAACGAACTCTTTACCCTCAACGTAGGAAACGCCCTGTATGTGCGTAGCGTGGAGGGACAGGCGGGGTTGCGCTATTCCGCTATCGCCTCGGCTTTGCACGAAGCCGTTCTGATCGGGTTGATCCCTCGAGGCAGTCACGAGCCGATCTTCAATCCCGACCCGGATTCGGTTGTCGACGCAGAGGATCTGCTCGTGCTCATCGCGCGTAATCATGATGATTGCCGCATGGGCGCAGATGATGAACAAGCGGTCGAAGAGGTGCCGCCGGCCGCCGATCTGTTACCGGACGAGAGCGACGGCGTCCGGCGAGTGCTAATACTCGGCTGGAGTCGGCGTGTGCCTGTGCTGCTGCGTGAACTCGACCGCGCTCACGACGTTCGTTACGAGTTCGACATCGTCGGTCAGACCGATGTCGAAACGCGCAGTCGACTGATCGCGCCGATCCTTGCCGAGAGACGATCCGTCATTCGCAATGTCGAAGCGGATATCTCGATCGCCCACGTGCTCGAAGAGCTTGGGCCCGGAAAGTACGACACGGTCTACCTGCCGGCGCGTGAGCGGTTCGCGCTCGAGGAGCAGGCGGATGCCAGCACGGTGCTGATTCATTCCGTGCTCGACAATTTGCTCGACGCCGGCGAGGGGCCGCGTCCGCAAGTGGTCGTGGAACTCCTCGACGAAGACTCGGAGTTTCTCTTTAAGAAATCGGGTGTGGACGTGATCGTCGGGCCGAAACTCGTTAGTTACCTTCAATCGCAGGTGACGCTACGACCGGAGCTGGCTTACGTGAGCGCCGGACTCGCTCAGCCCGACGGTCATCACATCCGACTTCGCCCTGCGCATGAGATTCTGACCGCCGACGGGCCAGTGAGGTACGAGCAGATTCGCCTGGCTGTGGCCGCTTTCGGGGAGGTCGCACTGGGGGTCGTGCGCGGGGCCAGGAGAGCGGACACGGTTCTTCTGAACCCGAGCCGGGAACTCGAGCTGACTCTGGAGTCGGATGACCGGGTCGTCGTGCTCGACCGCCGCCACAAAAGGCCGAGTTCAGGGCGCGCTGGATGATCGACTTTGTGGCAATCTTCATCGCGTTCTTCACTGTGATTGATCCGATCGGATCCGTGCCGGTATTCGTCGCGGTTACAAACTCATTGGAGGGCGGATCAAGGGCGCGGGTTGCAGCCAGAGCCGTAGCCATATCAGCGGCCGTACTGGTCTTCTTTGTCGCCGCCGGTGAGCCGATTCTCAAGGCGATGGACGTCCCCCTCTCCGCTTTTCAGATCGCCGGTGGGATTGTTCTGTTTCTCTTCGCGCTGACCATGATCTTCGGGCCCGGAAAACCCGAGTCCGAGCTCGCGATGATCGAAGGGAAGGCGGACCCTGCGGTCTTCCCCCTGGCGGTCCCCTCGATCGCGAGCCCGGGGGCCATGCTTGCAGCGGTGCTTCTGACACAGAACGACCTGCATGGAGTCGGAGAACAGCTCCAGATCACGTGTGTCATGCTGACTGTGCTGCTCGTGACATGGATACTGTTGCGAGCTGCGGGCCGCATCCACCGTCTGGTAGGCGACAGCGGAGCCAGTGTCATCAGTCGCGTGATGGGGCTCCTGCTTGCCGCTGTCGCTGCGTCCAACGTGCTGGGCGGGATCAAGCTCTACTTCGACCTGTAAGCGCCGGACCGTGCACTCCGGGCCCCTCGTACACCCACGATCTTCGAACGCTCGACACTCTCTTCAAGAGGTCCCCACCCGAGGCGGTGGACTTGAGGCTGCTCGGCTGCCAAGAGGGCGGGCGGTACACCTGTGGATCAACGATCTCGTAAGACGCCTGCGCAACCGCCGAACCTCGATCACGCGACCTCGCGACTCAGCCAGCTGCTGAGCGCTCTGATGCTTCTGGCGCTGTTCGGGCCTGCCGCATCGGAGTTTCGATATGGACACGGTGTTGTTCTCGGGCTGACGATACTTGTCATTATTTCGGGGGTTCATTCGATCCGCCTCGTTGATGAGAGGCATCGATACGCGCTCGGGCTCGCCGTGCCGTTGTGTATTCTCTCCCTGATGAGCCTGTTCGTGCACCACGAATGGCTCGTAGTGATCGATCATCTGTTGAGTCTCGTATTCCTCGGACTGGTAATCAAGGTGATGCTCGACCACGTAATGGCTCAGCGCGCGGTCAGTTCGGATCTGATTCGTGCGGGGCTCGTGGTGTACCTGCTGGTTGGAATCTGGTTTGCGGATGTCTACGCGCTGTTCGAGTTCCTGTCTCCGGGGTCTTTTAACGGCGATATTGCCGCCACCGTTTCTGCAGACGGAGAGGGTGGGGGACGGATTCACTCGACGCGCTTCACCTACTACAGCCTGGTGACACTCACGACGCTCGGGTACGGCGACATCACACCGGCTTCTACCCTCGCCAGGTCGTTCTCGGCGGTCGAGGCGATTATCGGGCCTGTGTTCCTTGCCGTCTTTATCGGGCGACTCGTCGGAGTGCAGGTCGCCCAGGCCTCAAACACGGACAACGACTGACATCGAGAGCGCGGTCAGAAGCGGTTTGTCAGAACCGGCGTGGCAGGAACAGGGGAGGGCGGCTGAACGAGTCGGTCGAGGAGTGATGATTCGGCGGTGCGCTGCAGGCGGCGTCGAGCGGGGTTCCTCCCGGTCCGTTAGACGCCGCCTGCTGCGGAATTCAGGGGCAGCTCGTGTTCACGAGGCCGTCATCAAATGTGTCGCAATCGACGCCGGGCGAGATGTCATCAATTGAGTTGGTCGCCTGGCAGAAACGGCAGTTGATGAGCCGTGTTACGCAGCTGCCGAAATTCTCCACCGTCTCGAACGCACAGTCTCCCGGGAACATCGTGCTCAGATCGCTGATGTCTGCGGGATCGATGCATTTCTTCTGCGTCTTCGACTTCAGCTTCTCCTCGTACTTGGCAATTTTGCCTTTCGAATCGGCTTGCTGCGGTTCAAGACAAAGACTCTTGAGGTCGGCATCACCGCTGATGTCCCGGAAGGACTTGGTTTTGCAACCGGTGAACTCTTTGGCGCGCAGTGACCAGACCTTTCCGCTGAAGCGGGTAACGGTCTTCACGCAGGCGCGATCGCGACGCTCGGTAGGGTTGCTGATCGTTGCCCCGTAAATGTCGTGCATGAGCCCGTTGATTTCAGGGTCGCCGCTGAGGGTGCAGCCGCCTGTCGTGCACGTCCCGCCGTTGCACGTTGATGGGTCAACACAGGACTGACCGGTGGTACCCCCTCCGATACAGCATTTACCGCCGTTCACACCCCAGTCGGGCACGATGGAGCAGGCCGAACTGAAGTTCTCCATCTGCTTGTCGTTTGTTTTGGTCTGGCGGGAGTCGGACTCGTCATCGACACAGGCCGTGATGTCCCCCTCGGTCTTGTAGCACTTCGCGTCCACCTTATTGGCAGTGAAAGCGACCTTGCGGGCTCCATCGTTCATCTTCTTCAGGCAGCTTCGGGCCTGGTTGCCGATATTGAGTTCGTACGCGTCATCGGTACCGATCGAGATCGCGTCGTAGGGTCCGAGCGTGAATGCCCAGTAGAAGTGCGCCGCGCTCACATCGGCGACCGATGCACCGCTATCGAAGCTCTTGAACTCACCGGGGGTCTCGAGGAAGCCGGCGTCGGTGCCGCCAAGATAGATATCCCCCGGTCTGACGTATGCGTCGATGTAGTTGTCGAAGATATCAACGTTGGTAGAGGAGAGCGCGTTCGAGGCAACGCCGACCTGGTCGAGCGAGTACTTGACCGCGGGGCCGTTGGGCTCATCAAAATCTTGAGTCGACAAGGTCACGAACACAGTCAGCTCATCGGCGCTGAGGTTCTTTGCGTCGGCGCTTGCCGCCGGCGCGGTCGGTATCAGCGAAAGCGTGGCTCCATAGTTCCCGAGTTCCTGTGTCGCTGTACCGGAGAATTCGAAAACGCCGGGAACGCTTACCGCGCCGTCGACAATGTTTGTCTCCTCTGTGTCAACGAATTCCCATGCCCCCTGACCGGCGACGAAGACGTTGAGCTGGAGGTAGCCGCTGAAGATTACGGTCGACGATGTGACCAGCGTCGACGATGTCGTCATGCTAGTCTGGGTCGTTGTGCTGGATACAGCGGTAGTCGTGCTGCTGGTGACGGTCGTTGTTGACGCCGCGACCGTTGTCGTGGTCGTCGCGGGTACTGTCGTCGTCGTCGTTGGGGGAATTGTCGTTGTGGTCGTTGGGGCGGCCGTGGTCGTCGTCACTTGGGCTTCACTCGTGCCGAGCGGGCTGACCGCGAGGCAGGCTGCCGCCGCCAGCACGGGGACCCTCATCATGGCGTTACAGGATATTCGATCGATCACTTTCCACCCTCCGGTACCGCTACAGGGTATATCTCAGCTTTTCCGCTGTCCACGCCGATTTTTCCGGTCTTTTCGGCAACGTAGAGTGCGAGCGGGCGCTGAGCCGCGCTATGGCGCTGTTTCAGGCGACTTCATGCCGCTGTAACGCGGCTCGAAATCCCGTGAATTGTTGAAGCCCGCTCCGTCAAAAGTGCATGGAAACCTTGGTGTTTGCGGCCGCCAGGATCGCCAGGCAGGGAAAACTACCCGTTTGTCCAGGCGTGGATCGCGGGGCATGCCGTCCGGCCGGATCGGCATGCCCCAGCTGATTCGAGCCTCAGAAGGCGGAAACGGTAATCGTTGTCCCGTCGCTGTCACCGTCCGGATCGGAGTTCCCGCCGATGTCGTAGCTCAGGCTGCCCGCGATATTCGTTACCGAGAAGGTTGCCGAGCCGCTGTTGTTGCGCAGCCCGCCCGCAGAGATGGTGCAGTTGCCGCTGCCGTCGGTCTGGCAGCTGCCCGTCCCCGAGGCGTCGCCGCTCCACGAACCGGAGACGGTCGCGCCGCCGACCGGATTGCCGAGGTCGTCGACAACGCGCACAGCGACGCTTGCCTGCCAGCGTTTACCATTGCCTTTGAGCGAGGATGACCCATCGAGGTCGGCGACCGACATCGACGTCGCGACCGGTGTGTCATCGATGTTGACGGCGATTGTGGCGGAACCGCTCAGCCCCGCGCTGTCCGTCACCGTCGCGGTAATCTGGTGCGTTACCGGCGGCGTCCCGCCGCTCAGGACAACCGCTGCGCTGGCTCCGGTGCCAAGCGGGCCATCCACGTCCGACGACCAGGCGATCGACGCTGACAGCGCGCCGTCTTCGTAGTCTGTCGCGGTACCGGTCAGCACGATCTCGGTTCCTCCAGTCACTGTCGTCCCGTCCGCGGGCGAGTCGATGATCACGACCGGTGCCTGCTCGGCCGGGTCGCCGGCGGAAGAAATCCGGATCAGGCTGACGCTGACGGTATCGGTTCCGCCGGCCCCCGCGGTGCGGTCTGTATCCTCTACACCAACCGTCACCGTTCCCGACGTCGTTCCGGGAAGGGACGCGGTCAGCACGGTCTGTCCGGTTCCCGCAACAACCGTACCGAGCTCCTGGGCGGGGCCGCCGTTGACGGAGAACGTGAAGCGGAAATCGTCCCCTTCGCCGTTTGAGGGCGCGGAGGCGATGACGTCGAGGGTCACAGACGATCCGGGGGTGACACCGGTTACGCTCCAGTCGTGGATCAGGGACGAGACCCGGCGATTTCGGCGCCCGCCGCTGTGTTGCTCTGAAAGCGTTTCGGCGCCTGCCTGCTGTTGGGTGGAGAGGTAGGATCCCGAGGCGATCGAGCCGGAAGAAGTACTCTCGGCTGTTGCGACCGCGAAGCGGGGTACGTCAATGACAATCGGACCGGTCGATGCGGTCGCGTCCGTGCCTGCGGCGTTGAACACCTCGAGGTAGTAAGAGTACTCACCCGAGGACAGGTTATTATCCGAATAGAATGAGCTGTCCTTCGCCAGGGTCGCGATCAGGCCATAGCCCGCGCCGTTCACTGACCGGAAGACTCGGTAGCCCGTCTCGTTCGCTGTCGCTGCAACGGACGGATCCGTCCAGCTCAATTCGATCGAGTTTTCACCGATGAGGTTGGCCGTAAGGTCCGAGGGGGCGACGGGGGGATCGACGATCACGACATCCTCCGGAATCGTCCCGTTGATGTAGTACTGTCCGGCCGAGCAGTAATCTGCAAAACCGTAGTCCGTGCCATCGGCTGCTTTTCCGACTCCCGTGACTTCGAGATAGTAGGTGCCGGCTGCCGTCACTGTGTAGTTGATCGAGGCGCCCAGCTGCGAAAATGGATCGGATGTCTGCAGGACAGTCCCGCCGGAATCCAGAAGCCGTGCCTGGATGTTCAGGCCCGCGCCGACCAGCGAACCCTCGAAGGTCTGAGTGTTGGCCGCGAGAACGGACAGTGAGATGTTTCCCTCTCCGACAGACATGGAAAACAGGTCGTAGTCGCTCGGGTCTTCGATGATTCCCTTGTTGGCAAGGCTCGACCACGCGGGGTCGGTCGTTCTGGGAGTGCTTACAACGTTAACGCCGCCGGTGACGACCAGAGGCGTGGCGTTGCTCAGGATTGCATCGGCGTGATCATCGGTACGCCGGGGGAGGTATCCGCTGATGATCGCGTGATCGTCCTGGTCGTTGTTCGCGTCGGGGTAGGACGCGCGGCTCCACGTGACGACGCTTTTCCCGAAAGGCGCACCCATGGTCGGGCCCCAACCTGTCTCACCGCTCCCATGTCCGGAGTAGTAGCCGGACGTCGATGTGCCGTCGTGGCTCAGGTTCAGGTTATGGCCGAATTCGTGGGCGATCGTCATCGCGTTGCTGCCCGAGCCGCTGTTGAAGGTCAGGCCCGGCTGATAGTAGCTGTTGCCGAACACCCCGAGGTAGGCGACGCCGCCGCAACCGCAGCCACCCTGGGTGTATACATAGAAGCCATTCGCGTCGCGCTGTTGGGTGACCAGAGCGTGCCCGACATTCGAGCCATAGACGATCCGTCCGGATCCCGAGATCGTGAAAGGCGGCTCCTCGGTCGTAACGTCAATGTCCCACGGCGCCATCTCCT
>CAXQPB010000048.1:0-81397 GCA_964225545.1 Candidatus Nitrosopumilus sp. | reverse complement strand
TCGCTCGACGTCCCGTGCGCCGCAAACACGGCCTCGACAGACTTCGCGTGTTTGTCCGCGAGACGCTTGCCCCACGCGCTCAGCGCGCCATCCCCGAGAGCGGAGCCGGCTTCCGTGATGAGAAGATCGGGATCGAACGATGTCGACTTCCCGATCCCGTCACAGTCACCGCACGCACCGTGAGGGCTGTTGAACGAGAACATTCTCGGGCTGATCTCGGGAAACGAGATCCCGCAATCCGGACAGGCGAACTTCCGGCTGAAAGTCCGATCGATGAAACGCTTGCCGGCACCGGGTTTACGACTCGAGACGATCACCGTCTCATCCGATAGTCGCAGCGCAACCTCGAGGGAGTCGGTCAACCGCTGCTCGATGCCGGCCCGGATCACCAGCCGGTCGACACTGACCTCGATCGTGTGCCTGGAAGAGCGCGCCAGTTTCAGATCCGGGACCAGCTCCACATCCTCACCGTCGATGCGCGCCCGCACGAACCCCTGCTTGCGAAGCTCGGAGAGCTCGCGCCGATATTCGCCTTTTCGGTCCCGGACGACCGGCGCGAGAACCTCGACCCGCGTCTTCGGATCGAGCCGCATCACCTGCTCTACGATCTGCGCGACGGTCTGCGAGGCGATCGCTTTCGAACATCGGTAGCAGTGCGGCTGTCCTATCGTCGCGTACAGCAGCCGGAGATAGTCATAGATCTCCGTCGATGTGCCGACCGTCGAACGGGGGTTGCGGCTTATGGTCTTCTGCTCGATCGAGATTGCGGGTGAGAGCCCTTCGACCGAATCGACGTCGGGTTTCTCCATCTGGTCGAGGAACTGGCGGGCATACGCCGAAAGAGATTCGACGTAACGTCGCTGGCCTTCAGCGTAAATCGTATCGAAGGCGAGCGATGATTTTCCCGAACCGGACAGACCTGTGATCACGACCAGAGAATCGCGGGGGATGCTCAGATCCAGGTTGCGTAGATTATGCTGCCGGGCGCCTTTAACGACGATCTTGCTGGCCATACGGGAATGCAGAGGGAGTCGGTCAGCCTGCGCCGAGCTCCTGCCTGATGCGGTCGAGCTCAGTCTCGACGGTCCGCCGATTCTTCTCGAGACTTTCGGTGCTCTGAGCCTCAAAGCGTGTCACGAGGACCGGTTGGGTGTTGGACGCTCGAATGAGCCCCCACCCGTCCTCGAACTTCACACGAACACCATCGACATCGACGATATCGTAGCCGAGGTCTCTGAAGCGATCGCAGGCCTTGGCCGCCAGATCGAACTTGATGGAGTCCGGACAGTCGATGCGGATTTCAGGGGTGTAGACCGTTGTCGGAAGATCGGCAAGCATCTGTTCGAGCGTATCACCGGTCCGCGAGACGATCTCGATGAGTCGCGCGCCGGCATAAACCGCGTCGTCGTAACCGAAGTAACGATCTGCAAAGAAGATGTGACCGCTCATCTCGCCGCCGAGCAAGGCGCCGGTCTCACGCATCTTCGCCTTGAGCAAAGAGTGGCCGACCTTCCACATGATCCCGTTGCCGCCGTGTTTCTCGATGTCATCGAACAGGCGTTGCGAGCATTTGACCTCCGAGACGATGGTCGCGCCGGGGTTCTTCGCCAGAATTTCCCGCGCGAAGATCACCAGCATCTCATCGCCCCAGATGATTCGCCCTGTGTTGTCGACCGCTCCAATCCGATCTGAATCACCGTCGAACGCGATGCCGAGGTCGGCCCCGTGCTCGCGCACCGCCTTGATGAGATCGGCCACGTTCTCTTCAACGGTCGGGTCGGGGTGGTGGTTGGGGAAGCGCCCGTCCGGCTCGCTGAACAGCTCGATGACCTCGCATCCCATGGCGCGGTAGACGGGGGGGCCTACCGGTCCGCCCGTCCCGTTGCCCGAGTCCACGACAACCTTCACGCCCTCCGCGCAGCGCCCGAACTGCTCCTCGAGATAGCCCTGATAGGCGGGGATAATCGGGTAGACCTCTTCGGCGCCATCGCCACGGGCCATCTCCCCGCTCTCCACGATTCGCCGGAGCTCCTGGATCCCCTCACCATGGATCGTGCTCTTTCCGATGCAGATCTTGAAGCCGTTGTGATCGGGAGGATTGTGGCTGCCGGTAACGTGAATCCCGCCCATCAGGTCGAGATGCTGGACGGCGAAATACATCAGCGGCGTCGGACATTGACCGATGTCGATGACGTTCACTCCCGTGGAGCGAATCGCCGACTTCATGATCTTGTGGTAGCCCGGCCCGGTCACACGGCAGTCGCGGCCCACAGCCACGCGTGTGATGTTCTCGCTGAGCAGCTTCGTTCCATAGGCGCGACCGAGCGCTTCGACGAACGCCTCATCGTAATCGACGCCCGCGACTCCGCGGATATCGTACTCGCGGTAAATGCTGGAATTGACCTTCACGACTTCCTCCTCGTCTTCACACGGCGAGCCATTGTCGCGGCGGCGAGTATCGCCTCCGCCATACTGTCAGCGCTCGCCGTTCCGGTCCCAGCCAGGTCGTATGCGGTGCCGTGATCGGGCGAGGTCCGCAGGAACGGCAGGCCCATGGAAATGTTCACCGACCTTCCGAACTCCAGAAGCTTCAGAGGTATGAGCGCCTGGTCGTGGTACATACAAACGACCGCATCGTAGTCACCGCCTGCAGCGGCCGCAAACAAAGTATCGGCCGGCAGCGGCCCTGCGACATCGATGCCGCTGCCGGCCAGTGACTGCACCGCAGGCGTTATCACCCGCTGCTCCTCGTCACCGAACAGCCCGCCCTCGCCGGCATGCGGATTGAGAGCGGCGACGGCCAGCCTCGGCGCGGTGATGCCCGCTGTCTGTTCCAGAAATCGGGCGGCGGTTCGTGCTCGCTGCTCGATCAACGCCGTCGTCAAAAGGCCGGGCACGTCCGCAATCGCTACATGCGTCGTTACGAGTACGACCCGGAGTTTCCTGCCGGCCAGCATCATCGTGGCGGGCGTGCCCGCAAGCTCGGACAGGTACCCGGTGTGACCGTCGTAGTGATAGCCGGCCTGGTCGAGCCAGTACTTGTTCAGCGGAGCCGTGACGAGCGCGTCATACTCTCCGGCCATCGTCGCTCGCGCAGCCGCATCCAGATAACGATAAGCGCCTTCTCCGGCCTCTTTGCCGGGTTTCGGCAGGCCGCTCGAGACAGGCATCGTGGTGATCTCGACGACCCGCTCAATCGCGCTCGGTGTCGCACCGGATTCGAGCGAGTCTGCATCGTAGCCGACCGCTGAAAGGACTCCGCGGTCACCGAAAACGGTCAGTCGACAGGCACTGCGTACATCGTCTCGAGCCGCCGCTGCGCACACGATCTCGGGGCCGATTCCCGCCGGGTCACCGAGGCTGACGGCGAGCGACGGTGGCGTACTCACGCGCCGTTCGATGACGGATCGCGTTCGATCCGCTCGACCTCATCGAGCTGTATGACCACATGGTGTCTCTCCACGAGGTCTTCTTCGACCCACCGACGGAACCGCTCATCGAGTTGCTGCGCGTACAGCTGCTCTCTCACCTGATCCCGGATCTTTTCCAACGGGACGCGTCCGCCGGTCAGTCGCTCGTCGAGCCTGACGATGTGATAGGCGTTGCCGACAATGAAAGGCGTGCTGAACTGCCCCTCTTTCAGGTCTTTCACGGCCTCCTCGAACTCCGGAGCCATGGAACCGGCGGCGAACTCGCCCAGTCTTCCGCCATCTTCGGCTGTCGGTCCGCGTGAGTAGGCTTTGGCGGCTGCATTGAAGCCGTCGTCTTTTGCCATCTCGTAGGCTTTGTCTGCGACGCGACGGGCCGCCTGATAATCCATCGTCGTGCCGCCGCGCCCGATTGGAATGAAAATATCGGAGAGCACCACGCGCGCCGGCAGTTCGAATTCATCGTGCTCCTTCCAGTAGCGTTCGATCTCCTCGGGGCTGACATTCACGCGCGTGCGAATCTCACGGTTGATCAGGGCCAGACGCTGGACCTCCTCGCGCATACGCTCGTAGTAGTCGTCCCAGCTCAGGCCGACTTCGGCGAGCGCTTCTTCGAGTTCCTCCCGCGACGAGCCGCTCTGGCGGAGTACGCTCTCGACGTAAAGGTCGACATCGGGGTCATCCGCGACGATCCCCTTCTCCTGAAACTCAGCCTGGAACATGTGTCCCCGGACCATCGTCTCGACGAGTGTCTCCCGGTCGCGGCGGTCTTCCGGGGGCAGGAGCACAGCGCGCCCCTGCTCGAACTCGACGACGTCGTAAAGCGTGATCGGGAAGGCATCTACGGCCGCGATGACCGCGTTGACGAGTCTGACGTTGCGCAAGGGCGGGTTCACGTTCAACTCCGCCAGACCGGAATCCGCGTCGGCCGTCGGCACAGCCTGGGAAGATGGTTCGGGAGCAGTCCGCGCCCGATCCGGGGGACCGACCACATCACGATCCTGCGCGAAGCCGGGCGGCGCGAGTGCGACCGTCAGGAAAAGCGCCGACCCGAGCCACGCGGCGAGACCGCCCGCACCGATCCATCGAGTCCGAAAGCAATCCATCTTGTTGATCCGTTCCACTTCGTCTCCGTCAGGCCGTCGCCGTCCCGCTCGCCGGGCCCGTCCGTGCTGTTCTGCCGCCCTCAGCGACCTTTCCCCTCAGCATGAGCAGCAGGGCCTCGATCTCCTCGACCACCTGGAGCCACTGCGAGTGTTCGGCGTGCTGATCCCGGGGCAAAGCGCCGGACTCCAGCCGCATTGTAAGCACGCCTCCGGGCCGGAGGCGAAACCGCTCGGGCCGCTGCGTGCCGAGCTCGATCAGCGTGCCGGCATCGAGCGGGGAGCCTTCATGGAAACGCAGGGAGACCGCATCCTCGCTCGCCTTGAGCGACTCTACCGCGAGGGCCTTCAGCGCGGGACGCAGCGACATGACCCGCAGGAAGTCTCTGACCGGCGGCGGGAGAGGCCCGAAGCGGTCCTCGATCTCGTCGGCGAGCTGTGCGAACTCCTCCGGCGACGCTGCTCCGGCCATACGCTTGTACAACAGCAGCCTCTCTCCGACGTCCGGAATGTATCCCTCCGGAATGAACGCCTCTGCGCCGAGCTCGATCTCCGGTTCGACCGATGGGACATAGGGCTCGCCGCGCAATTCTTTGCCGGCTTCCTCCATCATCTGCATGAAGAGATCGAAGCCTACGGCCGTGACATGACCGGACT
Organism: Candidatus Nitrosopumilus sp.; assembly: GCA_964225545.1. GTDB lineage: Bacteria > Desulfobacterota > Binatia > UBA1149 > SPBQ01 > SPBQ01. Next base: position 76,209 of record CAXQPB010000048.1, on the reverse strand, counting down.
GTTGTTTCCCAAGCAGATTCCCCGCTCCACGAATCTCCATGTCGTGGGCCGCGACCCGGAAACCGCTGCCGAGATCGTCCAGCTCTCGAAGCACCTGGAGCCGCTTGCGCGCCTCTTCGGTGATCGCCTTGTCCGCAGGGACGAGCAAATACGCATAGGCTCGGCGGTGTGACCGTCCGACTCGCCCGCGGATCTGGTAAAGCTGCGCGAGCCCGAACGTATCGGCACGATCGACGATGATGGTGTTCGCGTTCGGGATGTCGAGACCGGACTCGATGATGGAGGTGCACACCAGGACATCGACCTCGCCATTGAGGAACGTCAGCATCACCGCTTCGAGCTCCTGCTCGCGCATCTGGCCATGCGCGATCGCGATTCGCGCACGCGGCACTGCCCGCGCTACCTGATCCGCGGCGTGACCGATGGTCTGGACACGGTTGTGGACGAAGAACGCCTGCCCGCCCCGCAACAGCTCACGCTCGAGCGCCTGCTTGATGAGCCCCTCATCGGTGCGGGCGACGTAGGTCCGCACGGCAAGGCGGTCGACAGGCGGCGTCTCGATCAGGCTGAGGTCACGTACGCCGCTCAAGGAGAGCTGAAGTGTCCGGGGAATCGGCGTCGCGGTCATCGTCAGAACGTCGATCTCGCGCCGGAGCCGCTTGACCCGTTCCTTCGCCTTCACGCCGAAACGGTGCTCCTCGTCGACAATGAGCAGGCCGAGCCTTTCGAACTGAACGTCCCGCTGAAGCATGCGATGGGTGCCGACAACTACATCGATTGAGCCGGCCGCGAGGGCCTCGATCAGTTCGACGTTCTCCTTGCGCGAGTTGAAGCGAGACAGCATCCCCACCTGAACCGGGTAATCCTCGAACCGCTTCACGATGGTGTCGCGATGCTGGCGGGCCAGCACGGTCGTGGGGACAAGAACCGCCACCTGGCGGCCGCCCATGACGGCCAGGTAAGCCGCTCTCATTGCGACCTCCGTCTTGCCGTAGCCGACATCGCCACAAACCACGCGGTCCATCGGCTTCTCCCCGGTCAGGTCACCGACGACATCCTCCACCGCCGACTTCTGGCCGTCGGTCTCCTCGAACGGGAATCGCGCCTCGAACTCCTCGAAGTCCGCGCTGCGCTCGACGAAGCTGGCACGTGTATGGCCTGCACGAAACGCTTCCAGCTCGAGCAGCTCGTGGGCGAGCTTGAGGATCGACTCCTTGGCCTTCTTCTTGGTACGCGACCAGCTCGGTGTCCCGAGCTTCGACAGCGTCGGCGCGGCGCCGCCCGCGCCGGTGTACTTCTCGACCAGGTTGATGCGATCGACGGGCAGGTCGTAGCGATCCCCACCGGCGTATTCGAGGTGGATGAAGTCGCCTTCGGTTCCACCGGCCGCGATGTGCTTCAGGCCTCGATAGACTCCGATCCCGTGATCGGCGTGGACCATGTAGTCGCCAGGCTCGATCTGCGCGAGAGCGGAGAGGATGCGTTGGCGTGAGACCTTCCGGCGACGGAGGTGTCGCCTTCGCTGTCCGAAGATCTCCTCGTCGGTGATGACGACCAGACCATCGGAAGGCATTGTAAAACCGGTGTCGAGATGACCGTGGACCAGCCAGAGGCGCCGCGAGTCGCCGGCGAGTGCAGCGGGGAAATCGTCGGCGCACGCGACGTCGCCGACCTCGGAGAGCTCGAGGAGGTGCGAGAGCCTCTCGAGTTGTGTGGGATCGGCGGCGAGTATGACCACACGGCGCCCATCGGCGCGATGCCGCTGAAGCTGCTCGACCATCGGCCGAAAGCCTCCGTCGCCCCGCCGCGCCCTCACGCGCACACGCGACGTCGCGATCTCGCTGTTCGCGCGGGCGTCGATCGTGAATCGCTTCATGGTCGAAGCATCGCTGTTGAGAATCCCGCCTGCCGCTGACGCCTCGAGCTCTATCATCGGTCGCCGGCACAACAGCTTATCGATCTCCTCGCGCGAAGCGTACGCGCTGCTGACCTCGGGGTAGAACGTTCCGGCCTCGATCGCGGCCGCTTCCGCGTCGCCGAGAAGGTCCTGCCAGTCCTCGACCGCGCGCGTGACGCCTTCGTGATCCACGACCGCGACCGCACCGTTCGCCGGAAGAAACTGCCCGACCGTTGCCGGTTGATCGCAGAAATACGGCAGGAGCAGCTCCACCCCCGGGAATCGCAGGCCGTCGGCGAGGCTCGAGTCGAGCCTGCGTCGCTCACCGGCGCTGAGCATGAGATCGTTGCACCGCTCGTGCACGGCGCGCCGGACCTGCGCGGACATCAGATCGTCGGTGCTGAACGAACTTACGGCCAGAATGACGAGGGCGTCCGTCGCTCCGAACGAGCGCTGATCGGCCGGATCGAAGTAGCGCATCGAATCGATCTCGTCACCGAACAGCTCAATGCGACACGGATACTCACTTCCGGCGGGCCAGACGTCGACGATTCCACCGCGCATTGCCAACTCGCCAGGCTCTTCGACCAGACCGGTCGGCCGGTAGCCCAGCTCGGCGAGTTTCGCGCACAGGACATCGAGTTCGATCTCGTACCCGCCGCTCAGGTCGAGCGATCGCTCCAGCAGCCTCTCACGCGGCAGCGCCCGGGCGAATACACTGTCGACCGAGGCCACGATGATCGCACGCGGGTTGGTCGCGAGCTGATAGAGAGCGGCCGTACGGCCGGCCTCGATCTCGGGTGGTGGAGAGACCAGCTCGAGCGGCGGCGCATCGCGTGCGGGCAGACAATGGATTCTTCGCTGCAGGAAGCCCTCGTCCGCTCGCTCGCCGAGAAGCGTCTGCAGACCGACCGTCAGCTCATCTGCAGCGCGGGAATCGGGTGTGACGAGGAGCGTGGGCCGCTCACACGCGTGAAGAAGGCGCGAGAGTACGAACGCAGCCGCCCCCGGCCCGACTCCCTCCAGGCGCCAGTGCAGGGGCCGCCCGAGCCCGAGCTGCTCTGCGAAGTCGGTGGCGAGGTCGCGGGTCGCCGTGCCTTCGGCCACGCTCCCGGGCCCCGCTCAGTCGGCGGCCGACGCGAGAACGCCGCCCAGTGCCCGCAGCCCGAGCATATAGCTGTCCTCGCCGAACCCGACGACCTGCCCGACGACGACGTCACTCAGCAGAGACCTGCGCCGAAATTCTTCGCGTTTGTGAATATTGGACAAATGGACCTCGACCACGGGGAGGTCCACGGCAAGGACCGCATCGCGGATGGCCACGCTGGTATGCGTATACGCGGCCGGGTTGATCAGAATCGCGTCATGCCGCCCGCGAGCCGACTGGATCGCCGAAACGATCTCGCCTTCGCCGTTGGATTGGAAACACTCGACAGTGAGCCCGAGATCACCGGCGAGAGCGGCCAGCTTGCTGTCGACATCCGCGAGCGTGGCCCGTCCGTAGACCTCGGGTTCACGCGAGCCGAGCAGATTGAGGTTCGGTCCGTGCACTACCAGAACCGAGGAACGCTTCGCAGAGGACTTTGCCATCTCTTCCCCATCGGTCACGCGAGAGCCGCTGCTGCGGCCGCGCGCGTCTCAGAGCGCGTCCGTGACCTCCGACATCGGGAGCTCGACGCGCTCGCAGCTACCGATCCCCGTATTGACGATGAACGTGAGCCTGTCACGTCGGATCTTCTTGTCGAACGTAAGCGCATGCTCGACGCGCGCTCGATCGACATCGCCCGGGATCTCCCATGAAAGCCCGAGCGCCTCGAGCAGGCTGCGCAATCGCTCCCCGACCTCCGCGCCGCACGCACCCCGTCGCTCCGAGAGTCGCACAGCGGCAGCCATCCCCATGGCGACCGCCTCGCCGTGAAGATAGCGCGAGTAACCCGTCGCCTGCTCGACGGCGTGCCCGACAGTGTGACCGAAGTTCAGGATGGCCCGCAGCCCGCCCTCGCGTTCATCGCGCTCGACAACATGGGCCTTCAACTCGGACGATCGCGCGACGATCTGCCCGAGAATTTCCTCGTCGCGGGCACGAACATCCGCCGCGCGCGACTCGAGAAGAGCGAACAGGGCCGGGTCGAGAATCATCCCGTACTTGACGACCTCAGCGAGGCCGGCCGCATACTCACGATCGGGCAGCGTCGACAGCGTCCCGGCGTCGCTGATCACCAGCGACGGCTGATGAAACGCTCCGACGAGATTCTTGCCCTGGGGCCGATTGATTCCCGTCTTGCCGCCGACGCTGGAATCGACCTGTGCGAGGAGTGTGGTCGGGATCATCACCAGATCGATGCCACGCAACAGGGTCGCAGCCGCGAATCCGGCCACGTCGCCGACCACTCCACCACCGAGCGCGACGACCACCGACGAACGGTCGATACCGTGTCCCAGCGCGGCATCGTAGATCTTCTCGATCGCTCCCAGGTTCTTAAATCGCTCGCCATCGGGAATCTCGACGGTGAACAGACCGTCGCAGCCGGCATCGCCGAGCGAGCGCTCAACGGTCTCGAGGTAGAGCGCCGCTACCGTCGGGTTCGTCACGAGAATTGTCGATCGCCGCGGGCCGAGGCCGGCGATCAACGATCCGCTCTGTTCGATCAGACCCGAACCGACGAGCACCGAGTAGGATCTCTCGCCCAGCTCAACGCGTACTTCACGGTGACTCACGACGCTTCACGCTCCTTTTTGCTTGCGGCCCCGTCCCCGACCGGCCGGCGTCGCTCCCCGGATCCCCCGTCCCGGCGGCATCACCCGCGCCGGCTGTGTCCGCCCTGAGGCGCGGCTTGATCATTTTCAGGACCCGGTCGATGGATTGTTCCAGCGTCAATCCATCGGTCTTGATCAATACGTCCGCCTGGCGATAGGCCTCCATTCGTTCTTCGTACAGTCGTGACAGTCGCTCGCGCGCGTCGCCGTCTGCGAGCGGCCGCTTGCCGCCGCGCTGCACCCTCTCGACGATGGTGTCGATACTGGTCACCAGACACACGACGACACCCAGCTTGCCGAGCGCCTCGCGGTTCCGCGCGTCGACGAATGTGCCGCCGCCGGTGCTGATGACCGCCGGACCGTCCGGCGTGAGGCCGGCAACGACCTCTCGCTCGATGCGCCGGAACTCAGGCTCGCCTCTGGTCTCGAAGATCTCCCGAATGCTCATCGACTCGCGCTCCTCGATCACGCTGTCGGTGTCGATGAAATCCCTCCCGAGTCGTCGTGCAATGCGTTTCCCGACGGCCGTCTTCCCGACGGCCATGAAGCCGGTCAGGATCAGATGTTTCATCAGCCCGCAGGTGCCCGCTCGGCGACCTGTTGGAGGTAGCCCCGGTGGTTGCGCTCGATCTCGGTCAGGGAGTCGCCGCCGAACTTCTCGAGGAAGAAATTCGCCAGCTCGAAAGCAACCACAGCCTCGCAGATGACAGCGGCTGCCGGTACCGCCACCACATCCGAGCGCTCGATCGTGGCTTTCGACTCTTCGCCGGTTTTCAGATCGACCGATCGCAGCGGCTGCATGAGAGTCGAGATCGGCTTGAAGGCCGTTCGCACCACCAGAGGCTCGCCGGTGGTCATCCCCCCTTCCGTGCCGCCGTAGTTGTTCGACGATCGCCCGAAGCCTGATTCCGATTTGACGATCTCGTCATGAATCTCCGACCCGCGCACGCGCGCAGTTCCGAAACCGGCTCCGAATTCGACGCCCTTCACCGCCTGCACGCTGCACAGAGCTCCCGCGAGCCGGCCATCGACCTTGCGGTCCCAGTGAACATAGCTGCCGAGACCCGGCGGCAGGCCCGTCACACAAACTTCGGTGACCCCGCCGAGTGTGTCTCCGGTTTTCTTGCAGGCGTCGACAAGCTCGATCACGCGCCGCTCGGCGTCGGCGTCCGCCATACGAACCGCAGAGTTCTCCGCGGCTGCAAAGACTTCGTCGGGGGACATCCCGCTCGTGTCGGCCTCGATTCCGCCGATCTCGGCCACGTACCCCATGACGCGGATCCCGAAGTGCTCGAGCAGCTGCCGCGCGAGGGAGCCGGCTGCGACGCGCGATGTGGTCTCACGCGCCGACGCGCGCTCGAGGACATTGCGGATGTCGTCGTGATCGTACTTCTGCACGCCGACAAGGTCGGCGTGTCCGGGTCGCGGCCGAGTAACGATGATCGACTCGTCGCGGTCGGCGGGGTCCACCGACATCTTCCGAGTCCAGTTCTTCCAGTCCCGGTTCTCGACGACCAGAGTGACCGGTGAGCCCAGCGTCCGGCCCCAGCGCACGCCCGACGTGACCGCCACCGCGTCTTTCTCGATCTTCATTCGACCGCCGCGGCCGTATCCCATCTGGCGGCGGGCGAGGTGTCCGTTGATCGCGTCGATATCGACCGGCCAGCCTGCCGGCATCCCCTCGACGATGATTGTGAGCGACGGGCCGTGGGATTCCCCGGCCGTCAGAAAGCGTAACATTCGCGAAATCTATCACACGGACCGGTTAGCGCGACCCTGGGCCACCGGCTCCTGTCGGCAGCAGGTGCGGCGTTACCAGAACCAGCAGCTCGCGCTCCTCACGCTCGACCCGTCGGCGGCCGAACAGCAGGCCGACCAGCGGCATCCGGCCGAGCCACGGGACCCCGGCTCCGGCGCGGCCGCTCGAGACCTGGAGAAGCCCACCGAGCACCGCGGTCTCTCCATCCGCGACGACGATCTCCGCATCCACGACGCGGCTCAGCTCCTCGGGGATGTCGTCCGGCGGAAGTGGCGGCCCGAGGGTGCTCGACTCCGCTCGTATCCGCAGGATGACATCGCGACGGCCCTGGAGCGCCGGCTCGACCCGCAGCCTCACCCCCACGGGGATGGCTTCGACGGCGCGGTCGCCCACCGCGACATCCTCGGAGTCAGTGACCAGCGCGGCCCGGTCCGGAAAGCGCACGCGCAGAATGCGGACACTCTCGATCGATGCAGGCTTCCCCTCGACGACAACGATGGTCGGTCGGGAAACTACGCGGATATGCCCCCCGGCCTCGAGCGCGCTGATGCGGGCGCGCAGATTGTGGCTACCCGAACTGGCGACGACGATGCCGGCCTCGTCACCCTCGCCTTCCTTTCCCGATGCGGCAGGGAAATCTACAAATGCTCCGAGGTTGGCGTTCTCCACCCGCCACTGAACTCCGAGTTCGGTTCGCGCAGAGCTCGCGATCTCGAGGATCATGGCCTCGAGCAGGAAACGGCGACGGACAACGTCGAGCCGCGCAGCGATTCGCTCGGCGGTCGCGACGTGCTCGACGGCACCGCTGGCGACGAGCGAATTCGAAGCCGGGTCCGCGGCGATCGAGATGCCGGTTCTGCGCAACCCATCGCGCAGAACCCCGGCCATCTCTGCGGCACGCGCGTTCTCGACCGGTAGAACCCGGGTCACCGGGCGCGGTGTCGACGCTTCAGGTGCGGTCCGCGCTGCAGAATCCTCCGGCGCCGTGGAGTCTCCCGGTGTCGCCCCCGGCAGTGTCCGGTCGATCGGCGTCCAGCCGCCGGGGTTGCTTGCGCGGGGGTTGCTTGCGCCAGTGCGCTCCCGGTCAGGCATGACCTCGATCACCTGCTCGCCGACGCGAAACTCGAAATCATGTACACGCGACAGCGACTCGAGCTTCTCACGCCAGCTCGTGCCATCGCGGAACGAGCCGAAGACCTCTGCATCCAGGCCCGGCGCCACGACAAGTCCGAGCCCCGCCTCGGAGGCGATCTCTCGCAACCATCGATCGAGACGCGAGCGACCGCCGCCGCGAGCAAGGTCGGTTTGCCGGGCATCTGCGCCGGCGTCGTTGTGCGCGGAGGAATCCGGCCTCTCTTGCGAATTGAACGGGAACCCCGAACGCGAACTCGCACGTTCCTGCCGGGGGGAAGCGCCATCGGTCAGAACGAGCGATGATGCATGAGAGGCCGGCTCCTGACCTCTCTGCGCTGAGAACTTCATCAGAGCAGCGATCGAAGCGAGGCCGAACGCAAACACGAGAAGGCGCACGCGAATTGCCCGCCTGCAGGCTCGAGCTTCGTCGAGCGCACCGAGAAGGTCCCCGCTGTGAACTTCCACCGTCCTCAGGCCCCGTCCGGTGCGCGTTCTCCGACGGCGTCACAGCCCTGCAACTCGTAAAGGCCGGCGCGCGCCTCGAGGCCCGGGTTGATGACCATGAGGGCGAGGCCGACCGGCACACACAGCTGCGACGCCCCCGCCCCACGCTCGAGGTCGTATCCATCTGCCAAAGAAACCGCAGCGAGAGGATCGAGCCGCGCAGCCCCTGCGTTCGGGTCGCCGGTCAGCGGCTCCGGGTCGTCGAGATGGGCAGCGAGACAAAGCCGGGCGATCTCGCCGCAGTGGACGCGACGCAGGTTCATTCGCGCGCTGCGGAAAACCCGATAGAGACCGCCAACGGCGGAGGTCCATGCAAGGACGCGGAGGTTCCCCGGCACTTCCAGCACGAGCAGCCCCTGCCGCTCGCCACCCATCGCGGCTTGCGACTCGATGGCCGGCCGCCCGGCTCCCTCGTGACCAGGCCGCACCAGGCGACAGCAAGGCGGTTCGAGCGCCACGAAATGCGGCAGACGTGCGGCGTCGACCAGGAGCGCCGTTTCGAGGATACCCGGGCAGATCGACGTTTGGGCTTTGCAGCGTACGGTGGCAGAAGCGGTCAGAACCGGCTCAACGTCGCCGGGTTCGATGATCGCGACGGTGAGCCGATCGACACCGACCGCCCAGTAAGCGGCCCGCTGTGCGCGGGGCGCGAACGCCCTTCGAAGTGAACGCGGCGGGAATCGACGTCTGTTTCGCCCTGGCATTCCATTTCGATGGACGAAGGCGGACACTGCCGTCAACGAAATCGGTGTCATGGAACGCCGCAACCTTACGATGTCCGCCTTCGCCAGAATCACACCGCTGCCGCGTATTCCCGCGGTCGACGCGCTCACCTACCGGGTGCCGTCGTCGCTCGAAGGCGTGGTCACGCCCGGCAAACGCGTCGTGGTCCCGCTCGGGACCCGTCGCGTGACCGGACTCGTTACCTCGATTGACGAGGCTGCACCGGCAGGCGTCGATTGTCGGGAGATCGATGACGTCCTCGACAGCGAGCCGCTGTTTACCGACGAGCTGCTCAAGCTACTCGACTGGATGGCCGGCTATTACGGTTCTTCGTTTGCCGAAGTCGCCTCGCTGGCGATCGGTCGAGGTCTGACGGCATCTTCCCGGCGGACTGTCGAGCTCGTCGACGCAAGCGCAGCGACGACCGATGCGGAGCGCGAGATCGTTACCATGCTCGAGGCGGCCGGCGGCAAGCTCGACGTCCGGCGATTGCGCAAGCAACTCGGAGATCGCTCGCCCCAGTCGCGGCTGACCGCGCTCGCGCGAAAAGAGGCCATCCGCGTCGAGCAGCAGCTGACCCAGCCGGCTGTGCGGGCGCGCTCACATACATGGGTGGAGATAACCGGCACGCTGAACGGCGAGGATCTGGACGCCGCCCTCGGTCGTGCGCCGAAGCGACGCGCGATCTACGACTACCTTCTGGAGCGTCCGGGTCGTCGAGCCTCGACCGAGGAACTGACCGAGCTTTTCAGCACTCCGGGGCCGCAGATCGCGGCGCTCGAACAGGCAGGGCTGGTCCGCAGGAGCGAGCGCGAATTCTACCGCGAGATCGATGTCGCGGCCGAGCAAACCGACGAGCCCGTCTTGAGCCCCGATCAGGCTGCGGCGGTCGAACAGATCGAAGGGTCGCTCGGGAAGTACGAGCCCGTACTGCTGCAGGGGGTTACTTCGAGCGGAAAAACCGAGGTGTACCTGCAGCTCATCCGCCGCGTGCTCGACAGCGGCTCGACCGCCCTGCTGCTGGTGCCGGAGATCTCCCTGACCCACCAGACGGTCGGCAGGCTCGTCGGTCGCTTCGGTCCGACGGTGGCGGTGCTGCACAGCGAGCTCAGCGCGGGCGAGCGATGGGATCAGTGGCGCCGCATCTGCCGGCAGGAGGCGCGTATCGCGGTCGGCGCGCGATCGGCTGTACTCGCACCCCTGCGCGACCTCGGACTGATCATCGTCGATGAGGAGCACGACGCGGCTTTCAAGCAGGAGGATGGGGTTCGCTACAACGGGCGTGACGTCGCGGTCGTCCGGGCACGCGAGGCCGGCTGCCCGATCGTTCTCGGCTCGGCGACCCCGTCGATCGAGTCGCGCAAGGCCGCCGACGACGGCCGCTATACGCGAATCGTGCTGCCCACACGCGTGACGGGCAGCCCGCTGCCCTCGGTGGAGTGTGTCGATCTGCGCGGTCGGGATGTTATCGCTACGGGGGGATTGTCCGATCACCTCGCGGCGTTGACTCGCGGCAACTTCGAGGCAGGCGGACAGACCCTGCTTTTTCTCAATCGCCGAGGCTTTGCCGCCTGCATGCAGTGTTGGAGTTGCGGCGAGATGGTCGAATGCTCGGCCTGCAGCGTTGGAATGACCTTTCATCGCAGCGACGGCCGCCTGCGCTGCCACCACTGCGATTCCTCACGGCCGACGCCGCCGCGCTGTCCGACATGCGATGCCGACGCGTTGAGCGCGCAAGGCCTCGGCACACAGAAACTCGAGGAGGCCGTTCGACGGCTGATCCCCGACGCACGGGTCGAGCGTCTCGACCGCGACGCGGCCGAGCGCAAAGGGACGTCACGCGAGATCCTGCAGCGTTGGCGCGCGGGCCAGGTCGACGTCCTGATCGGCACGCAGATGATCACCAAGGGGCATGACGCGCCGGGCGTCACGCTCGTCGGTGTCATCCAGGCCGACCTTGCGCTCGGAGTCCCCGACTTCAGAGCGGCGGAGCGGACTTTTCAGCTGCTCACGCAGGTCGCCGGACGCGCCGGACGCAGCGAACGCCGCGGCAAGGTCGTGTTTCAGACCTACCGTCCCGACCACTTCGCGATCGCGGCCGCCGTCCGCCACGACTACGAGACATTCGCGACAACCGAATTCCAGGAGCGCAAGGAGCTCGGCTATCCGCCGTTCTCGCGCATGGCGCTGCTGCGGGTCGAGGGGGCTGATCGCTCTGCCGCCGAGTCCATGGCCGGACGCGCCGCCGAATCGCTGATGCGACTCTCCTCGGAGATCCAATCCAAGGGTGCTGCGGAGGGGCTGACCGTACGCGGACCGGCGCCTGCGGCGATCGAGCGCATCAAAGACCGCTATCGATTCATCATTCAGGTGCGGTCGGCGAGCGGAGCCGTCACCCGGCACGCTGTCCTCGAGTGTCGCCGGCTTCTCGAGGCCCAGGCGCGTGCCGCGCGGATTCGACTCCTCGTCGATATCGACCCCGTCGACATGATGTGAAAGCCGCGCATCGAGCTGATCGCTGTGCGCGCAGCGGCCGCGTCGCACACGCTCAGAATCTTGCGCTGCTGCTGGTTTTCGCGTTCACTGGCCCCGTGCCGGTCCTCGAAGTTCTCAAATTTCCCGACCCCGTGCTGACTCGCGATGCCAAAGAAGTCAGCGAGATCGACGGTCGCGTTGCGGGAATGCTCAACAGCATGGTCGATACCATGTACATCGCCCGCGGGATCGGCCTCGCGGCTCCCCAGGTCGGTATTCTCGAACGCGCGATCGTGGTAGATACCGCTCCCGAGGATCGCGGCCGCAACCTGCTCAAGATCATCAACCCGGTGATCGTCGAGAAAACCGGGACCGTCTCCTACGAGGAAGGGTGTCTGAGCATCGTCAACTTTACGGCCGAGGTGCAGAGAGCCCAGCGCATCCTGGTCAAGGGCTGGACCGTCGACCACAAAGAAATCGAGCTCGAGGCCGAAAATCTCGAGGCGGTATGCATCCAGCACGAGATCGATCATCTCGAGGGCACGCTGCTGACAGACCATATTTCCAGGCTCAAACGTGAGATGTATCGAAAGCGTCTGAAGCGCGGCTTCAAGACCGGCTCCGACTCAGCTCGCGGAACCGGCGGGCTGTAGCCCGCGCATCCGGTACGGATCCGCCTTACCAGCCATGCCAGAGCGGCCCACTTCCAGCGATTCGGCGAACCCGCCGAGTTCAAATCGACTGCGGCTCGTCTTCATGGGAACCCCGCCGTTCGCGGCGGTCTGCCTGCAGGCGCTGCTCGACGACGGCCGGGATGTCGCGGCGGTGGTCTCGCAACCGGACCGCCCTTCAGGTCGCGGCAGGAGAATGCACCGATCCGCGGTCGCTCAGCTCGCGGATAGCCATGACATCGAAGTGCTTCAGCCCGAGCGCGCCGGCGACCCCGCATTCGTCGAGCGCCTCGAAGCGATCGCTCCCGATCTCGCTGTTGTCGTTGCCTACGGACGTATTCTGCCGAACCGCGTACTCGAACTGCCTCGACTCGGCTGTATCAACGCTCACGCCTCTTTGCTTCCACTGCTCCGCGGAGCCGCTCCCATCCAGCACGCGATCCTCCAGGGACACGAGCGCACCGGAGTGACGATCATGCAGATCAGCCAGCGCATGGACGCCGGCGACATGCTGCGTACCGGTGAGCTGGAAATAACGGATGAGGACGACACGGCGAGCCTCGCCGAAAAGCTCGCGGAGCTGTCAGCACGCCTTCTGCTTCAAACCCTCGACGACGTCGGCGCCGGCCAGCTGCGCCCGGTCCGCCAGGACGAGTCACTGGTGACGTACGCAGCCCCGATCACCGCGGAGCACGCGCGAATCAACTGGTCCGACACTGCCGAGACCTGCGAGCGTCGGGTCCGCGCGGTGCGGCCGCGCCCCGGCGCGTTCACCTTTGACGGAGCGACTCGGTTGAAAGTGTTGCAGTCCCGCGTTTGTGTCGATGCGCCGGCCGAGGCGAGCGCGCCGAGTGATTCGGGGACCGCATTTGCCATCGATGGTGACGCTTTGCTCGTTTCCTGCGGGCAAGGCGTGCTGGCGATCGACACGATTCAGCCCGAGGGGCGGCGGCCGATGTCGGGCGCGGACTATCAGCGTGGCTCCGGTCTCGAGCTGCCACGCGAGCTCGACGGCCGAACCGACGGCGCCCCCGATCGATGAACCCGCGACTGCTCGCATTTCAGGTTCTCAGCGAAGTTGAATCTACCAACCGCTTCGCCGATGCGCTGCTGGGTCGATACCTCGCCGAGAGCGATCTCAATCCGGCCGACCGGGCGCTGGCCACTGTGCTGGTGTACGGAACGATCACCCGTCAGCTGACTCTCGACTACACGATCGCAGGGCTGAGCAGTCGCCGGCTGGCACAGATCGACACCGACGCACTGGTCCTGCTGCGGATGGGACTGTTTCAGCTGAACTTTCTCGATCGCGTACCGGCATACGCCGTCGTGGATACTGCGGTGAAGCTGGCGCGACGCCACGCGCCCGGTGCCGCCGGGTTCATCAACGCGCTCCTGAGGAGGGCGTCGCGCGAGGGGTTGAGACCGCTCGCTGACGCTGACGAGCAGGACCGCCTTTCCATCGAGTACTCCCATCCACAGTGGCTGGTCGACCTGTGGATCGATGAGCTCGGCGTCGATGACGCCGTCGCATTGATGGACGCCAACAATCGCCCTGCTCCTACCGTCCTTCGAGCACTGGGAGATCGGGGAGTCACAATCGAACGACTCCGGGACCTCGGCTACGAGGCGCATGAAGGGAAATACGCGCCCGCAGCTGTGGTTGTCGAATCCGGAGGCAACGCAGGCGCGGCGCAGGCCGGCGCTGTATCGCAGGGTGAGGCCTCGCAGCTCGCGGTTCTGTTCAGCGGCGTGAAGCCCGGCGCCCGAGTTCTCGACGCCTGCGCTGCGCCGGGCGGCAAGACGGCTTACCTCGCGCAGCTCGCAGGCCCGGACGGAATGATCACCGCCGTGGATCCGGCCAGCGGGGCGCGGCGGAGGATCGAGGATACCCTTCGACGATGCGGCGACGGCCCCCGCGCCGACGTTGAGATCATCGAGGCGGGGATCGACGGTTTTGACGGTGCCGGTGAATATGACCTCGTCCTTGTCGATGCTCCGTGCTCCGGCCTTGGAACGCTCCGGCAGCATCCGGAGATCCGCTGGCGTCGATACCCGGAGGATCTCGAGGATCTGGCAGCGCGTCAGGCCCGCATCCTCGATCGCGCGGCTGCCTGGGTCCGGCCGGGGGGCTGCCTCGTATATTCGACCTGTACGATCGCGAGCAGCGAGAACGACGCCGTGGTCGACGACTTTCTCTCCCGCGAGGCGGGCTTTGAGGAGGCTCCGGGCGCCGGAGACCTGATCCGGGCGGGCGTCGACGCCGATGAGCTCGTCGGCTCCGACGGCCGCCTGCGCGTCTTCCCGGATCATCATGACGCCGACGGCTTCTTCGCGGCGCGCCTCCAGCGCAGGCGCGGCTGAGGCCGGTGAGAACGGAATCAGTTTGCGTTTCAGTTTGCGTGTTCGCCGTGGTAGCTCTGCGTGATTCTGCGGGCTTCGACGGGGTGTAGCTCAGCCTGGTAGAGCACTGCGTTCGGGACGCAGGAGCCGGAGGTTCAAATCCTCTCACCCCGACCAGCCCACAGCCGCATCGTGGCCGATCACGCCACTCGAACCGCCTGAGCGACCGGTATGCGTTACCGGTTCAACCTGGGATGTCTCTGGCTCTTCCTGCTGCTCCTCATCGTCGGCGGAACGCCGCTGCTCGTCGGCGTCCTGCGTCTGTTTGCAGGCTTTCTCATTTTCGCTCTGATCGGCGGGTTGGCGCTGACGTGGTGGATCCGGCGTAACGCCGTCATCCAGTACACGAGAACACGGCGACCCCGCACGCGTCGTTTCGTCGAGCTGCTGGTCGCTCTCCTCGTCAGGCTCACCGAGGTCGATGGGAACCTCGATCGTCGAGAGGTCACCGCGATCCGCAAGTTCTTCGAGAACGCTCTGGGCTACCAGGGGGAACAGCTGCTGTGGATTCGAGATCTGATCAAGGCCGCGCGGCGGGAGCCGGTAGCGGCCGATCGAATCTGCGACGAGCTCCGTTCGAGCTTCGGTCTTCACGAGCGGTTGATCGTCCTGCAGGCGTTGACCCGTGTCGCGCAGGCCGACGGAACGATCACCGGCGGCGAGCAGGCATTCATCGAAGGTGTCGCAACCAAACTGGGGCTCGGCCCCTTCGTTCGTGGATTCGGGAACGAGGCCGGCGGCGGCCACACCGGCGGCTGGACGGGCCCGGCGCAGGATGATGTCGCCGATGCGTATTCGACTCTCGGACTCTCGGCTGGAGCGTCCGCGGAGGAGGTGAAGAAAGCGTGGCGGAAACTGTCACTCGAGAATCACCCCGACCGCGCGACGCACCTCGGGGAAGAATTTCACCGTCTCGCCGAGGAGCGTATGCGGAAGATCAACGCGGCGTATCAAACTCTGAAGTCGGCCGGTCTCGCCGGCTGAGCTTTCGTCGCCGGTTCGCCTGATTGCCCGTTGTTGAGGCATTGCCGGTTCAATGTGCATTCGCCTCCTGTTGGAATCCCCTGATTTCCCCGCTTCCGAGCGACTCCACGCTGGCATCAGGCTTGCTTGGGTTACGCACACACGGGCCACAGGACCGCGCGGATCTGTACATCCTCGCCGCAGTCGGTTCAGGCCCGAATTTGATCTTCAGAACACATGACGTCGGCGCGGTGAGTTTGCGCACGTCAGGAGGGCCACGCGAAATGAAAAAAATTGAAGCCATCATCAAGCCTTTCAAGCTTGACGAGGTAAAAGAATCCCTCGGTGGAGTCGGCGTTCAGGGTATCACCGTGACGGAGGTCAAAGGTTTCGGACGCCAGCGCGGTCATACGGAGCTCTATCGAGGCGCGGAGTACGTCGTCGACTTCCTCCCGAAGGTCAAACTCGAAGTGATCGTGAAGGACGATCAGGTCGAGGCTGTCGTGGAGGCCGTGCAGACCGCTGCGAAAACCGGGCGGATCGGCGATGGCAAGATCTTCGTAACCGATGTCGGCGAGGTCGTCCGTATCCGCACCGGGGAGACCGGTGAGTCCGCTCTCTGAATCTCGTTGCTGGTGGCCGTTCCACGGCCGGGCCTGAGATTGCAGCCCGGATGGAATCATCCGCGGAATAAAAGACCCGTCTCCCCGAAGGAGGCGGGTTTTTTCTTTCCTGGCCGACCGCTTGTCGCTGGAAGGTGATTCCCGGGTGCGTCAGTCGAGGATTACGATCTCGACACGACGATTGCGGGCCCTCCCCGAGGGGTTGTCACTTCCATCGTCGTTGGTGTTGGGCTCGATGGGAAACATGGAGCCGTAGCCCTGGGTGGACACAAGGCTGGCGGAGACGCCTTCCTCGATGAGCGCGTCCGCGACACTGCGAGCACGCCGCTCACTCAGCCCCTGATTGTAGAGTGCCGCACCGATCGAATCCGTGTGGCCCTCGACCGCGACGCGTCTGCCGCGGGCCCGATCGTTCGCAACCTCGGCAACATCGGCAATCCGCCTCAGCGCCGGGCCTTTGAGCTGGTCGCTGCCGAATTCGAACAGGACATCCGGAAGCGTTACGACCACGCCGCGAGCCGACGCGCGGGCCTCGACATCGCGGTCGTGAAGCTCGCGGATAATCAGTGCGTCGCGGCGTTGCTCGAACGATACCTCGTCATAACCCGGTTCCGGGGCGCTCGCGTTCCCCTGCGCCACGGCGGGCGGGTCCTGCGATCCCGTCGATCGCTGCGACGAGCTGCAACCTGCCGTGCAAACGAGAAGGATCGCGACAATCAGGATTCGGAGCCGGAAAGAACCGGTCAGTTCGACGTTGCGGTACAAATTCATGACAGACGCCGGGATCGTTACCCGCCCGAAGCAGGCGGTCAATTCGCGCTTGCAGAATCCGCTGCGGTTCTCTCGGGCATGAACGAAACCAGTAGCAGCACGAACACGCCGACCGTGATCGCGCTGTCCGCGATATTGAACGCCGGCCAGTGCCAGTCGCCGACATACACATCCGCAAAGTCGATGACCTCGCCGATGCGAACGCGGTCGTAGAGGTTGCCCAGCGCACCGCCGATCACAGCCGCCGCCGCGCAACGCTCCCAGCGGTTCTCGACCGGCAGACGATGGAGCAGCCAGGACAGAGCCAGCACTGCGCCGACCGAAACCGTCGCCAGAAGCGGAGTTCCCCAACTCCCGGCGTCGCTGAGAAAACCGAAGGCCGCGCCGGGGTTGCGTACGTACGTCAGCGCGAAGAAGCCCGGGATCACGCCTATCGACTCTCCGACGTACATGTTGGTATCGACAACCCACTTGGTGAGCCGATCGAGCCCGACAATCGACAGCGCCAGAAGGACTGCGCTGAGGTTACTCATGCGACGGAGACCACCACTGCGTGACAGCGGTCGCATATCTCCGGGTGGTCATCGTGCTGACCGACCGTCTCACGGTAATTCCAGCACCGGCCGCACTTCGCACCGCGAGCGGTCTCCACTTTTACTTCGACCTCTGTCGAACGATCTTTGGAGGCGTTGTCCTCGGCGGGCACTACGTCGACCTCGGATACGATATAGATCGCGGCGAGATCCTCCAGCGAAATTCCGGAGAGAATCCGCTGATCGTCCGAACCGACCGCCAGCTCGACGCGCGCGTCGAGAGAGTGGCCGATACGCCCCTCTTTGCGCTCGAACTCCAGAGATCGCGTGACCTCGTGTCGAAGCTCCCAGAGCCGAGACCAGCGCCCGGCGAGCCCCTCGTCGACCCACGCGGGATCGATTTCCGGAAAATCCGTGAGGAACACGCTGTCGGCCCGCTCCGCTCCCGGGATCGACTTCCAGATCTCGTCGGCGGTGAAGGACAGAACCGGCGCAATCACGCGGGCGAGGACATCGAGCGTATCGTACATCACGGTCTGCGCTGAACGGCGCTCGAGCGAATCCGCCGAGGAGCAGTAGAGGCGGTCTTTGACGATATCGAAGTAGAGCGAGCTCAGGTCGACCGCGCAGAAGTTGTTCAGCGCGTGGTAGACGACATGAAACTCGTAGTTGTCGTACGCCTTGCGGCAACGGCCGACAAAGTCGGCCAGTCGTCCGAGGATCCAGCGATCCAGCTCCGGCATATCACTGACCGCGACGCGGTGGCGCTGCGGGTCGAATCCGGCGAGATTCCCCAGAAGATTTCGCGCGGTGTTGCGAACTCGGCGGTAGGAGTCCGCGAGTCGCTTGAGGATCTCCTCGGAAATTCTGACGTCGTCGCGATAGTCCTCGGCGGCCACCCACAGTCTGAGAATGTCCGCGCCGTACTGCTTGATGATCTGCTGTGGCGCGATCACGTTGCCCAGCGACTTCGACATCTTCTTCGATTCACCGTCGAGGACGAATCCGTGCGTCAGGACGGACGTGTACGGTGCACGCTCTCGTGTCGCGATCGATGTGAGCAGCGCCGAATGAAACCAACCGCGGTGCTGGTCGCTCCCTTCGAGGTACAGGTCAGCAACCGTCCCCTCACCGTGGTCGGCTTCAACCACAGATGAGAAGCTCACACCCGAGTCGAACCAGACATCAAGAATGTCCGAGTCGCGCTCCAGATCGGTCCCTTTGCAGTCCGGACACGCGGTCCCTTCCGGCAGAAACTCCTCGATCGGCCGCGTGAACCACGCATCCGACCCGTGCTCCTCGAAGATCTCCGCCGCCCGCAGGGCGATCGCCTCGCTGGTGAAGGAATCGTCGCAGCTGCGGCAGCGCAGCGCGGTCACCGGGACACCCCATGCGCGCTGGCGCGAGAGGCACCAGTCGGGGCGATTCGCGATCATGCCGTGGATACGCTCTCGTCCCCACGACGGGATCCAGCCCACCCGGTCGATCTCGGAAAGCGCCCTGTCACGCAGGTCGCCGGAAGACATCGAGAGAAACCACTGCGCGGTGGCCCGGAAAATGATCGGCCGTTTGCACCGCCAGCAATGCGGGTAGCTGTGGTGGATATCCTGCCGCGCGAGCAGCGCACCGCGCTCGCTCAAGAGCTCGACGATAGCCTCATCCGCCTCGAAGACAGACGTCCCCTCGAACTCGGGGACATCGCTCGTGAAGCGGCCGCCGGCGTCGACAGGTGCGTACGTGTCGAGACCGTAGCGCTGGCCGGTGAGGTAGTCGTCGTGACCATGTCCGGGAGCGGTGTGCACGCACCCGGTCCCGGCCTCGAGTGTCACATAGTCGGCGGTGACGACGCCGGACTCACGATCAATCCACGGGTGGCGAGTGCGAACGCCCTCCAGCTCACTCCCCTTGAGCCGACAGAGCTCCGCGCCGAGTTTGAGACGCTCACGCAGACCCTCGACCATTCCCTCTGCGAGGATGACGGGGCGCCCTTCGGTCTCGACCAACACATAATCGAAGTCGGGGTGAACGGCGATGGCCTGGTTGGCAGGCAGTGTCCACGGCGTCGTGGTCCAGATCGCGACGGCCGGCCGGAGTTCGGCATGTTCGGCAAGAACGCCTGCGGGCTCGATCACTTCGAACGCGACGTAGACCGAGGTCGAGCCATGCTCGTCGTAGTCGACCTCAGCCTCAGCGAGCGCGGTCCGGCAGCGCGCACACCAGTGGACCGGTTTGCGGCCGCGGTAGACTCCTCCCGATGCAACCACCGCCGCGAACTCGCGGATCTCACGGGCCTCGTACTTCCGGTCGTTGGTCAGATACGGCCGATCCCAGCTTCCCAGGACTCCGAGTCGTTTGAAGTCCTCGCGCTGGATACCGACGAATCGCTCCGCGTACTGGTGGCATTTCTCCCGCACACCGGCCACGCCGAGCTCTGCCCGCTTGGACCGTCCCAGTTTCTTCTCGACCTCCAGCTCGATCGGAAGCCCGTGGCAATCCCAGCCTGGCCGGTAAGGCGTCTGGAAACCGGCCAGCGACCGGTACTTGGTCACGATGTCCTTGAGGATTTTGTTGAGCGCGTGACCGATATGGATATTGCCGTTGGCGTAGGGCGGACCGTCGTGGAGGAGAAAACGGGGCGCATCCGCGCGCCGTTCCTGCATACGTTCGTACAGACGCTCGTCTTCCCAGCGCTTGAGCATCTCCGGCTCCCGCTGGGGGAGATTCGCGCGCATCGGAAAATCGGTACCGGGAAGGTTCAGGGTCGTTTTGTAATCCATGACTCGGCTACGAGCGCCGGTCATATCAACGGCCCCTCAGGCTCGCAACCAGGGTGGAAACCGTGTAAGTCACGGAGCGTGGCCAAGCGATTACTAGTGAACTTCCACAAACCGGTCGGCGCGACGCGCGTAGATGAGGACGGGATGGCAAAGCCGTGCGCCATGGGCGTAGGCTGGGTCAACCGCGACACCCTCGAGACACTCGGCAAGCTCGATATCCAGAGAACCGACGCCAAGGGCCAGCCGCTGGCCGGAACCCCGCCTAAGAAGTAACCGCAAGAACGGCTCATCCGCGCGGCAGCGACCGTTTCACGCTCCGTCGGCCGCGCGTCGGCCCGCTGTCCCAGTCGAAGCCCATCTCTTTGCGCACGCCCATGAAGTAGCAGCACATTTCGTGGTCGAGGTCGTTGTTGAACGTTCGCTGTACGCCGTCGTCGAACAGCACGCGGACCAGACACGTGCCGCCTTCGATCGTCGAGGTCATCTCCTCGACGATGGCTCCATAGCCCCACTCCTCATGATCGCCGTGATAGCAGCGATCACCGAGGCGCAGATACAGGCGAACGTCCCGCATGCGGCCGAATGTATACCCGAGCCGAGCCTCGCGCCAAGCCCGTTGAGACGGAAAATGATTTAGGATCAGCCGAATATGGACGCGGTGAGCGAACAGCTCAGAACGCGGTGCCGCCGGACGGGGCGACATGAACACCGTTCTCATCGATGACCACAGGGACAATGCGCTTCCCTCCGGTGAGCTTCATGAGCTCCGGAAGTGTTCGCGGAGACCGCGCGACATCGATCTCCGTAAACTTTCTGCCTTCCCGTTCGAGCGCCTCTTTCAACGCGGCGCTGAACGGACAGTCATGACGTGTGTAGACGGTCACTGCCATCATTCGTCCTCGAGATAGCCCAACGCCTCGAGAGCGTCGCTGTCCGGAGCTTCATAATGACGCGCCTGCAGATTGTGCTGCGCGATGAAACGTCTGACAAATTCCTTGTCGCGCGGCCGGTAACGCCAGAGGACTTCGAAGGGGGACTCGTACGTCGCCGCCTGTTTTATGAAGCGGTTCAGGCTCGCACGAAGACGGTCACCACCCGCGCCTTCACGTTCGATCACAACCCGCTCTCCGGTGTCGGTGCGACCCATGTATGTCTCGGTGCATGTCTCGATCCCTGCCGACCCCACTTCCCCGCAATTCTCCGCCCGCAACGACATCGCCGAAGCGTGGATAGCCCAGCTGCGCCGGCCGGGCAGCCATCGCTCCGAAAACACCGCCCGTTCTTCCACCAAGGCGCGGCCCTCGACTGCGGCCCTGAGCGATATCCCGTCTGCATTCTCGAGCGGGGCCAGCCCCGCGTAGTCGAGAATTGTGGGAGCGACGTCGGTCAGAGAGACGATCGCTGCAGACCTCGGAGTTGCCCCTGCCGTCCGACCACCCGGAGGTTTGATCACGAGCGGAACATGGATGGAGGACTCGTGCAGAGTCTTGCCGTGACGGAAAAAATACCCGTCCTCACCGAAGCTCTCGCCGTGATCCGCGGTCACGATGACGAGGCTGTCATCGTAAAGGCCTTCTTCGAAGAGCCTGCCGAACAGCCTCGCAATCTGCGAATCGGCGTACGCGATCTCTCCATCGTAACCGGCAATGTAATCGCCGAGGCATTCGGCACCCGGAATCCGCTGAAAGCCCGGCACCTCATCCGCCTGGAGCTTTCGTCGATGCCGAGGCTCGAAACTCCCGCGGAACGCGGCGGGTGGGCGATACGGTCCGTGTGGATCAATCAGATGGATGAACAGGAAGAACGGCTTCCCGTCGTCCGGCAGCCACTCCAGAACCGCGTCGATCGTCTGCTCTGCCCTGCGCTGATAGTTGTCGCGGTTGAGCTCGCGCCGGGGCATTCGATCGTCCCAGACGGCGAAGCCCTGACCGAGTCGCGAGAGGCGATCGATCATCACGGTGCTGCTGACGAAACCCGCGCTGTGATAGCCGGCAGCCGTCATTCTTTCGGCCAGCGTGACATTGTCGCGATGAAGTTCCTGACCGAGCAATCTGAGCCCGTGACGAAACGGGTACATTCCGGTGAACATCGACGCGTACGCCGGCGCCGTCTTGGGCGCGGTGGTGAACGCCTTCTCGAAAACGATCGCGCCCTCCGCCATGGCGCTGATCGCGGGCGCGGTCTGCTGGTTGTAACCGTAGACAGGGAGGTGATCGGCCCTGAGGGTATCAACGGTTACGAGAATAACCGATGGTCGCGTGCCGACACCGGACGGACCGTCTCCGCGATCGGCTTCAGGCGGGTCCGCGCCATGGCAGGCTGCAATCAACGAAAGCGCCAGTGCCGCAAAGGTCAGACGCTTCAGCCCGGGGGCTGCAGCCGAACACATCAATCGGCGTCGGTGACCGCCGCCTGCTTCTCGACTTTTCGAACCGACGTATCGAGAACCGTCAGCTCGACTCCACCGGCCGACCGAATCGTGATGATGTTGCTGTAGATATTCATCGACGGACGCGCCTGAATCTTGACGACGGTGAATCGGCCGGGCTGGCTCTGGTGTACCACATCATCACCGACCTTGAGGGTTGTGGGTCTCACGATTTCAGCGCTCCTGTTTCAACTCAGCCGAGAAATATCGACGCGCGACGCTCGAGGTGTCGATCGACGAGTATCTGAACCGTGCGACGCAGGCGATCCGACATCGCATCGAAGTCCATGGCGTGATCGCCTCGAAAGCGGCTTTCCCGGTAGAGATAAATTCTCTTGCCGAACGCGATATACCATTTCGTCGGCAGCGGGATCATACCGGCAAGGCCGAGCATCGGGAAGAAGGGTGTGATCGGCACGTAAGGCGCCCCCAGGAGTTTGCCCAGCTGCGCGCTGCGGCCGATCATCGGATAGGTCTCCTCCGCGCCGATCACGGCGAACGGTATGATCGGGACCCGATGTCGGCAGCTCAATCGGGCCGCTGAGCTGGAGAACTTCCCGACCCGGTAGCGCTCGTCGTAAAGCTTGGCGACCCCCCCGACGCCTTCGGGGAAAATCATCGGAATCTGACCACGCTCGAGGAGCTCGTCGGCGACCGCATACCGCGCAGGGACGCCGCCGAGTTTTCGATACATCCCTTTGACCGGTCCCATGCCCTCGACGAATTTGTCGTACAGAGGCCGGACGACACGCCCGGGGCCATCATCACTGGACAGACAGTACGCCACCATTGTGGCGTCCAGCGGAAGTCCACCGGAGTGGTTACCGACGAGGATACTCGGCCCGTCCGTGGGCACGTTCTCCATGCCGGTCACATCGCAGCGCCAGTACGAATCCCAGAGAAACTTGAACAGGGGCTCACTACGGCTTCGGAAATCGAGGTCGAGGCCGTAGTCGGACTCGGAGCCGGCCTCGATGGCCTCTTCCCGCCTGGGCTCGGTCATACGGGCGATCTCATCCCGAACCGCCGGGTCGACCGTCAGCGTACGGCGTCGGTTCGGGCGCAGACGTGCGATCGCCCTGGCCGCCTCGCTGATCTCCTGCCCGTCTCCGAATTCCCGCTGAGCCATCGGCGATGAAGCTACCAAACGGAGTTCAGGCGCTCAACCGCTGAACGAGTCCTCCGGGTGTTCCGGTGCGAAAACTTCGAGGGATTCCGTAAGCGGCAGCCTGCGCGTTCGGGCAAAGCTCAGCCCGCCCTCGATGGCGATACCGAAGCCCAGCACAAGCAGGAGAACACCCACCCCGAGCAGGAGCCACTGAGACTCCCCCCAGTAGCCGAGGAGGTTGCGGACCATCGCGACCAGTGTCGTGGCCGCCATGAGCAGCGTTGGAATCAACGTAACCCAGAAGTTCCGGCCTCGGCGGTACAGGTACAGCGTCGCGACCAGCAAGGTGAGACTGGCCAGCAGCTGGTTCGTCGTCCCGAACAGAGCCCACAGGGACAGCCCGACCGGCTGGCCGTCGACGCGGTAGAACGCGAAGAAGCCGATCACCACAACCGCCATCGCGGAGGTGAGAAAGCGGTTCTCCTGCCGCAATCCGAGCCCCTCCCCGATCTCGGCGATGTTGTAACGAAGGAGTCGCGTCGCCGAGTCGAGGGTGGTCAGCGCGAATGACACCACGACCACCGAAATAAGCGCCGTCGCCAGCGAGGTCGGGATACCCAGCGCGGAGACGAAGCGTGCGCTTCCATCGATGAAGACACTGATTTTGGAGCCGAGAGAGTTCGCGCTGGTCCAGCTCGCGTAGTGGCTGTGCCATCCCTCGGTGGTGGTGAAACCCGCGGTGCAGGCGAGCACGGCCATGAGCCCGAGCAGGGATTCTCCGATCATCCCGCCGTACCCGATCATGCGAGCGTCGCGCTCGACCTCGATCTGCTTGGAGGTCGTGCCCGAGGACACCAGGCCGTGAAAGCCCGACACGGCGCCGCAGGCGATCACAACGAAAACGAACGGGAACATCGGAGGCGCGCCGGGGGGATTCATCACGACCGCGGGCGAGCTGAAATCCGGGCCGAGAACGGCGAACCCTCCGTACATCAGGACAATGCCCAGGTAGAGGAGTATCGAATTGATGAAATCGCGCGGTTGCAGCAGCAGCCAGACGGGCAGAACAGAGGCGAGGAAGCTGTACCCGAGCAGCAGATACCCCCAGCCGTCCCGATCGTCCCAGTGCGGCGATGGAACAACCCCCGTTGCGCTCAGCCCCACGGCGATCAGCGTCAGCACAAAACCGACTGCGCCGGCGCCGAGCGGTGAGGCGCCGCGCCGAAAGACCAGCAGACCGGCGACGGCCGCGATGGCCATAAGAATAAACGAGGGCGCTACAGCCTGCGGGTAAAACTTCGGGGTGAACAGGGTCGAGATCACCGACACGAAAACACCCATGGCGAGGGCGATGCCGAAGAAGATGATCACATGGAACATGCTCTTGGCGCGCGGGCCAATGATCCCCTCGGTGATCGCCCCGACCGAGAGGCCTCGCGCCCGGATCGACATGACCAGCGCGCTGAAGTCGTGTACGCAACCGACGAGCAACGCGCCGACAACCACCCAGATCATCCCCGGCAGCCACCCCCAGATGACTGCGATCGCGGGGCCGAGCATCGGCGAGAGACCGGTAATCGAGGCGTAGTGATGCCCGAACAGAACGAAGCGGTTGGTCGGGACGTAGTCGACGTCGTCCCGCATCGAGACGGCGGGGGTGACGAAGTCTTCTCGCAGCGAAAAGACCTGTCGGGAGAGATACCCGGCGTAGAAGCGGTAACCGACACAGTAGACCAGCAGGCAGAGAGCTGCTGCAAATACGGCCATCGCGTGTCTCTCCGGACCCTGTTATTCCGAACTGGCGTTCGTCCCCGCGGGAGCGGCTGAGGGCGAGCTCTTGCTGCGTTTCCGACGGCGTCGCCGCTTTCGCGCGGGCTTCTGGTCCTGCTCAGCTCCAGCGCCGGCCGACGCTTCGGGCTGAGCTTCCTGCCGAGCTTCGCTGCCGGAGGGCCCCGGCTTCACCGACTTCTTCTCATCGCTTGGCCGGGTCCGGCGAGAACCGCCGCGACCCGAACCGGAGCGGTCGCCGGGCTTGCCCGGCCGACCGTTGCGATCCTGAGGTCCGCCGCGTTTACGCCTGCCGCTCCACGGCTTCGGCTCGATGAAGAGGTCGGATTCCGGGAAGTCATGCGGAATCTTCGACTCGATGAAATCTTCGATGGCATCGAGCGAATACACGTATCGCTCGCATGCAAGCGAGACGGCCATCCCTGAAGCGCCGGCCCGCGCGGTGCGGCCGATCCGGTGAACGTAGTCTTCGGGGTCCTGCGGAAGGTCATAGTTGAACACGTGACTGACGTGCTCGATGTGAAGACCCCGGGAGGCGACGTCGGTCGCCACCATGATCGTAAACTCGCCGTCCTTGAAGCCACGAAGGAGGCGAAGGCGTTTTTTCTGGTCGATGTCGCCCGCCAGCGCTCCTGCCTTATGACCGTGATCCACCAGACGTTCGGCGATCATCGAGGCGGCGCCCCGAGTGTTCACGAATACCAGCGCGCGTGAGGGCTTCTCGCGCTCGAACAGACCGAGCAACACGCCCATCTTCTCGTCGACTCCGACGTGGTAGACGACCTGCTCGATGTTGTCGGCTGTTACACGGTCTTCGCTGACGGCAACGCGCTCGACCTCGTTCATGTACTCGAACGCGAGCTCGAGTACACGTTGGGACAGGGTCGCGGAGTACAGATAGGACTGCCTGGCATCCGGCTTGGACATGCGCCGGGCGAGAAAACGGATGTCGTCGATAAAGCCCATATCGAACATCCGGTCGGCCTCATCGATAATCAGGACCTCGAGCTTGTCGAGCCGGTAGGCTCGCTGCTTGAAGTAGTCGATCAGGCGCCCCGGTGTCCCGACAAGGACATCGACACCGTCTTTGATGCCGTCGAGCTGCTTCGCGTAGTCGACCCCGCCGTAAACGGCGTGAATACGCTGCCCGGCGTGTTTGCCGAGCAGGTCCGCCTCGTCCTTGATCTGGATCGCCAGCTCACGAGTCGGCGCGATAATCAGCGCGCGAGGTCCACTGTCGCTTTTGTCTGCACGCTCCTGGCGAATCAGCCGGGAGAACATGGCGATCAGAAAAGCCGCGGTCTTGCCGGTGCCGGTCTGAGCTTGCCCGGCGATATCGCTGCCCTCGAGCGCGAGAGGCAAAGTGGACGCCTGGATCGGGGTGCATTCCACAAATCCGGCGTCGTCGATCCCCTGGCGTACGCCCTCGGGGAGGTCGAGTTCTGTAAATTTGATTGTCGGTCTCCTGGCAATTCAGGTTCGTCAGGCGCCCGAACGTGCCTCCGACGATTTCTGCCGGTAGCTCTGTTCGAGCAGATCTGCGAACTCGTCGGGCCCGATGAAGCCTACTTTACGCTTCCACTCTTTGCCGTCGGGACCGAAAAACAGTGTCGTAGGGGCTCCGAACACGTCGAAGCTCTCCAGAATCAGATCAATCTGCCTTGTACTGGTCGTCATGTCGACCGTCAGGAAGGTCACGCCCTCTCCGTTCTCGACGACCTCGCGGTCCGTGAAGGTCTGCTCCTCCATCTCCTTGCACGGGAGGCACCACTCGGCGGAGAACTCGATGACCAGCGGTCGCCCGCTACTCCGGGCCAGGTCGTAGGACTCGGCGGAGAACGGGCTGAACTCCAGCTCGCCGTGCGCCTCGGTCGAGGGCAAGTAGGTCCAAACGAGCAGCGCGACGGCGACAACCCCTGCCGCTCGGCGCCCGACGAGGAACCCGCGAATTTCCGAGCCGGCGCGATCGAAGAACGCCAGATAAACCGTCGCCAGCAGCAGGAAGCCGGGCATCAGCACAGTCTCGACGTTGTCGGGCAGGATCGGCTGGACAAAATAGATCGCCATCGCCAGCAGGACACAGCCGAACAGGTGCTCCGTCCACTCCAGCCAGGCACCTGAACGCGGCAACGCCGAGATCGAACCGGCAGCGACCGCAAGAATCACGTACGGGAGTCCGAGCCCGACCGCGAGGAGGAAGAAGAGCCACAACCCGAGGAAGACGTCGCCCTGGCTGCCGACGAAAACCAGCAGACCGACTACAACAGGTCCCACGCACGGTGCCGCGACCAGACCCATCGTCATCCCCATGATGAACGCACCGACCGCGCCGTGGCCGGCGTTGCCGAGCCTCGCATTCAGGCTGTCAGGGATCTTGATCTGGTACAGACCGAACGACGACAGCGCCAGCCCCACCATCATGGCAGCCATGCCGATCAGAACCGGCGGCTTTGAAAGCGCCGCCCCGAAAAGGCCACCCGAAAGTGCAGCGGACGCACCCACCGCCGAGAACGTGATCGCGATTCCGAGCGCGTACAGAAGGGCGAGCAGAACCTTTCGAGCTCTGCTGTCTCCGGCCTGTCCGCCGAAATAGGCGACCGTGATCGAAACCAGGGGGTAGACGCAGGGCGTAAGGTTCAGGGCGAGTCCAAGGAGGATCATTCCCGGAATCACGACCCACAGGCCACCGGCAACCAGATCGGCGATCTGCGCGGCGGCTTCATCGTTGAAACCGGCGGTCGCGATCGCCCGAGGCTGCGCCGCTTTCGCGCTCTCGAAACGGATCGGGATCTTCAGGCGGGTCGGTCTCTTGCAGACAACATCGCTGCAGGCCTGATATGCGAGAACGGCCGCACCGCTCGGCTCGGCTCCGCCCTTCTCCCCGCGGAGCCGAGCCGAGATCCGGATTTCGCCCTCGTAGAGCTCGAGCGGCTCCGAGGCGAACTCCAGCTTGCGCAGAACCGGTTCGGGATAATCCACCGCGGCCAGCTCGAGCCCCTCGGAGAGTTCAGCCGTCAGGCGGGTAGGAATCAGAAAATCGCTGCGCGGCGTGGCCGAATTGATGTGCCAGCCGTCCTCGATCTCGACCACGATCACGACCGTGGCCTCCGCGCCGGGTTCAGGCGCGCGCACGGCGCGTTCCGCCGAGGCAGAAATCGGTTCCGCAGCCTGAGTGACTCCGGGAGCCAGGAGAGCGGTTACGAGGAGAATCGCGACCGAGGTCAATCTGGCAATGGAGCGCGGAACGAAGCTGGTGGCTCCGCGGTAAGACACGGCCATTACGGTAACCGACGCCTGCTCGATTTGCGAGCCTGAGGACGGCTCGATATTTACGCCGGACACGAGTTCATGCGCAGCCTGCCGAAAAGAATCCTCCACTCCCGCCTGCCGATCGCCGCCGCTGTCTGCCTCTTCGTGACCGCGACTGCCGGATCTGCGGCGACCGCGCGTGCCGAGCTGATCTCCCACGGTCCGGTGATCGCCTTCGCGTACTCGGAGGTCAAAGACTTCCAGTACTACATTCCATCGCTCGGATGGCGGGCGCGCTTCGCTCCCCCCGAGCGCCTCGGAAACTGGATGAACGGGCTGGGCACCGATCTGAGTCTGGTCCTGGAGGGACTCGGCGGGATCGTCACTGGAGACGACGACACGTTCGAGGTTCAGCTCCTGCCGATGGCGCGCTTTGAGCCGCGTGGGACCCCCGACCGAAGCTGGCTGCCGTTTCTCGAGCTCGGGATCGGGATTCTCTACACCGGGCTGGAAGATATAGGGCTGGGTGACAATTTCCTTTTCAGCAGTAATGCGGGAGCAGGCGTCAGCCTGCGAATTCCACAGCCATTCCCTTTCACGCGTATCGGCGTGGGCTACCGCTTCCGCCATGCCTCCCACGCAGGCCTGTTCGGCGAGAAGAACGTCGGCAGTAACTCACACTACCTGACTTTCACTTTCGATTGAGCCGCGCCCGACGCGGGTTCAGATCGGAACGACTTCGACGACCTCGAGACCGTACCCGGAGAGGTTGGTCAGCCGCGGCGGCGAGTTGGTGAGCAGCCGGATCTTTCGGACGCCCAGATCCCGAAGCACCTGCGCCCCGATGCCGTAGTCTTTGAACCGAGCGAGCCGCGCGTTCGGGTTCGTACTTGCGGGGCCGCTCTCATCCTCGGCGAGCATCTCCGCTCCGCGACCATGGCGACGCACATAAAGAATAACGCCGTTGCCGGCCTCTGCGATCTTCGACATGGCCCTTTGCAGGAGATCGCCGGTATCGCGATGCGCGTAGCCAAAAACGTCGCCTGGGACGTACTCGGCATGAGCACGAACCAGTACGGGTTCTTCGGGGTCGATGTCACCTTTCACGAGGACGATGTGTTCGCCTTCCTCCACATTCGTTCGGTAGACGTGGGCCTGGAAGTCGCCGCCGAACTTCGTAGGAAGTCGCGCGGTAGCCACTCGCTCGACGAGAGACTCGTTCTGCAATCGGAAGCCGATGATGTCGGCGACGGTGCCGATTTTCAGGGAATGCTCGCGGGCGAACCGGGCAATATCCGGCATCCGCGCCATCGTTCCGTCGTCGTTCAGGATCTCGCAGATCACGCCCGCCGGGGACAGTCCCGCGAGCCGGCACAGGTCTACGGCACCCTCGGTCTGTCCGGTGCGGACGAGGACGCCTCCGTCACGCGCACGCAACGGGAACACGTGTCCCGGAACCGAGAAGTCGCCCGCGTCGGCCTCCGGGTTGACGCTCTGTCTGATCGTCAGCGCGCGGTCCGCTGCCGAGATTCCGTTGCCCTCGCAGGCCCGAGCGTCGATAGAGACGGTGAAAGCGGTTCCCAGCGGGGCGGTGTTGTCCGCGACCATCATGCGCAGGCCGAGCTCTCCGAGCCGCTCCTCGGTCATCGGCAGGCAGATCAGCCCACGCGCGTGCTTGAGCATGAAGTTGACGTGTTCGACCGTCGTTTTTTCGGCGGCGACAACGATATCGCCCTCGTTCTCACGGTCTTCGTCATCCATCAGGATGATCATTCGCCCGGCACGCAGCTCTGCGATGATTTCTTCTACGGGCGAGATCACGGCCGCAGGCCCGCCATCGCCGGTCGTTCGTAGTCTGGGAGCATTCGCGAACACGCGCGCGAGTATATCGGCAGTCGCACGCTATGAGAAAAGCCCTGTAAGGTCCGCTGCAAGACCGGGCTGCCGCTACTCGACGGTGACGCTCTTGGCGAGATTCCTCGGCTGATCCACGTCCGTGCCGCGCTCGACCGCGACGTGGTAGGCGAGCAGCTGGAGCGGAATCGACAACAGCAAAGGCATGAGACTGGTGCTGGTGGTCGGGACCTCGATCACGGTCTCCGCGATCGCGTGCAGCTCGGCATCGGCCGCGTCGGTGATCGCGATGATTCGTCCTCCGCGTGACTCGACCTCTTTGAGGTTGCTGAGGGTCTTGCCGTAAACCTCGTCGCGGGGGATCAGCACCACCACCGGCAGCTCTTCATCGATCAGAGCGATCGGCCCGTGCTTCATCTCACCGGCAGGGTAACCCTCGGCGTGGATGTAAGAGATCTCTTTCAGTTTGAGCGCGCCCTCGAGGGCTATCGGATAATTGATGCCCCTGCCGAGGTAGAGCATGTCAAAAGCCTGCGTGTACAAACGCGCGGCCTTGGCGATCGCGTCCTCCTGTTTCAGCGCCTGTTCGACCAGATTCGGGATCGTTACGAGCGACTGGATGCACTCGCGCTCCAGCTCCGCGGAAATGTTTCCCGTCCGCTGACCGAGATAGATCCCGAGTACATACAGGGCGGTGAGCTGGGTCGTGAACGCCTTCGTGCTCGCGACGCTGATCTCCGGTCCGGCGTGGGTGTAGATCACCGCGTCCGATTTCCGTGCGATCGACGAGTCGACGACGTTGCAGACGGCGGCTACCGGAGCCCCACGCTCGCGCGCGGTCTGGAGCGCGGCCAGAGTATCGGCGGTTTCACCCGACTGGGATACGACGAGGAGGAGAGTTTTCTCGTCGATCAACGGATCGCGGTATCGGAACTCGCTGCCGTAATCGACCTCGCACGGGATACGGGCGAAGCGCTCGACAATGAACTTTCCGACGAGGCAGGCATGCCATGCCGTACCGCACGCGACCATCACGACACGTTCTATGTCTTTCAGACGATCAGCGATCGCGTCCATCTCGGGCAGCACCACGTCACCGCTCTCCTGCGAGATCCTCCCTCGCATGGTGTCGATGATCGCCTGCGGCTGCTCGTGAATCTCCTTGAGAAGGAAGTGCTTATAGCCGCCTTTCTGGGCCGTCACCGGATCCCAGGTCACACGCTTCGGCTCGCGCTCGACCGGCTCGCCGTCGAATTTCAGGATCCGCACCGCGCCGCGCTCGACCTCTGCGATCTCGCCGTCTTCGAGGAACAGAACATCGCGCGTGTAATCGAGCAGCGCGGGGATATCGGAGGCAACGAAACACTCGTCTTCACCGACACCGATAACGACAGGCGTCGAATTCTTCGCGGCGATCAGCCGATCCGGCTCGCGGTGGCTCATGACGACGATCGCGTACGAACCGTCGAGCTGCGAGATCGCGGCTCGCGTCGCCTCGAGAAGTGAGCGGCCGTTGGTCAGCTCACGATCGACCAGATGGGAGATGACCTCTGTGTCGGTCTCCGAGCGGATCTCCCGGCCCTCGGCCACGAGCTGCTCGCGGATAGCGACGTAATTCTCGATGATGCCGTTGTGAATAACGACGACGTTTCCCGAGCGGTGGGGATGAGCATTCTGCTCCGACGGCCTTCCATGGGTCGCCCAGCGGGTATGGCCGATCCCTGTTGTCCCGATTACCGGCTCGGAAGCGAGTACGGACTCGAGATTGTCGAGCTTGCCGACCGCGCGGCGGATCTCCATGCCGTCTTCGCCGAGAGTGGCGACTCCAGCGGAGTCATATCCCCTGTATTCGAGCTTTCGCAGCCCGGAGACCAGGACGCGATCTGCCGAGCGATGGCCGACGTACCCGACGATTCCACACATTCTTCCGTTACCTCGCCTTGCGCGCTTTTGCCGCGCGTTTACGGAATCTCTCTACCCAGCCGGCGCGCTCGCGTTGCGGCTTGTCGTTGAACACCAGAGCTCCCGGCTCCACGTCCCGCGTCACGGTCGATCCGGCCGCGACATAGGCATCCGATCCGAGCTCGACCGGCGCGACGAGCTGAGTGTCGCTGCCGATCTGTACACGGTCACCGATCTTCGTCGGATGCTTGGCGAATCCGTCGTAATTGCACGTGATCGTGCCGGCACCGATGTTGGTGTCGCGGCCGACCGTCGCGTCGCCGATGTAGGTAAGATGATTGGCTTTCGATCCGGCACCGATCGTCGACTTCTTCACTTCGCAGAAGTTCCCGATGTGGACGTTCTCTCCGAGCTCAGCCAGAGGTCTCAGGTGCGCGTAGGGCCCGACCTGGGCGCCACGTTTGATCACGACGTCGTTGGCGACGACTCCCCAGCGAATGAGCACATCGTCCGCGATGACGGCGTCGTTGAGATAGCTTGTTCCATCAAGCCGGCAACCCGAGCCGATCCGGGTCTGGCCTTCAATACGAACGTTGGGTCCGATCACGGTGTCGGGCCCGATTCGCACTGAAGCACCGATGTACGCCGTATCCGGGTCGATAAACGTGACTCCGCGATCCATCCAGTAGGCGACCAGTCGTTTTCGGAGCATCGACTCGGCGAGCGCCAGGTCGGCGCGCGAGTTGACCCCGAGGCATTCGCTTTCATCCGGCAGCACCACCTTGGCGGCGCACCCGCGAGAAGCTGCGGCCGCGATAACGTCCGTCAGGTAGTATTCGCCCTGCGCGTTGTCGCGTCCGAGGCCTGCCAGCGCCCGAAACAGGAACGCTGCATCGAAAACGTAAGTCCCGCTGTTGACGATATCGACGGCGCGTTCCTCGTCACTCGCATCGGCGTGCTCGACAATCCGCAACCCCGCCTCGTCGTCGATCACTCGCCCGTAGCCATCGGGGTCTTCGCTTCGCATCGCCAGAACTGTCGCCAGCGCGTTGCGGCTGACGTGGGCACGACGAAGTTTTCTCAGGGTCGAGGCAGTCAGGAGCGGCACATCGCCGCAGACCACCAGGACGTCTCCGTCGAAGCCGCGCAGAGCCGAGCGCGCCTGAAGCACCGCGTGGCCTGTTCCGAGCTGCTCGGATTGCGTCGCGAACTCGGCGCGATCACCGACAGCGTCGCGAACGGCCTCCTCCTGATGCCCCGTGATGACGATACGCCGATCCGGAGTGAGCTTCTCGAGCGTATCGAGAACGTGAAGGACGAGCGGCCGGCCGGCGACCGCATGAAGGACCTTCGCGGTCGCGGAGCGCATGCGCTTGCCCTCGCCTGCCGCCAGAACCACCACCGCCAGCCGCCTCTCGGCGACATCATTGCGGCTTTTCGAGCTTTTCGTTTTTTTCTTCAGCCTTGACACCGGTTTGATCGGCCTCGACGAATGGATCGCCGTCCGGAGTCCATTTTAGCAAACCGCCCGTGTCCTGGACGATGACAATCGCGCCATCCGGCAGCACAGCGATGCCTTCCTGCATGAAACCGGGGATCTTGACCGAGCGTCGGCGAATTCCCAGCGAATCCGTGACGTAAACCGACCTCCAGAGCGCTGAGGTGATCAGAAACCCATCCACCGGCGGGTACCAGAGCACATCGGAGAGCGGGGCCGATTTTACCCTTTGCGCGCTGAGGATCGTCGCCGTCTCGAATTGTTCCCCGGAAGTCTTCAACGGCACCGCCAGTTCGACCAGCACCGGCGGGTCGAACTGGTTGACCGCGAAGAAGCGCCCCCCTTCCGGATGCGTGCTGTCGGGCCGGAAGGTGACGCCCTCGATCCC
This sequence comes from Candidatus Nitrosopumilus sp., assembly GCA_964225545.1. Classification (GTDB taxonomy): domain Bacteria; phylum Desulfobacterota; class Binatia; order UBA1149; family SPBQ01; genus SPBQ01. Next base: position 42,004 of record CAXQPB010000048.1, on the reverse strand, counting down.
ATCGCTTCCCCGCTCGAGGAAGTTCGCGTTTCCCTCGAATGTCCGGTCGATCATGAAACGCCGGCTGACTTTGAGGCTGTCAGGGTCCACCTCGAGCAGGATCTCGTGGCCCTCGCGAACCACATAGAGATTGCCGGTGGCCGGGTCGCAGGCGATTCCCTCGAGATCCCCACCGATTGCGCGAACCTTCAGGATGTTTCCCGCGAGGTCGATCTCGGCGATGTCCCCTTGGTCACCGACAACGAAAAGCGTTTTACGAGGAGGGTGATAAACGACCGCAGAGGGTTCTTCGAATGTCTCCAGCGGCCATTCGACCAACGTTTCTGCGTGGGCGGGCGATCCGTTCAGACCGCCGGCCAGCACCATTGCAGCGAATAGAAACAGGCGGCGCATTCCAGTCACCAGGTCGTCACTTCCGGCAATGACGCTATCACGCCGTCTCCAGTGGTCAACGCGCTTGCGGGTCAGAGCCTCGGCGTGGAAAATAACTCCAGTCGCGTCCGGCAACCGACCGGCGCGCTCCTCGCATGATCGGGCAGGCAAGGCAGACCCGCAGACTAGCGCAATCGCGGTCGGTTCGAATGGCGTTGGCGGCGGCGGCGATATTGGTCGCGGAGGGCTGCGCGCATCAGGCCCCACTGCCGATGCCTGAGCGAAGCGCCGCGCCCGCTTCGACCGTGAGGCGAAGCCCTGTCCGGGTTCCGCTTCACGGACTGGCGCTCGTCATTCACAAGGGAACACGCAGGCTCGAGCTGTACCGCGATGGCTCGGTCGAGAAAGCATTCCCGGTGGTGTTCGGACCGAAACCTGAAGGGCGAAAACGTTTCCAGGACGATATGCGAACGCCCGAGGGGCTTTACCGCGTCGTCAAAAAGAAGCCCCATCACCGCTGGCGCTACTTCATCGCGATCGACTATCCGAACCCGCAAGACGAGAGTGCCTACGAACGAGACCGCGAGGAAGGCCTGATTCCGATGATTGACGGCAGCCCGATGCCGATCGGCAGCGGACTCGGCATCCATGGGAACGATCGCCCCGAGGCGCAGAAACAGGGCCTTGGCTGGACACGCGGATGCGTGGCGATGAACAACGCCGACGTCATAGAGCTTTATTCGATCGTGAAGGTGGGCACGCCCGTCCTTTTCCTGCCCTGACCGCGCTCGCCCACGCACCGTCGCGGTGCTACCTTCTGCCAAATGCCGCCGGTCATGTTGATCCAGAGCGATGTGCGCGTTGAACGCGGCGTAATCGTGCGCGCCGTCGAGGAAGCACGCACTCGCGGGGAGAGCCTCGTTGTGCTCGCGGTTCTCGATCCGGCGATTCATGCCGAGGTCGCCGCCGGGTTTACCGAACGCGGACAGATCGGGCCGCGGCCGTCCGACAGCTTTCTCGATTCGCTGTACGAGCGACAAGAGCAGCTCGCGCTGCAGCAGGTCGATGAAATCATCAGCGAGGCACGAGAGGCCGACGTGCGCGTAGAGGCCGCTGTTCGGCGAGGCGCGTACGCGAAAGAGACACTCGACGCGATCCGCAAGCTCAAGCCCGAGACTGTCGTGATCGAGAGACGTCGCGGCTCGCTGTTGAGGTTCGCGTCAGGCGATCGGTATATCCGCCGATTGCAGCAAAGCGAGGGCTTCGACCTCGTCGAGGTATGACGGCCGGCGGCAGGTCGAAGCCCGCGAGTTGCCGCAGAGTCAGGCGGGCACTGCGACGAGCGACCGTAAGAGCTCCTGGACAGCCTGCTCGAGGTTCTCGACGAACTGGGCCAGCTCGGTCTGCGGGCTCCCGAACAAAGACTCCGCGCCTTTGAAGAAATCCGCGAATGCGAGAACCCGCTTGCCGTCCGCGATCGGCCACTGAAGCAGCAGATCGGCTTCAGCCTCACTGCTGACAACCAGGCAGGCGGCCTCATCAACCACCGCCGTCGCGTCGTCAAGACTCGGGCAGCTGGGGTGGATGACATCAAAACCCAGAGCGTTGATGACGTCGATGTCCTCCGGATCCGCCAGGCCGGCCCCGGACCCGAAGCCTGCGGCTGTCACGGACACCCGGCCCGACCAACCGTGTCTCTGCACACAGTCATCGAGAACACCGGCCATTGCGAGACTCTTCCCCGGACTCTGGGTGCCGATGACCGCGATTGCCGTACACATGTCCCGAGCGCTATGAACCCCCACTTTCTCCACCTCCCCCAAGCCGTGACGACCACGTGGGACGTCACAGCAACACACACCCGTTCGCGCCTCGGGAACCCGTGTAAAGACGGAAACCCGAAGGTCCAATTCAGTTACGTTTTCGTCGAAAGGCCGAAAAATCCCGGACATAGACTGACCGGACGCCCATTACTTTTTTAGCTGTCAAAAGTACGGCGCGCAACGCTGCGAACTTATGAAGCTGTAAAGGGCTAATCGAGTATCAAAAGTCTTGCGCACCCGACACGTAGGGCGTAAGAGCGGTGGCGTCGCGGGGGAAAGCCTCAATGCCCAAAGCCCACCCTGTTCTTACACTCTCACTTCCGACACCGATCGGTCGGCTCCATCTCGCCGCGACCGACCGGGAATTAATTCGTATCGAGCTTCCTCATGCGAATGCCGAGATGCGACTGAAGATCTGGGTGGCTCTCCACTTTCCCCATGCGTCGATTCGTTCGGGTGTCAGTCCGATTCTGAAAAAAGCTGCGACACAACTCGAGCGCTACTTCACCGCCGGACTCGAGATGTTCCAGATACCTCACAGAATGGTAGGGACTCCCTTCCAGGTGAAGGTCTGGGAGCAATCCGGAACGATCCCTTTCGGCGAGACGAGAACCTACGCCCAGATCGCAGCTGCAATCGACAGCCCGCGCGCCACACGTGCGGTCGGTTCTGCCGAGATGGCCAACCCGCTACCGATCCTCGTGCCGTGTCATCGGGTAATCGGCTCCGACGGGGGACTCAAAGGCTACAGCGGCGGTATCGATCTCAAGCGCTGGCTTCTGGAGCATGAGGGAGATCTTCCGGAGCGCTCACCGGCGCGACCGGGGAAGCGACTTCACGTCGTTGCTCCGCTGTCGAACGAAGATCGATCAACTCGGCAGCGACCGCGGTCGAATCCGCGTCACTGATCTTCTCGCCGTCTCGACAGGTATGCGTCGTGCGCCCAGCGAAGGGTCGCGAGTTCATCGACGCATATAGATCGAAGCAATTCCTGCGTCAGCTCATCATCCTCGATCGATTCAATGAATCCGCTCAACGGGGCGATCGCCTCGTCGATGTCGGGGAACCTTCCGATAAGCAGCCCGAGACGCTCGATGTCCGTAGCGTCGGGGTCGATGATCGCGGCGTTGTAACGGGCAATGGACTCCGGAACCTCGGCCGTAGGCTTTCCACCAAGCTCGACAAGGCGCTGCTCCAGTAACGATGCGTGCTTGTCTTCTCGCGCGGCTGCGGTGCGCAGCCCACCGACCAGCGCAGCGTCATCGCTGAGATCCGCCCATGCGCCCAGCGTCAGCGCGCCGGAGCGCTCCGCGGCGCGATAGGCATCCAGCCGTGCGATCAGTTCCGCGCGACGTCGCTCGGCATCGGCATCGGAGTCTGCCTGGTCATGAGAGTGGAGCGTTTCGGCAGGTTGCCCTTCGAGCGTCTTGATCCGCGCGATGAGTTCTTCATCGCTGAGATCCCCGAGGCGGTGCTGCTCCAGAAGGTCTTCGAGTTTCAAAGGGACACCGGGCACGGACCCGATAGTACACGGATCCGTGCCCGGTGTGTCGAGATTGTGCCCCTTACCGGGACACATTCGCTCAGGCGACCTCGAACAGGCCGGCCATTCCCTGACCGCCACCGATACACATGGTGACGATCCCGTATCGCTTGTTGTTGCGTTTCATCTCGCGGACGAGCGTCCCGACAAGACGCGAGCCGGTCATTCCGTACGGGTGGCCGATCGCGATCGACCCCCCGTTCGGGTTGACCTGCTCATCCGTGATTCCGAGCTCGCGCATACAGTAGAGCGCCTGGGAGGCGAACGCCTCGTTGAGCTCGATCACCCCGATGTCCTCGATCTTCAGGCCGTGCCGCTTGAGCAGCTTCGGGACTGCGAACACCGGGCCGATCCCCATCTCTTCGGGCCGACAGCCGGCGACGGCGAAGCCGCGGTAGATGGCAAGCGGCTCGACCCCCGACTTCGATGCCCGCTCAGCCGACATCAGGACGGTGGCTGAGGCACCATCGCTCAGCTGCGAGGCGTTCCCGGCTGTCACCGAGCCGCTCTCGGGGTTGAAGGCAGGCTTGAGCTTTGCGAGGCCCTCGAGCGTGGTCTCCGGTCGGTTGCACTCGTCTCGGTCCACGTGCTTGTCGACCATGACGATACCGTCACCTTCACCCTTGGTCGCGCACTGCACGTCGATCGGAGCGATCTCGTCGTTGACCAGGCCGTCAGCCTGGAATTTGGCGTAGCGCTGCTGGCTTCGAAGTCCGAACGCATCCTGGTCCTCGCGTGAGATTCCGTATTTCTCCGCCACGAGTTCGGCCGTCTGGCCCATCGCGTGGTAAACGCCCGGCCACATATCGTTGATCCGACCATTGAGAACGTCGGCGTTGCGCGCTTTGCCCTCGCCCATGGTGATGCTCTCGACTCCTGCACCGATCGCGACATCTGCACCTTCGGCGATCTGGTGCGCCGCCATGGCGATCGACTGAAGACCCGATGAACAGAATCGGTTCACCGTGGTTCCCGCCACGGTCTCCGGAAAGCCGGCGCCAAGAGCGGCGATGCGCCCGACATTGAGCCCCTGCGGGCCCTCGGGATAGCCGCAACCCACGATGACGTCCTCGACCTCGCCGGCGTCCAATCCCTGCACGCGGTCGACTGCCGCCTTCAACACGTGGCTGCAAAGATCGTCCGGTCGAGTGGCATTGAACGACCCGCGGTAGGATTTTGCGAGACCGGTTCTCACACTCGAGACAATTACAGCTTCTTTCATGGGCTACTGAACTCCTGCTTTCGTATTTGGTGGCGGCGCAATGCGCCGCCCGCGAGAGCGCGACATTGTACGGGAATACGGACGCCCGCGAAACCGACCGACGACCGGTATTTTTCGATTCGGCCTACTGGAAACTCACCGGGAGAAACGCATTCAACGCCATTCCGACGACGAGCAACCCACCGGCCGTCCGGGTCAGGCGAAAGGCCCACGCTACGTACCAGAGCGGCCAGATCGGATAGCCCGGCGGCGGTTCTGCCGGCGGTGCCTGACCGAAGACCTTCAGGGTCTCGCGAAGCCGAGGTATCGAGACCAGTACGAGCAGTGTCCAGACACCGAGAATCCCCGCCCCGACCAGCACGGCAACGGTTGCATAAAAAGAAACCAGGAGCGCGCGCGCGCAGATCAGGGCGCGCTCACGCCCGAGAATGACCGGAAGCGTCCGAATTCCTTTCGCCGAGTCGGCATCGAGCTTGTCGATGTGCTTGCCGAAGAGAACCGCTGTTACGAGAAGCGCGTAGGGTGCGCTCGCGGCCAGCACGGTCACTGGAAGCGTGGCGGTCGTCGCCAGATACGTGCCTCCGATCATCAGAGGCCCCCAGACAATGAAGACGCCGGGCTCACCCAGTCCGCGATGCTTGAGCTGAATCGGCGGTGCCACATAGAAGACGCTGACAAAGAGTCCCGCAAGCGCGAAGGCGACGATTCCCGCGCCCTGGATCATCGCGATCAGGATCAGAATGACGAAATCGACCGCATTCACCGCCGCGATTGCCGCAAGCAGACCGGATCGCGAGATCAGGCCGGACAGAATGGGGTGTGGCGCATAAACCGTGCGCGCATAGCCCTCGGTATCGACCCCACCGCCGAGGTCGAAGTAGTCATTGATCATGTTGTTCGCGGCATGCGCCAGAACGAGTCCGAGCATCGCCAGGCTGAAGCAATACCAGTTCGCCCCGGGAACGCCGGCTGCCAGGAGTCCGCCGACCGCGGCCGAGAAAACGGTCATCGGGAAGACACTCGCTCGCGTGATCAGCAACCAGCGTGAGACGGGGTCGATCGCCTTTCCTTCCGAGAGATTCTGCGTTTGCAGAATTTCAATCCAGTTCGCCAGGGCTTCGCTCAGCGACGTCTGCCCGGCGCGTGTATCCGTGCCCATGCCAGGCACGTTCTCAGACGGGCGAAACGTTGACAAGAGGTCAGGCCGGCCGTTGCGGCGCTCATGGCTCGAACCTCGCAGGAGTCGTCGGTATAACAGGTCTGAGGCGGGCGTTGTGGAGGAGCAAGCTACAGCAATCGAGATCCGCGGACTCGAGCGGCGGTTCGGGGCCGTGCGGGTTCTGCGCGGCGTCGATCTCGACGTGCGCCGCGGCGAAGCCGTCGTGTTGTTCGGGCCGAACGGCGCCGGCAAGACGACGCTCCTTCGGGCGGTGTCCGGGCTCGTTCGACCTCAGGCAGGCAGTATCCGCGTGCTCGGCTGCACGCTTCCCGCGGGCGGAGACCTCCGTCGCCGCATCGGCGTCATCGGCCATGACAGTTTTCTCTACGGGGATCTGAACTGTGAGGAGAACCTGACTTTCTTCGCGCGTCTGTACGGTGTGGAGCGACCCGATGCCGCGGCCCTTCTGGCAGAGGTCGAACTGGCACATGTCGCCGACCGACCGGTACGGACGTTCTCGCGCGGAATGCTTCAGCGGCTTTCGGTCGCACGCGCCGTCCTGCATCGCCCCGACCTGCTCGTCTTCGATGAGCCGTTCACCGGCCTCGACCCACACGGCTCCGCTTTGCTCGAGCGCATCATCAGTCGCGAGGTAAGCCGCGGAACAACGGTTGTGTTCACGACACACGATCTGGATGCCGGCTTGAGGGTCGGCTCCCGTGCGATCCTTCTGCATCGGGGTCGAGTAGCATGGGACGCAGGCGAGAGTCTGCCGTCGACTCAGGAGATGCGCTCGCTCTACGACGAAATCGTCGGAGGACAGCAAACGAGGAGCCGTAGCTGAGCGATGTTGGCGGTCATCTGGAAAGACATCCTGCTCGAGGCTCGAGGGCGTGAAACGATCTCGGCGCTGTTCGTTCTCGGCGTTGTCATCCTGTTGATTTTCAACTTCGCGATCGATGTCGAGCCCTCCAACGTCTCTCGACTGGCGCCGGGTATGCTTTGGGTCGCGATCGTATTCTCCGCGATGCTGGGCTTGGGTCGCGCGTTTCTCATCGAGCGGGAGAACGGATGCATGACGGCCCTTCTTCTGTCGCCCATCGACCGAGGCGCTCTGTTCCTCGCCAAACTGGTCGTCAATACGCTGCTGCTGCTGACCTTCGAGGCGCTGATTCTTCCCGTGTTTTCGCTCATGTTCGGCCTCGACCTGGCGACGTTCCTGCCCGGCCTGATCGTTGTCCTCTCGCTGGCGACGATTGGACTGGCAGCCGCGGGAACCCTCTTCGCTCTGGCGGCACTCGGAACGCGCGCGCGGGAGCTGATGTTGCCGCTGATCGTCCTGCCGCTACAGATGCCCCTGCTGATCGCAGCAGTGAAGGCCACGGATATCGTCATGCGTGGCGGCTCCGTTTTCGATCTGGGCGCCTGGGGGTCGATCCTGCTCGCTTTTGACACGCTCTTCGTGACGGTCGGGTGGCTCGCTTTCGAGTTCATCTCGGTGGACTGACGAGCCTGACAGGAGCACACTTTAAAAAGCCCTATGCTCAGACGTTTCGAAAACCTCGCCCTCTCCTGGATGCCGCCGATCGTAGGCCCCGCGATCCTCGCCTGTCTCGCCATGATCTTCTTCGTCGTGCCGACAGACGCCTCACTGGGGATCAGCCAGCGAATTTTTTATTTTCACGTTTCCGCGGCGGTAACCTCGCTGCTCGCTTTCGCAGGCGCAGGGGTAGCCAGTGCGACGTTCCTCCGAACCTCGGATGAGGACTGGGACCATGCCGCGCACGCGGCCGTGACAGCCGGTCTGATGTTCTCGACCATCGCGCTGCTGACCGGCAGCACGTGGGCGCGAACCGCCTGGGGCACATGGTGGACCTGGGACGCGCGCCTGACCACCTTCCTCATCCTCTGGGCCGTGTTCGCCACCTACCAGCTCCTGCGTGCGCTCTCGGCGGGCAACGAAATGGGAACGCGGTACGCCGCGGTTCTCGCCATCGTCGGCGCACTGAACATCCCGCTCGTGCAGTTTGCCACGCGCCTGTGGCGCACCATTCACCCGCAAGTCATCCGCAACCCGCAGGGCGGGATCTCCGACCCGGCGATGCAGGCCGCGTTCCTGATGTCTCTGGTGACCTTCTGGCTGATGCTCGCGTGGCTGTGGGCGTTGCGTATGCGATTTCTCAGACTCGATGCTCGGGCAGAGTTGCTCCTCGAGGAGTCTTACCAATCATTCGACGGGAGGGCTGCGCAATGACGCCGCTTGGGTATGTGGGACTCGCCTACGCGGCGGTCTGGCTGGTGATCTTCGCTTACGCCTGGCGCCTCACGGCTGTCTCGAAGCGACTCGAACAGAAGCTGAGCGAGCTCGAGCGCGACTCCGCGAAGTCCTGAGCCCATTGCAAAGGCGGGGGTAGCAGCCGGCGCGGCAGGCAGGGCTACTGCGAACCTCTGGCCAGAAGCGGTTCCACGAGTCTGGCGACGTACTTGCCGAGCATATCGTTTTCGATGTTCACGCTCGCGCCGGCTTGCTTGCAGCCGAGCGTCGTTGCCGAGTGAGTGTGAGGGATGATGGCGACCTCAAAGTTCGTGTCGCTGCACGCGAAACACGTCAGGCTGATTCCATCGACCGCCACAGAGCCTTTCTCGACCATGACACGACCGAGATCGTTCGGAACCTCGAATCTGTAGATCCAGGACTCGCCTTCGGTTCGAATACTCTCGATCCGGCCGACGCCGTCAACGTGGCCCGAAACGATATGGCCCCCGAGCCTGTCTCCGAGTCGCATGGATCGCTCGAGGTTGACCTTGTCGCCGACTGAAAGCTTGCCGAGTGTCGTCCGCCGCAAGGACTCTGCGGAGACATCGACGGAGAAGCCGCGTTCACCGATCTCGGTAACCGTCATGCAGGCGCCGTTGATGGTGATGCTCTCGCCGAGCGTCAACTCACTCGCCGGCAACTCGGTCACGATGGCCAGCCGACGCCCCTGCTCGAGAGCGAACGACTCGGCTACCGTTCCGAGATCCTCGATGATCCCGGTGAACAATTCAGCCGTTCCCCGAAATCACGACTTGGAGCTGCGCGATCCCACGCCGAGAATGCTGCGGAACCAGGTCGAGGGCCAGTGCTCCTCGTCTCGCTCCTCGATCTGCTCCAGCTCACCGCGGTCGAGCCAGACGCCTCCGCACTGATCGCAGACGTCGGTCGCGACACCGAAGTGATCCTGCGTATGGAGTCCGACACCGCAGCGCGGGCACAGACCCAAGGGCCCTGCAGGAGTTTCAGAAGATTTCAGCTTCTCGAGGTTCTCCTTGTCCTTCTCGGCGAAGTAGCGGTCCTCCTCGGCCCGCTCCTTCTCCCGCAATTTGTCGCCCAGCCGGTCCTTGTTGTCGCTCATTGCTTTCTTCCTTCCGGCCCCATGTGGTCTCGCGATCCATCTGCGGCCTGCGACGGGGTCGTATCTTCGACGCCCGCCTTCTTCTTAGCCCATTCAAGCAGCCGGCGCGCCCGCTCGCTCTCCGGAGCGATGATGCTCAGGCCGAGCAGTATGAACACCCAGCCCTGCAGGACTGGAATGAATCCGCCGATCACGCCGATGATAAGCAGAATCGACCCGGCAACGAGTCGGAAGATTCGCACGGCATGACGCTTCACGCGCTTTGTCCTCCCGGACGGCCGGTATTCTGGACTTCCAGGCTCCCTCCGTCAAAGCAGTTCCCTCCACCGGGTCGCGAAATACGGCGGCTGCCACCGGTGCTTGCGAACCGTTCGGGCGTGCTTACGTTCTCCGGGCACGCCGTGGAGTCAATGTCATGGCCGCGCACCGATGTTCGGGAACGCGCGAGCCGTTCGCGGCGAGGCAGATGGGAGATTCGAAATGGACAAGCCGCTGACAGAACGCTCTCGCGCCGCCCTGACGGAAGCTCAGGGTCAGGCGCTCGACCGCAATCACCTGACGCTGGAACCCGAACACGTTCTCCACGCCCTCGCCTCTGACACCGAGGGCCTCGCAGCTGCCGTAATGCGCAAACTGGGCCGCGAACCGGCGGCCGTTCTGACACGAACACAGCAGGCCCTCGACCGTCTTCCGGTCGGCAGCGCAGGCACGGACGAGCTCAGGCCGTCAACACGACTGCAGCGGCTGCTTCGCGAAGCGAACAAGGCTACCGAGATGCTCGGCGACGACTACGTGAGCGTCGAGCATCTGCTGCTCGCCCTTCTCCTCGACCGTGGCGAGGCCGGCAGGATTCTGTCCGAAGCCGGGTTTGAAGCGGGCGAGGTGGAAAAGACCATCCGCGACCTTCGGGGCGGCCAGAAAGTACAGACCGAGAATCCGGAAGCCACGCTGAACGCGCTCGAGCAGTATGGGCGTGATCTTACAGCCGAAGCCGAAGACGGTAAGCTCGACCCGGTAATCGGGCGCGATGATGAGATCCGTCGGGTGATCGAGGTGCTCTCGCGGCGAACAAAAAACAATCCGGTCCTGATCGGCGAACCCGGCGTTGGAAAAACGGCGATCGCAGAGGGGCTCGCACGACGCATCGTCAGCCGCGACGTTCCCGAAAGCCTGAAAGACCGGCGCATCATATCACTGGACATGGGCGCGCTCATCGCCGGCGCCAAGTATAGGGGTGAGTTCGAGGAGCGTCTCAAGGCGGTGTTGAAGGCCGTCCAGGAAGCCGAAGGCACTGTGATCCTTTTCATCGACGAGCTTCACACCGTCGTTGGAGCAGGAGCGACCGAAGGGGCGATGGACGCAAGTAACCTGCTGAAACCGATGCTGGCCCGTGGCGAGCTGCACTGCATCGGTGCGACCACGCTCGCGGAATACCGCAAGTACGTCGAGAAAGACGCTGCGCTCGAGCGTCGATTCCAGCCGGTCCGGGTGGACGAGCCCGACGTCCCGGACACCATCTCGATCCTTCGCGGCCTGCGAGAGCGGTACGAGGAACATCACGGTGTTCGCATCAAGGATGCCGCGCTGGTGACGGCGGCCACACTCTCCGATCGTTACATCTCCGATCGTTTCCTCCCCGACAAGGCCATCGATCTGGTCGACGAGGCGGCCGCACGGCTGCGCACCGAGATTGACTCGATGCCGACGGAGCTTGATGAGCTCTCGCGACGGGTCATGCAGCTGGAAATCGAGCGCGAGGCTTTGAAGCGCGAGAAAGACGCCGCGTCACGGTCCCGGCTCGAGAAACTCGAAGAGGAGCTGCGTGACCTCAAAGCCGACCGCGATCAGATGCAGGCGCGCTGGGAAGTGTAGCGAAGCACCGTCTCCGATCTGAAGGAGATGAAAACTCAGCTTCATGAGTTGAGGCACGAGATCGAACAGGCGGAGCGGCAGGCGGATTACGCACGCGCCGCCGAGCTGAAATACGGCAAGCTGGCAGAGCTCGAGAGGCAGGTCGACGAGGCGCAGAGCAGGAGCTCTGCGGACGGACCGTCCATGACCCGTGAGGAAGTCACCGAGGACGACATCGCTGCCGTCGTCGCTCGCTGGACGGGAATCCCGGTCACCAAGCTGCTCGAAGGCGAAGCCGAGCGCATCGTGCGCATCGCGGAGCGCCTGCATACCCGAGTGGTCGGACAGAACGAGGCAGTCGAGGCGGTCTCGGATGCGATCATCCGCGCACGCTCGGGGCTGGGCGACCCGGATCAGCCGATCGGCTCGTTCCTGTTCCTCGGACCGACCGGCGTGGGCAAGACCGAGCTGGCCAAGGCGCTGGCGGAGCAGCTCTTCGACAGCGAAGCCGCGCTCGTCCGGATCGACATGTCCGAGTACATGGAGAAGCACGCGGTCGCGCGACTGATCGGTGCTCCTCCGGGTTACGTCGGCTACGAGGAAGGGGGCCAGCTCACCGAAGCGGTCCGTCGCAGGCCGTACTGTGTCGTCCTGCTGGACGAGATCGAGAAGGCGCACCCCGACGTGTTCAACACGCTCCTTCAGGTGCTCGATGACGGACGTCTCACTGACGGACAGGGCCGTACGGTCAATTTCACGAACACGGTGGTGCTCATGACCTCGAACATCGGAAGCACCGAGATCCTCGGCTATCGCGACGGGGGCGATGACGGGGCCTACGCTGAAATGAAGAAGGAGGTCCTCGGCCTGCTGGGCCGGCATTTCCGACCCGAGTTTCTCAACCGCCTCGACGAGATTGTTGTCTTTCACGGGTTGGCGCGCGAGCAGCTCAGGGAGATCGTCGACAAGCAGGTCTCGCGTCTTGCGGACCGTCTCGACACGCGAAGAATCGAGCTCCATCTCGCCGACGAGGCGCGGGATTACCTGGCCGAGGTCGGCTACGACCCGACCTACGGCGCGAGGCCGCTGAAACGGGTGATTCAGCGTGAACTCGAAACGGAGATCGCAAAGCGTCTCGTCGCCGGTGAGGTCGTCGAGGGTTCGCGAATCGACGTGGCCACGAGCGAAGAGGGAGGCAGGCGGCTGACGTTCAACTCCCGCCTGGCCGTGGCTGCCTGACACGAGAATCTGTCGTCTTTCGCTTCAGGATTTGAAGTGGAAGACGACGGAGCCGACGGTGTAGTAGATCGGATAGAACAGAGAAATCCATCCAAGCGTCGGTGACGGTTGGGGCAGATTGAGGATAATGATGACCCCCATGACGCTCCAGACCGCTCCGAGAAGAATCGTCGGCATCCGCATCTTCTCCATGCGACTCGGGTACAGCCAGCGCATGGGCACGAAGACGAAGACGACTGCCGTCAACATGATCCCGAGATTCCAATTCGGATCCGACTGCAGAACGACGAAATAAAACGCCATCACGTTCCAGTAAGAAGGAAACCCCTGGAAGTAGTGGTCGACCACGCCCTTGGCGTCAGTCCTGCAGAACCCGTACGCGCTCGCGATCAGAACGGTAACGGAGAGATACTCCATCCCGTCCGGCAGAATGCCGGGCTGGATGAAGATCGCCACCGGAACGACAACATAGGTCAGATAGTCGACGATGTTGTCGAGCAACGCGCCATCGATCCAAGGGATGGCGTTCTTGACCCGAACAGCTCTCGCGAGCGAGCCGTCACTCGCATCGACCGCGAGCGCGAGCGCAAGCATCGAGAACGTCAATTTGTAGTCGCCCGCGAACGCACCTACGAGGGCGATGAAGCCGAGAACGGTTCCAAGGGCCGTGTAGAGGTGGACTGCCCATGCGAGCGCCACGCGCGTGAAGGAGTTTTGCTCCTGAGCTATCTGCACGACTGAGCGTATAACGCCGCGCGTCGTGATCGGCAACAACCACGGGCGGCTTCGGGCACTTCATGCGCCGGGAGCGTGGGCGCAATCGATCCGCGGCTGGAGCGAATGACTTTGAAAAATGCGGAAAAACATGGGGAAAGCCGCCGAAAACCGGTCGTTTCCGTTTACGGAAGTTCGATGGTTCGGCCGGATCAGTCGATCTACCGCGAAGCTCTCCTCCTCGGACAACGCCTGGGGCAAGCGGGGGCGGACGTGGCCTGCGGCGGATACGGTGGCGTGATGGAGGCGGTGGCTCGCGGAGCGACCGAGGCCGGCGCAGGGGCGATCGGCTACACGGTGCGCGGTTGGGACATGCGTGAACCGAACGGCTACCTCACGACAACGCGCGAGTGCGCGGATCTGTACGAGAGGCTCCGCAATCTCATCGAGGGCTCCGATGCGTTGATCGCTGTGGGCGGTGGAATCGGAACCCTCGCGGAGGTCATGCTCGCGTGGAACCATCTGTACATGGAGCTTATAACGTCGCGTCCGCTGCTCGTGGTGGGTAACGACTGGGCGGAAGCGATCCGTTCACTGTCCTCCCGGCTCGAGATTCACGACGGACACGCCGAGCATCTCGATGTCTGCCCGGATGTCGACGCTGCGCTCGTGCTGCTCGAGGCCAAAGGAATCTTCTCATGAGTGAACTTGATCAATTGTTTGGACTGGATGGACGCGTTGCCGTTGTGACGGGTGCGTCCGGCGGACTCGGTGTCGAGTTCGCAGATGCGCTGGCCTCGGCCGGAGCAAGCGTTGCCGTTGCCGCCAGACGAACCGAACTCACCACTCGGGTTGCGGCCGACCTCACCTCCCGTCACGGCGTGAAGGCCATTGCCGTCGAGACAGACGTCGCCGACCCGGATTCGACAAGCGCGGCGTTCACACACATCGAGAAAGAGCTCGGTACCATCGATGTACTCGTCAACAACGCGGGCATCGCACCGACCGGCCGCGCCGAGAAGCAGTGGCCTGACCAATGGAAGCAGACACTCGACGTCAACCTGTCCGGACTGTTCCACTGCTGCCTGCTCGGGGCCGAGTCGATGCGCCGTGGCGGACGGGGAGGCAGGGTGATCAATATCTCGTCGATTTTCGGCAAGCTTGGCAGCTCGCTCTTTCGAGTAGCTGCTTACAGCGCGTCCAAGGGCGGAGTCGAAACGCTGACTCGGCAGCTCGCCGTGGAGTGGGCGCCCGAGGGGATCACCGTCAACACGATCGCTCCGGCATGGTTCGAGAGCCAGATGACCGCGGAGAGCGTCGCCAAAGAGAGCATCGCCGAACGAATGGGTTCGGGATGTCCGACCGGCCGCCTCGGCGCTCCCGGAGAGCTTCGGACCGCGTGCCTGTTTCTCGCCTCCCCCGCGAGCTCCTATGTCACCGGGGCGACAATTCCCGTCGACGGCGGCTACTCCGCGTGGTGAGGCAGGGTCGGATCCGAGCGGGAGCGCTGCTCAGAACACGAAGCCGCCGCCGATACGGACCAGATCCGGACGGCTGCCCCTCTCCGCGGTCTCGTTTCGATAGTCGAGCTTGAGCACGACCTGCGGGATCGGCTTGTAGTCGATTCCGACCTCGACCGAGCTCCGGTTGTCGTTGAGCCGGGGGTCGAATCCGTTCGGCACTTTGTCCTGCGTGTCGTAGACGGAATAACGCGCCCAGGGAGCCAGGTACTGCCCGGTACCCGGAAGCATTAGGGGCAGGACGTTGTAGGCGAGCTCGGTGTACCAGCCGACCATGCGTTTCGCGATCGGCTGCGACGCATTCAGACTCAACTGCCGGCTGTCCTCGAGCAGGCTCACGACCCCCAGAGCCCGGAACTCCAGCCCTCGAAAGTGCCATTGCACGTGCCCCTCATACATCTGCATGAAGGCGTCGGCCGTGCCGATCGGAGCTCCGGGATCGTCGGGGTCGTTCGGGTCTGCGGCAGCGCGGTCGTAGAGTTCCTGATCCTGCCCCTGGTCACCCATGTAGGCCGAGCCACCGAATGTCAGACCGGGTGTCGGATTGTAATCGAGCCTTCCGACGAATGACCAGTCGTTGGCGAGCGCTTCACTTCCCTTCTGCCTGCCACCGCGAATATTTCCCGAGCGAAACCCTTCTGCCCGCATACTGGTGACGGCGTAGGTACGGTACGTGAGACCGGGCATCAGCTCGCCGTAAATTCCGGCGCCGTTCGCGCGCCATGTGGTCGGGATGATCAGACGCTCTACTTCAGGCCGCTGGTTGCCGTGGTAGGTGACCGGCTCGTGGAGTTCGTTGATGAAGCCGACCGGGATCAGCAGGAGCCCGCCGCGAAGACTCACCTTCGGGTGCATCGCGTAATCGAGGTAGCCGAACTCGAGCGATACGCTCCCCGCCTTGTCCGTCGACGCATGTTCGAGTTCGATCTCGGTATTGAAGAGCAGTTTGTCTGTGAACTTGTATCCGACGTAGCCAACGAAACGGACGAAGTCGAAGACGTCGTTGCCGTCTCCATCCGCCACTTCTTTCTTGAAGTTGAACTCGCCGTAGCCGCCCAATGAGAGACCGCGCTCTTTCGAATAAACCTTCGACGCGGCCGGGCCCATTCCGTACTGGCTCTTCAGATCGACTTTCTCCGGAACGGTCTGCGCCTCCTTCACCTTCCGCACCTCGGTGGTGAGGATCTCCAGTCGGCGCTGAAGTTCATCGATCTCCTGTTCCAGCTCCTCCTGGGTCTTCGGCTTCGAGTTCTGACCCTGCGCGAGGGCCGGCGCGCTCGGTAAAGTGAGCAGAGCGACACACGCCGCTGCGAAAAAGGCGAGACAGGCACGTTTCATGTTCATTCCTTGGCGGCTGCCGGGGTCGAGAGATTTCGCCGCCACAAAACAGCAGACCAAGTTGATAATGATTTTGACAATCAGTGTCAATTGAAAGCAGGCAGAAACCCGTGCCGTGACCGTGAAATCAAGATTTCCTTACAAACCTGGGGTAGAGGCCTAGAGACCCGAGGAGGCCGTTGTCGCGAGCACACGCGCGAATTCGGGCCATTCGACCCGCTGGAACGGCGCGGACGCGGTCCGCCCGCTGACATCGCCCGCAGGCTGAGGCTGGACGCCGCACATCAGGACGATCATGTCGCCGGGGTTGTGCATGTACCCTGCGGCAGCGCCGGCCGCCGCGCCCTCGCCCCAGTAGATATCCGCGCGCCCGGGCCCTTTGATGGCCGCTCCGGAGTCATGGTTGAAGGCGAAGCGGGCGATCTTGTTCCAGCCTACAAGCTGCCCGTCCGTCCCGACGACAGGAGCGTCGGTCTTGATGAACATCACGGCCCCGGGCGGGACGTAGCGCTGATCGGCGGCAACCGAGCGGCCCGCAACCAGCGGCACTCCCAGCGAACCGATCGGACCCTCGTCGTCCCCAAGATCGACCTCGCGGAAGAAAATGTATCGCCGGTTGCGGAACATGATGTCATCACGCGATGAGGGGTTGCCGCGCAGGTAGGCCTGGATCGAATCCGAAGACCCCGAGCGGATCATCTTCTCGTCGAGCAGATATCGGCCAATGCTCGTGTAGGGCAATCCGTTGCTGGCAGAGTAATTGACCCGCAGTACATCGCCGTCGTCGAGATGGAGTCGACCGGAGCCCTGGATATGCAGGAAGAAAGCGCTGACCGGGTCATCCAGCCAGGCCAGTTCAAGTCCGCGGTCTGCAAGCATCCGCCGACCGTCGATCTGCTCACGCGTCAGGTACGGAAGCAGCTCGCCGCCCTTGAGCTGCCCGTGGAACTGACGGCTGTCGCCGGGGAAAAATCGCGCGAGTTTTACGAGGGTAAGCCCGTCGGGCTTGGCGTAAAGCGGGTACCGGAAACGCGGGGTCCGCTCACGACTGGCCTGCAGGATCGGCTCGTAGTAGGCGGTAAAAAGACCGCCGTCGCGCGGTGCGTAGGCTCTGCAATCACGTGCCAGACGCGTTCCGAGCTGTCCGGGTGGTGTGTTCTCGACCAGCTCCATGAAGCGCTCGACGCTGCGAGCGACCTGCTCAGACGTGTAGACGTCGTCCCCGAGTACCCTGGTTTTCGATGACGATGACCTCTGGAAATAAGTCTGACTCGCGCGGGCTGCGCGTCGCAGTCCGGGCAGATCCAGGTCATCGGAGGGCAGCGATGGTCTCGTGAGTTCTCTGAAAGGCGGACGAGCGGGTCGCTCGAAAGAGACCTGGATGCCGTAACATCCGGAAAGTAAGGCGCAGGCAAGCGCCGCAGCGATCCTCGTCCAACCCCGCATCTTCCGCCACGCTCCCGCAGGAGCCGCCACGGCGATCCCCCAGCGGATCGCCCACACGCTGTCATTCTGTAGGGCAGGCCGCGGATGTCAACACGCCTGACCCGTCTGAACGCACCTCAGTCTCGCCCGTACGCCTCATCCACGGCCTCGACCGCTCGAGAACCACCGGCGGTTTTTATCCCGCCTGCCTCAAGCTCGGCTGCCAGCGCGAGAATCAGTCTGCGTACATTCGAGATCCGGCTCGACTCTCCCATGAGACCGATCCGCCAGACATTGCCGGCGAGAGGTCCGAGCCCCGGTCCGATTTCAATCGAGTGTCTCATGAGCAGCGCCTCTCGTACCGCTTTTTCGTCAACGCCCTGCGGCACGCGCACACTGTTGAGCATCCAAAGACGGTGTCCCTGCGCAGCGGCCGGTTCGAGGCCGAGCTCCGCCAGGCCCGCCAGCAGCGCCTCATGGCACTTACGGTGGCGCTCGAAGCGAGCTCGAAGCCCCTCCTCTTCGATGATCGCCAGTGATTCGGCCAGCGCGTAGACCATCGCGATGGGCGCCGTGTGGTGGTACACACGCGTCGACCCGAAATAGTTACCGATCAGGTTCAGGTCGAGATACCAGCTCCGCGGCTTGGTCTTTCTCGCCCTCACCTTCTCCATCGCGCGCTCACTGAATGTCACCGGAGAGAGCCCCGGCGGACAGCTGAGACATTTCTGGGTGGCGCTGTAGCAGGCGTCGATCCCCCAACCATCGACCTCGACAGGGCATCCGCTGAGCGAGGTCACCGTGTCTGCGATGAACAACGCTCCGGCACGATGGGCAATCGACGAGATCTCCTCCAGGGGCTGCAGCGCCCCCGTCGACGTCTCGGCGTGCACGATCGCGACGATCGCGGGACGCTCGCATGTCTTCACGGCCTCCTCGATGCGATCGGGCGGAACGACCTCTCCCCACTCGCTCTCCACCCGCACCACCCGGGCGCCGAGACGCTCAGCAACGTCAGCCATTCGGTTTCCGAAAACGCCCGCAATCCCGACCACCACCTCATCGCCGTCCTCCACGAGGTTGGCGAAGCAGGCCTCCATGCCTGCGGATCCCGTCGCGGAGATCGGCAGCGTGCAGGCGTTCCGCGTGCGGAACAGCCCACGCAGGGAGTTCTGTACGCTGTCCAGAAGCTCGAGAAAGCTTGGATCGAGGTGTCCGACCAGAGGTTTGGCCATCGCAGCCGATACTCGCGGAGAAACCATTGACGGCCCGGGGCCGAGAAGCAGACGGTCATGAGGAATGTCGATAGACATGGGCTCGTGCTTAGGGCCGTCGGACGCTTAAGGCAACACGGCGTTCCTGCTCTACTTCTGATCGTCACCCGCGAGAAGAATTCTGTGAGCCTCCCCTCCAGCACGATCCGCAAACTCAGGGACATTGTCGGCCCCGCAGGAATCGTGAAGGGAAAGGCCGGATTGAAGGTTTACGAGTGCGACGGCTATACCCTCGAGCGCGCAGAGCCCGAGCTCGTCGTCCTCCCTGCCAGCACCGAGCAGGTAAGCAAGGTCGTGGCCTTCTGCCATCGCAACGCCATCCCGTTCGTCCCGCGAGGAGCCGGTACCGGTGTCAGCGGTGGCTGCCTGCCCGCCCAAATTCCGGTCATGATCGGCACGAGCCGGATGCGTACCATCCGCAAGATCGACCTCGCGAACCGGACCGCCGAGGTCGAAGCGGGCGTAGTGAACCTTGAGGTCAGCAGACGGGTCGAGGCTGCTGGATTCTATTACGCGCCGGACCCGTCGAGTCAGTCGGCGTGCACGATCGGCGGTAACATCGCCGAGAATTCCGGTGGCCCGCACACACTGAAGTACGGCGTGACGGTCAACCACCTGCTCGAGCTCGAGGTCGTCCGGCCCGATGGAGCCGTAGTGCGGCTCGATCGCCGACCGGGGTCGGTCGGTTACGATCTCGGGGGATTGATCACGGGATCCGAAGGGACGCTCGGCATCGCGACTGCGGCTACGGTGCGACTCATGGTCCGCCCACAGGGCGTCGCAACGCTGCTGGCAGTCTTCTCGAACGTGCCAGACGCGTCGCGCGCGGTCGCGGCCATCATGAGCGCGGGCATCATTCCGGCGGCGCTCGAGATGATGGACGCACTCGTCATCGAAGCGGTCGAGGCGGCGTACTCTTTCGGCTTTCCTTCGGACGCGGGCGCAGTGCTGATCGTCGAACTCGACGGGATGGCAGGCGAACTCGAAGTTGCCTGCCGGAGGGTCAGTGAAGCCTGCCGCGACGCGGGCGCGGGCGAGATTCGCAGAGCCGCGGATGCTGCCGAGCGAGAACTGCTCTGGAAATCGCGCAAGCGTGCGTTCGGTGCGATGGGGCGGCTCGCGCCCAGCTATTGCACCCAGGACGGCGTTGTCCCGCCGAGCAGACTGCCCGAGGCTGCGGAACGGATCGCCGAGATTGCAGATCGCTACAAGTTACGGATCGCCAACCTGATGCATGCGGGCGACGGCAACATTCACCCGATCATTCTCTACGACGACAAGGACACAGAAGAGGTCGCGCGCGTCATCGCGGCCGGGCGCGAGATCCTCACGGCGTGCGTCGAGCTCGGTGGCTCGCTTACCGGCGAGCATGGAATCGGCGTTGAAAAGATCGAGCTGATGTCGACCATGTTCGGAGACGTCGAGATGGAGGTCATGCAATCGGTCCGCGCGACTTTCGACGCGAGGGGACTGTGCAACCCGGGAAAGATTCTCCCGATGCCCGGCGGTTGCGTCGAGATCACGCGGCCGCGACCTCGGGGCGGTGGCTGATGGCGGATCGCGGACAGTCTCGCAGTGGAGACCTCCCCGGTGCGCTGACCGCCTCTTTCAGCGCAGGGCAGGTCCGACACGGACGTGACGATGACATCGTCGACGGACTGTTACCGCCTGCGGTGATCACACCGCGGGACGTGGGAGAGGTACTGTCGGTCGTCGATACCGCATCCGCTGAGAAGCTCGCGATTCTGCCGGCCGGGGGCGGATCGATGATCGCTCTCGGCAACCGGCCGCTGGCTTACGATGTTCGTCTCGCGGTCAAAGGGCTTTCTCAGATCGTCGAGAGAAGACCTGCCGATCTCAATGTCACCGTCGGAGCCGGGGTCGGGCTCAACCGACTCAACCGGGTTCTCGAAGCAGACGGACAGCGCGTCGCAATCGACCCACCGGACGACGACCTTGCAACGGTCGGCGGGCTGATCGCCACCAACCGGACAGGCGGGTACGCGTACGGCTACGGACAGCCGCGCGATCTCGTACTCGGTCTCGAGATGGTCGACGGCTGCGGGCGGGTCCTCCGCATTGGCGGCACGGTCGTGAAGAACGTCGCGGGATACGACCTGGTCCGCCTGGCGACCGGATCGCACGGCACTCTCGGAGTCATCACGGAGGTCACGCTTCGCACGCATCCGATCCCGGAAGACGCGGTCTCGGTGCGGTACATCTTCGAATCCGTTCAACAACTCGATGCAGCGCGGGCAGCGATCTTCGCGGCGCCGCTGCAGCCGGCTGCCTTCGATCTGGCGGTCGACCGCAGCAACGCAGGGCATACCTGGTCGATGAATCTGCGACTCGAAGGAACGCGCAGCGAGGTCGCGGCGAGCGTCGAGCAGGCAAACCGACTTCTCGGCGCACAACCCCGAGAGACGTCACGTGACTGGGAAAGCGCGATCCACGCCGAGTCGGACGAGACCGTCGTGCTTCGGTTCGGAACCCCGCCCGACAGGCTGGCGGCCGTGACCGCGAAGCTTCTGGAAATCGTCGAGAGACGAGCGAGTCGGGTTCGCGCGGCCGGCCGTCTTGGCGACGGGCTCGGACGCGTTTTCATGAGCGGCCAAGTCTCCGCGCCTGATCAGGTCCTGCGCGAGGCCCGTGAGGCACTCGCAACAGACTCGATACGGCTGGTCGCGGAGCGCATACCGGAGTCTGCCAAAGCCGCCATCGACGTCTGGGGCGCGCCGCCACCGGGAATGGAGATCATGAGAGCTTTGAAGGGCGTGTTCGATCCCGGCGGGCTGTTCTCACCGGGGCGCTTCGTGGGAGGGGTCTGAAATTGGAAACCCCTGACGGTCTCCCCTGCGTCCACTGCGGCCTGTGTCTCGACACCTGCCCGACCTACCGGCTGCTCGGCCGCGAGGCTGATTCGCCACGCGGAAGAATTCACATCATGCAGGCGATCGATGCGGGTGAGCTCGACCTCGACCGTGAGGCTGCCGGCCATCTCGACCGCTGTCTCGGTTGCCTGGCATGCGAGACAGCCTGTCCTTCCGGCGTCAGCTTCGGCGCACGCATGGAGAAGTTCCGTCCGCGGATCCTCGAGGCATTGCCGCGCAGACCATGGCGTCTGCTTGTCGACCGTGCAGTTCGACGACCCGCTATGATCCGGCTGGCGACGTCGGCGGCGGCTGTGCTGGATGCGATCGGCCTCGGTCGTCTTCGAAGGCGTCTGCCGGGACTCGCGCTGATGCCCGGCAGACACCGCCGAACGGGCCGGGAGCCGGCAGGGCGCGGCGAAGCGATGGCCCAACCCGAGCTGCTTGTGCCGCTGGCCACCGCGCCCCGGGTCGCAGTCCTGCGTGGCTGCGTTGCCCACACCCTGCTGCCGGCCATTCACGAAGCGGCAGTCGAGGTGCTCCGGCAGAACGGGTTTGATGTGATCGAGATCGAGGAGACCTGCTGCGGTGCGCTCGATGCGCATGCGGGCAGGCTTGAAGAGGCCCGCCGGAAAGCCACGAAGACTGTCGAGACGCTGACCGCGCTGGGCATCAGCAGACTGGTCACCACCGCGGCGGGATGCGGCGCGCAGATCCGCGAGTACGATCGTCTTTTCGGCGACGGTGGCGGGTCTGCCCCGAGCGCGCCCCGAAAAGTCGCCGAGGCAGCCATCGACATCTCTGAATTGCTCTCCGAGATCGGGCCACGCCCCCCGAGAAAGCCCCTCGACGCCGGCAAGGTCGTCTACCATGACGCGTGCCATCTGCGGCACGCCTGCGGAATCACGCAGGCTCCTCGAGATATCGTTCGGGCTGCGACCGGATCCACGCCGGCCGATCTCGGCGAGAATCACCTGTGCTGCGGAAGCGCCGGCAGCTACAACCTCGAGCACGTCAGGTTGGCCGCAGCCATGGGCAGCCGCAAAGCAGAGCTTGCCGAAATGGTGGAAGCCGAGACGATCGCTGTTGGAAACGTAGGGTGCGTTCTTCAGATCGAGCGCGCGCTTTCTCTGAGGGGCCTGAAGGTGAAGGTCAGGCACCCGGTCGAACTTCTGGCAGAGGCCTATCGCCGCGAGGAAGCCGAGGGGTCGTCAGGGATGCAGTCGTCTTGATTCGCGAGTGTCGATCACCGGCAACGTATCGATGCGTGCCTCGAGCTGAGACAGCCTGCCGAGAACGTTACTCATGACCGTCCGAGCCTGAGTCTTGTTGAGCTCATCAAGGACCGACTCGAGCTCGCCGATACGCTGCTGCAGGAGCATCAGCTCCTCTCTGGCACGCTGGCGCGCGACGTCGTCGACTTTCAGGACGACCTCATCGACGCGTTCATCCATCTCGGAGACCGACTCCGAGGATGCGATCCCCAGCATCGCATAGACTTCGTCGAGCCACGGCGCCGGATCGACATATTCGGCCAGATCGCCGCCGAGGTCCCGAACCGCGCCCAGCATTCTGCGGGCCTGGTCGTTGACCTCGCCCACCGCGCTTTCGACGGTGCTGCGGCCGAATGAGAAAACCGCTGTCACTCCACGAGTCGCCACCGAGACAAGATCCGTTGCCCCACCGTTGTTCGACTGCGGGTGCCCCCCACCCTCACGCTTTCTCTCTGACATCCGACCTCCCTCCTCTCCCAGGAACTTCAGGAGTGTAGCTGTTACCTCCATTGGGGGGCAATCCCTACGCCCGGGGCAGCGGTCCGGATCTCATGTGGACTTCGGGCCAGTCGGCTCAAGGGTAGAAGCTGGACCCCACAGGTTGACTTGAGCCGAAATTGATAGTCATTATCAAAATCGTCGAGCGGCAAGTTCGCCGTACCCGGCGACCGAGACCAGAAAGGCCCCGATATAACGTGCTCTTCACAGGGAAACCCCGACATCCACGCGCGGCCGGCATCTGCCTGATGCTCTGCGCTCTACTCGTCTGCGCGATCACGGCGCCCGCGCAGGCGACCGTCTTCCACGCACGCGACGAGATCCGAAGCCTCGCCTTCCCGGATGCCGAGCGGATGGAGCCGCGGGATTATTTCCTGACATCATCGCAGCGCGAACAGATCGAGAGCCGCGCGCGCACCCAGCTCGACAGCGATCTCGTCACCGTCTACGTCGGCCTGCGAGGAGACGATGTCCTCGGTTACGCCTTCCTCGACACCCATATGGTTCGCACGCTGCCGGAGACGTTCCTGATCGTCCTGGCCCCCGACGGAGCGGTCGTCGCGACCCATGTGATGGCGTTCTACGAGCCGCTCGAATACCTGCCGGCAGACCGATGGCTGGACCAGCTCGACGGCAGTCGACTGACCGATGATCTCCATGTGGGTCGATCGATCGCCGGAATCACCGGCGCTACTCTCAGTTCACACGCAGTGGTCAACGGCATCCGGCGGGTTCTCGCGATGCACGAGATCCTGCTCGGTGATGCTCAAGTAGATGCGCGGGTCGCCGCCGACCTCGACACCGACGCGATCGTTACGAACAAAGTGAGTGGGGAATCCAGCGGCGAGCCGACTCGGTGAGATTCGTCGTAACCGGTGAGTGGACTCGAAACAGTCTGCTCAAGGTCATCGTCTGGTGCTTCCTCGTGTACACACTCATCTTGTGGGTCACGAACGCGGGACTTTACTTCTCCAAAATGAGCCTCGCGCCGTCCTCGGTCGTTGAGTACTACCTCGGCAACGAGGACAAGTTTCTGCAACCGCGATCTCTGATCGGTCTGCTCGAGGTTCTTCACTTCCACAGCTTCGCGATGGGGATCCTGCTCCTTACACTGACTCATCTCATGCTCTTCGTTCCGATCTCGATGAGGGTGAAGGCCTGGGGAATCGCGCTCGCGTTCACGGCCGGGCTGGGCGGCGAGCTGGCCGGCTGGGGCGTACGCTTCATCCATCCGATCTTTGCCTGGGTGAAAGTGGGAATGTTTCTTCTTCTCGAAGGCACGATATTCGTGCTCGTGATCCTGGTCGGGCGCGCGCTGTTCCAGTCCTCGCCAAGCGCCTACACCCAGAGCGACACAGGGCGATGAGCGGAAGAACGATCGCGTTTCCGGCGGCAGTACGCGCGGCGGCGACTCTCCTGATCTGCCTGGGGATCGCGTGCGCGCCGTCTGCGGCGGCATCAGACGGCGCAACGGCGCGTACCGGGCGACCGGTGATGGGGACGATCCTTCAGGTCACCGTCATCGCGGATACCGAGGAGAGCGCGCGCAAGCTGGTCGAAGATTGCGTGAAGATCGGCGAGCACTGGGACGACGTGCTCACGACCTGGCGCGAGGAGGGCGAACTCTTCCAGTTGAACGCGCAGGCCGGACAGGGCGCGCTCGAGGTATCGGCGGATCTACGGACGGCGCTCGAGGCGATGCAGATCGCTGCTCGTTCAACCAAAGGCGCGTTCGAGCCCGGTGTGGGTCCCGTCGTTCACCGTCTGCGAAGGGGTGAAGAGCCCACCGAAGCGAACCGACTTGCCGTCAGAAACGGAAGGATCAACTCGGCGCTGACAATCACCGACACCAATGCCCGGTTGGCACAAGGGGCGACACTCGACGCAGGCGGGATCGGCAAGGGCATCGCCCTCGACGCCATGGCCGAACATCTTCGAGCGGCAAACGTCCGTGGCGCCTACATCGACTTCGGCGGCTCGAGTCAGATCGCGCTCGGCGCGCCCGGCGACGGCCGCGCCGGGTGGACGATGGTTGTCGCGGGCGCTGCGGAGCGCAGCGTCCTCGGGACTTTCAAATTGAGAACCGGTTCCCTCTCCACCTCCCGGGCGAGCAGCTCGAATAACCCCGCCGGAGCGATCGTCAATCCGGACACCGGACTCGCTGTCGAGCCACCGGTTGTGGTCACTGTTCACGCGGCCGGGGCGGCGCTGGCCGAATACTGGTCGACCGCTCTGGTGGTACTCGGCGCCGGAGGCCTCGACCTCGCGCGCGCTGCAGGAGTCGAGGCCGTGATGGACACCGGCAGCGAGGTCCTGATCACACCGGGCTTCCCGCTCGTCCGCACAAAATAAGAGCCGCTCGCGTCGCAACGCGGCTCTGAAGCCGCCTCCGCACGGACAACCTGCTACAATCGCCCGAGGCGGTCATGGCCGACTCACCCGACAACAGAACCGAACTCGACCCGAAGATCGATGAGGCTCTCGACAATCTCATACGGCACCTTCCAGCAGCCGCGGACGACTCGCGCGCAGCTCCGCTGATCCGGAGCCTTCTCAAGACCTGTCTTGCGCTGGGAACCGACGGGACGCCGGTCGTCGATCTGAAGCTGGTCGATGCAGCCATGAGTGAGATCCGTGCTGCACTGATGTGCTTTCGGCCCTACGAACAGGTCCGTAAAATTTCGATGTTCGGGTCGGCCCGGACGAAACCCGAAGAGCCCGAGTACATGCTCGCCAGAGCTTTCGCCGAGCGAGCCGCAGATGCCGGCTTCATGGGCATCACCGGTGCGGGACCCGGCATCATGCAGGCCTGCCAGGAGGGCGCCGGTCGCGCCCGCAGTTTCGGCGTCAACATCAAGTTGCCATTCGAAAACTCGGCCAATCCGGTCATCGAAGGCGATAAGAAGCTGGTCGAGTTCAAATACTTCTTCACCCGCAAGCTCTTCTTCCTCAAAGAGTCATCCGCGATCGTCCTGTTCCCGGGCGGTTTCGGCACACACGACGAAGGATTCGAGGCCTTGACGCTGATCCAGACCGGCAAGGCGCGGCTGGTGCCCGTCGTGTTCCTCGACGTTGAAAAGGGAACGTACTGGAAGACCTGGGACCAGTATGTCCGGGATCACATTCTGCGCCTCGGGCTTATCAGCCCCGATGACATGTCGCTCTATCGAGTGACGAACGATATCGATGAGGCGCTTGGAGAGATCCGGCAGTTCTACCGCGTCTACCACTCCTCACGAATGATTCGAGGAAAACTGGTGATGCGACTGACGCGCGAGATCGATCGGCCGGACCTCGACGCGCTGGCAGACGAGTTCGCCGATATCCTCGGCGACCGGCCGATCGAGACCCGTGACCCCTACCCGGAAGAGCAGGACGAGCCTGCTTTGCTGGAGCTGCCGCGGATAGAGTTGAGCTTCGACACGCGCAGCTACGGAAAACTCCGTCAACTGATCGATCGACTCAACGCCCTCTGACAGAGGTCGCTGCCCTCTCGCAATCAGAGACTTCGGAGCACGGGACCGAGCTCGTCGAGCTCCGTGATCCTCAATTCGCTCCGATCGGCGATGGGGCCGATGCCGATGAATCGCATGCCCGCCGCGCGCGCTGATTCAGCGTCGGTCGGCTGATCGCCGACATAGACAGCTTCGGCGACACCGAGCCCGAAGTGATCGAGGCAATGAATCAACATGTCCGGATGAGGCTTGGGTCTCTCGACATCGAGAGCGCCGACAGCGAGATCGAAAAGCGGCGCGAGCTCGAAGTGATCGAGCACTCCGTGCACCGTCTTGCTGCGATTGGTCGCCATGGCGGTGCGATAGTCCGCACGAAGTGCCTTCAGGATGTCGTACAGCCCCTCACGCGGCTCCATCAGAGGATAGAACGGCCCGTAGTCGAGACCGCGTGAAACCTGACGCACACGCTCCAGAACCTCCGGACGGTCAGCGAAATACTTCTTGTACAGTTCACTCGATGCCAGTGCGTGCGCAGCGATCTCCGCGTCCGGCTCCAGTGGCGGCTCTCCGGCCTCGCGCAGGACAGCATTGTAGAAAGCTATATTCGCTCTATCGGAATGGAACAGGACACCGTCGCAATCGAAGATCACCAGTCGGATCGCCACCGCTACTCCTTCACCTGCCCTGCACCGGCAGTCCGGCCTGCCCGCTCGACCCACTGCTCTCTTGACGTCGCGCGCTCATCGTCGCTGATCGAAGGTTCGAATACACGATCGGCAACAAAGCCGCTTGCCCAGCCATCGTCGGAGATACCCGTCGACATCGCGGCGAGAGCCGCCGCGCCTAAGGCGGAACCGTCGCTTTGATTGCTGCGCTCGACCGGGATTCCGAGGAAATCCGCCACCCGCTGCATGAGGAAATCGTTCCGACTGGCGCCGCCATCGGCCCGCAGCGACGCCGGAGGTTCGGCGGTCTGCCATACGGTATTCGCAGCATCGACGACTCGCTGCGCGACGCCTTCGAGGACTGCACGAACAATGTGAGCGCGGTTCGCGCCTCGTGACAGCCCACAGATCTCTGCTCGCGCCTGCGGAGCACCGTAGGGCGTGCCGAGACCCTGAAACGCCGGTACCGCCCAGACTCCGCCGCTGTCGGCTACACTCCGGGCTACTTCGGCACTCTGATCGATGCTGTCCAGCAGTCCGAGGCCGTCGCGTAACCACTGAACTGCGGCGCCTGCCGTGATCACGGCACCTTCGACGCACCAGACGGTCGTGCCGGATGCACGCCAGCCTACGAGCGGATACGTCCCCTCGCCTCCCATCGTGATGTTCGGACCGCTGTTGAGCTCGATCATCGCAGCCGTGCCGAACGTGCATTTCGCCTGCCCCTCGTCGCGGCATCCGAGCCCGAAGAGCGACGCCTGCTGATCACCGGAGATGCCGCCGATCGGAACCGCCGCGCCCAGGATCGCTTCGGACGAATGAGCGAAGATGGTCGACGATTCGACCAGCTCGGGGAGCATGGTGCGCTCGAGGCTGAACGCCTCGAGAACGGCGTCGTCGTAGTCGTTCTCGAGATGACTGTAGAAGCCTGTTGTACTCGCGCTGGCGTGATCGGTGACGTTCACTCCGCCACCGAGGAAGGCGCAGATCCAACTCTCGACTCCACCGATTGCGAGCCGTCCCGCTTTCGCCGCCTCAGCCGCAGCAGCGATCTCCTTCACGATCCATTCGGCTTTGCTGATCGCCATCCCCGGGGTGCAGAGAAATCCACGCGCGGCCATCTCGTCAGCGCGCTCGGCGGCACGCGTATCCTGCCAGTTGATGAGTGGCGCCAGCGGTTCGAGCGTCTTGCGGTCCCACGCGCAGATCGACGACCGCTGGTTGGCAATACCGATCGCGTCCAGATCGCCGCCGGAAATATCGGCCGCGTCGAGCGCCGACCGGATAACGGCGAGGGTCGCGTCCCTGACGTGTGCCGGGTCCTGCTCGACCCACGCAGAGCGCGGATAGGTCGTGGTCAGCTCACGATAGGAAGCGCCGAGAACCGTACGCGATTCATCGAAGACAATCGCACGCACTCCGGTGGTGCCCGCATCAATGGCCAGAATGTGAGCCATGCGCCGACTCAGTCCGCGTCAATGAGCGCGCCAGGATTCATGATTCCGAGCGGATCGATGCTGTTCTTGAGCCGCTTGAGCAGCGTGTGGGACTCTCCCATCTCTCGCTCCAGCCACTTCTTGCGTACGCGGCCGATCCCGTGATGGTGGGCTATCGTCCCTCCCATCGCGTGGGTGGCATTCATGGTGAGGTCCCAGACCCGATCGTAGATGGAAGCCGCCTCATCGAGGCCTCCCTGCTGCGCTACGAAGGTAAAATAGATATTCGCGCCCTGCGTGTAGCAGTGGGATACGTGTCCCGACATGGCGAGCATGCCGCCGACCGCCGAGCCCTCGTCGACAACGCGTTTCCAGAGCGGGCCGACCGACTCCCAGCCGATCGCGATCTCGATCGTGTCCACGACGAGACCGCCATCGAGCAGCTCGTCGAAGCTCGGAACATGATTCCGGTTCTCCATCCAGTGGTCGACGGGGTCCGATCCGCGATCCATTCCGCCCAGCGACTTGCAGATGTCATTCAGCGCCGCCGCCTCAGCGTCGACGCGCGCTCGCGCTCCTTCGGTCCGGAGCAGCAGCAACGGTAAGCCCTGCGAGGCCGCCTGAAAATTACGGTCGGACTCGGTCGCGTCGTAAAGCCGGGTTACAGCCGGTCTCCATCCGTCGCGCAGCGCGAGACGCATCGCCTCGATCCCTTTTTCGAGATCCGGCATGGCGTAACATCGACCCCAGGTCGTCTCCGGCGCCGGATGAATCCGCAGATTCAGCTCCGTGAAGATGCCGAGCGTACCCTCACTGCCCAGGAAAAGCTCTCTCAGCTGAGGTCCTGTCGAGCTGCGTGGAGAGACCGGTAGCCTGATCAAACGACCGCCAGGCAGTGCGACCTCACAGCCAAGAAGCATATCTTCGATATTTCCGTAAAGCGTGGAGAGCTGACCGGCCGCCCGCGTTGCGCACCAGCCGCCAACCGTCGAAAGCGCGATCGACTGAGGGAAGTGACCCATCGTGTATCCGCGGCGGCCGAGCTCTTCCTCGAAATCCGATCCGCGCATGCCCGGCTGAACGGTTGCGATAAGCGACGCGTCGTTCACATCGATGAGCGCGGCCATTCTCGACATGTCGACGACCACTTCGTCATCGTTCACGACGACAGCCCCGCATACGCCCGATCCGAGACCGTACGGAACGACGGCGGTGCGTGTCTCCTGTGCCCACGCGAGGACAGCGGATACCTGTTCCGCCGACGCCGGCCGAACGACGGCCCCCGCGCGCTGACGTTCACCGCGCCGACGCTGAATCAGAGAGCGCATCCACCAATCATGGCCGCGCTCTTCGAGAAGCGGGCCCTCGGTGACGATATCGAGGTCAGGTTGGCCGCGGCGCAGAGCCTCTATGGCGCGCTCGTTGTTCTGCATGATCAGCTCCCCGTCCCTGCCGGGCTGTCGGACTCGCAGTGAGCCGCCGAGAGTTCTGCGGTACGCGACCGCGTGAATGCTTCCACTTCCTGTTTCATGCGATCCGCATCCCATCCGAGTCGGTCGCCCAGGATCTGCGCAGCCGCGGAGGCGCCGGCCATACTGCTTGGCGTATCGAACATCGCCACGTGGGATCTGCGTCGGAGCAAATCGTCCAGTGTCAGTACCATTTCATGATTCACGCAATGTTCGATCTCGGCCCGACAAAGCGCATCCAGCCCGGGAAGTGGCTCGCCGAGTTGCGGCTCTTGCGCGATACGCGCCACGAGCTGTTCCGCAACCGCGCCATAGGTCGCCCACAGCCGCGTCTCGAGTTCGCTGTCATCCAGCCGCGGACTGCGCTGCCGCGCGCTCTCCTGCTCGCCTTCACTTCCGCCCGTCAGCGCCTGACCGGCGGTGTCAGCTTCCGCCGGCTGGTCGCCGAGAATCTCGCGTACCTTGTCCACGACTCGCTCGGCCATACGCCGATACGTCGTCAGCTTCCCGCCCACAATGGAAACGAAGGGGCCCGGGCCGACATGAATCTCGTCGCGACGGGAGATCTCCGACGGCTTCTTGCCGTCCTGCCTGAGCAGCGGCCGCACACCCGACCAGGTCCCGATGATATCTTCGGCGCCCGGAGCATCCTCAAAAGTCGCTGACGCCGCAGCGAGCAGGTAGTCGACGTCCTCCGTAGTGATTCCGGGCTCAGCAGGGTCTCCCTCGTAGTTCGTATCGGTCGTTCCGATGTAGGCGTAACGCCCGCTCGGCACGACGAACGCCGAGCGTCCGTCCGGTGCGCGCATCACGACAATCGATGAAATCGGAAATCGTTCTCGCGGCACAACCAGATGTATACCGCGGGTGAGCTGGACCCGAGGTGCCCCCGCCTGGTCCGTCACCCCGACACCGGAATCCCGAACGTCTTCGAACCAGGGACCCGCCGCGTTCACAGCACAGCGCGCACGGATCACGGCGCGTTCATTATTTTCGAGATCTTCGATCTCGATCTTCACTCCGGTGCCGTCAAGCGCGGCCTTACGGGCGACTGCGTAATTGATGATATCGGCACCCGCGCGCGCCGCAGACTGGAGATTCTCGAGCGTGAGCCTCGCATCATTCGTAATGTATTCGGTGAACGATACCGCTCCGGACAGCCGTTCGGAGCGCAGCTGCGGCTCGATGCCGAGTGTGCCGGCGCGGTCGAAAGACTCGTGTCGCTCCTCGGCCTCCGGACCGGCGAGCTTCTCGAACGTCCACATACCTGCGCCGAGCTTCAGTCGAGCGGCCTTGCTCGCCGCGGGCACGAGCATTCGTGCAGGCGTGGCCAGATGCGGCGCGATCCGTCGCAACACCGATCTCTCCCTGGCCGCTTCCTTGACCAGGCCGAGGTCTCCTTGCTGCAGGTACCGGACACCGCCGTGAATGAGCTTCGAAGAGCGGCTGCTGGTGCCGGACGCGAAGTCGCCCCGATCGAGAAGTACCACGTGGTACCCCCTCAATGCCGCATCGCGAGCGATCCCGGCCCCGGTGATTCCACCGCCGACGACCACCAGGTCCGCAACCGAGTCCGCTGCGCGCTCGAGGGAGCGCAAACGAGTTGTGGCTGAAAAATCGGTCATTTCTGGGCTCGCTTACGACCCGCCTCCACCCCTGTCAACGAGACCGGTCCGACATGAGGTCCGCTACAGGCTCCGCGACGGCTTTCGCCTGACATAGGTCTTGACAGGTACGCACAGATTTTAGTAAGTGGCTAGCTCGACTCGCCACTTTGTACCCTATGCCCGATAAACGAAAGACACGAGACGGTCTGTACAAGATCTCCGACCTCTCACGCCAGACGGGTGTGCCCACGGCGACCATCAAGTTTTACCTGCGTGAGGGGTTATTGCCGCCCGCGACCGTCAAGACGGGCCGCAATATGGCCTACTACGATCACTCCTTCGTCGACCGGATTCGCTTCATCAAGGAGCTCCAGAAAAAGCGGTTTCTCCCCCTTGACGTGATCAAGGCGGTCCTGAATCGCGATGAGTCCGTGATCAGCCCGCATGAGGTCGACACGCTGGTCGGAATCGAGGGCAAGTTCTACCAGGAGCTCCAGTACGCTCCGGGCCTCGATCCGGTTCCGTATGAGAAGGTCACCGAACGCTTCGGGATCTCGTGCGAGAGTCTCGACTCGTGCATTCGGATGGGCATCGTGACGCCGGTCAATCGTGAAGGCGTTCGCTACTTCGAAGGCGACGATCTTCGGATTCTCGATACGTTCGTATCGATGCGTGAAGCGGGAATCAGCAGCGAGCTTTTCCCGTACGAGAAGTCACTTCCTCTGTACGTCGATGCGGTGGGAAGGCTCGTCACTGAGGAACTGAAAATGTTTATCCGCAGCGTCAACGGTCGCGTTGACGATGCCGAACTTCCCCAACTCGCGCTGAACAGCGTGAAGTTGGGCGAGAAGCTGATCGGCTTGCTCAGACGCAAGCTGATCCTGCGAGCGATCCAGGATCTACGCTCGCAATCGACTGCCGAGTCCGCGCTGCGGAACGGTACTCAATCTGGAGTGGAAGGCGGAGGGACGCGTGACGAAGCTCACTAGCGTGGTTGCACACGCTGGGTAATGGAAGGGGCGGCCCGGCCTGGAAAACTTCAGGGTCGCCACGAGCTTCGAAGAACGTTGTCTCGCTAGTTACGGCTTTGCGCCGGCACGTGCACAGGTGCGGCCGGACGACGAGGAGACAAGGATGAGCGAAAGCAACAACCGCCAGGACGAGAAACCCAGGTCGAAGACCGTTTGCGTGGAGGATCCAGCCGTTACGATGGTCGAGCCCGATACGATGACGCCGTCGCAGTTCTTTGAACGGATGTTCACAGAATCGACGCTGCTGCCGGAGAAACGACTGATGCTCGCCGTCCTCGAAGACGCGATCGCCTCGTTCCAGCGAAATTTCATCCAGGCTCGCGAATCGGTCGATCCGGAAGCGGGCGACGTCGAGGCCTGGCTCGACTCCGACGACATGAGCTGGCCGTTCTCCTTCGCGAGCATCTGTCAGGCGCTCGATATGGAGCCGGAGTACCTGCGTCGTGGACTGAAGACCTGGCGTGACCGCGCAGCTCAGCAGGGCACCAAGGGTCAGGTTTACCGGTTCCCGTTCCGACGCGTGAACGGTCGACGTCACAGCATCAACGCCAAGCGCGAGCGCCGCAAGGTCAGGCGCGCGGGCTGAAAAACCCGCCCAGCGCGTGTTCGGCTACCTGTCCTTGGGAAGGCCGAGCACGCGCTGGGCGATGATGCCTCGCTGGATCTCCGAGGTGCCTGCTGCGATCGTTCGACCTCGCGAGTAAAGATACAGATGAGGCCAGCGCCCTGACAGCGGCGCTCGCTTGTCTCCCTTGGCCAGCACCGACCAAGGGCCCGTCACTTCCATCGCGGTCTCCAGCATCCGCTGGTACATCTCGCTCCAGAACAGCTTCTCCATCGAGCCTTCCGGTCCCGGCTGCGCACCCCGTAACTGTTTCGTCAGATGGCGAAGCGCTGTAAGCCGCATCGCCTCGCTCTCGATGTAGGAGCGGGCGATGTTCTGACGGACGACCGGATCCTCTGCCGGTCGTGAGCCGCGCGCGTCGAACTCACGCGCGAACTTGATCAATTCCTCGAGGGCGACACGCGACTGCAGTTGGCGCTGGAAAGTGAGCGTCGCGCGCTCGTGCATGAGCAACGCCACCGCCATCTGCCATCCCCTGCCCTCTTCGCCCACAACGTTGACGCAAGGAACACGGACCGCGTCGAGGTAGAGCTCATTGAACTCGCTGTCGCCGTTCATCTGTCGGAGCGGCCGCACCTCGATCCCCGGACTGTTCATATCGAGGACCATAAGCGTCAGACCCTTGTGCTTGGCGCCGTCCTGGGACGTGCGTGCCAGCAGAATGCAGAAGTCCGCATACTGCGCGTAGCTCGTCCAGACTTTCTGGCCGGTCACGACATATTCGTCACCATCACGCTCGGCTCGGGTCGATACCGCTGCGAGATCGGACCCTGCGCCGGGTTCACTGTACCCCTGGCACCAGATCTTCTCCGCGGTGAGGATCGGCTTGAGATACTCCGATTTCTGCTCTTCGGTCCCGAACTCGATCAGCAGAGGACCGACCATCGAAAGGGCCAGCAGATTGACCAGCTGCGGCGAACCGATCCGTGCCAGCTCCTGTTGGAAAACGATCTGCTCGATGAGCCCGACGCCGCGGCCGCCGTACGCGGCCGGCCATGCCAGACCGCACCACCCGCCGTCGTAGAGCGAACGCTGCCACCCCCGCCCCGCCTCGACGTATTCGTCAAGCGAGCCGCTCTCGAGCGGCGGAATCGCGCCCTCGTCGCGCCGCGCTTCAAGCCAGCCGCGCAGCTCCGACCGAAAAGCCT
Source organism: Candidatus Nitrosopumilus sp. (assembly GCA_964225545.1). Lineage (GTDB taxonomy): Bacteria > Desulfobacterota > Binatia > UBA1149 > SPBQ01 > SPBQ01. Next base: position 7,051 of record CAXQPB010000048.1, on the reverse strand, counting down.
CCTGTTCCGGGGTCAGCGAAAAGTCCATTCAATCTCCTCTGAGCAGAACCTTGCGGGTTCCGCGCGCAGCGGCTCGCTCAAAAGCGCTCTGCGCCTCGCGGAGCTCATAACTTGCGTCGATCAGACCAGCTGTAGCAACCTCGCCCGAGGCCAACCGCTCCAGCGCGGCCTCCATGCGACCACAGCGTGAACCGAGCAGCGTGATCTCGTCGATCACGATCGGTGCAAGCTCGATCTGATGCTTCCCCGCTACAGTCGTCTTGAGAACGAGCGTGCCGCGAGGGCTCGTTGCCGCCACCGCCGCCCGCAAGCCCTCGATACTTCCCGTCGCCTCGACCACCAGCGGGCGCCGATCCGAGGGTGGCGAGTCCATCAGCGTGATTCCACGGTCGGCCAGCCACTCCACCGAATCGAGGTGACGGCCTACGAGCCCGACGTCGAACCCCGCCGCGGCGAGAACCTGCGCGATGAGAGGGCCGAGCTTGCCGGCGCCGAACACCAGCGCGGGGGTTCGTGTTTCGGGCAGTCCGTTCGCGGCCTCGAGCTGATCCAGAATCTCGCACGCCGCTGCAACCGGCTCCGTAAAGACAGCGGCATCGTCATCGATCCCGTCAGGAACGACCCTGAGGTTGGCCGAAGGCACGGCAACGCGCTCTGCCATCGCTCCGTCCGCCCCGAGGATTCCCATCACGCGGCGGCTCGGGCAGTGCCTCTCGAGGCCGCCCTTGCACCAGGCGCAGCGCCCGCAACCGAAGTTGATTCCGGCGACCACCCGCTTGCCCGCCAGCGGCCCGTCGAGGGCCTGACCGACGAACTCGTGGCCGAGCACCCCCTTGAAGTCCATGTAGCCTCGGGCGAGCTCGAGATCGGTGTTGCAGACACCGGCCCGCAAAACGCGCACCACGACCTCGTCCGGATCCGGCTCGGGTTCGGGTTGATCCGGCAACATGCGCGGCCCTTTTTCGTCCAGCACGAATGCCAGCATGGGCGCACTGGTACTCGCCCCGCTCCTCGTTGGCAACTCCGCGCAGCGCGCGACATGGTCGAGGGTATCCTGCGGATGCAGCCGCTACTCGAAACTTTCTGGCCCTATATTCTGGCGGGCGTCAGCGCAGTGCTGATTGTCGCAGGAACCTGTCACGCTCTGATGTGGAAGCGCGATTCACGCGCCGCGATCGGCTGGGTCGGGTTGATATGGCTCGCGCCCATCCTCGGATCGCTCGCCTACTTCACTCTCGGCATCAACCGGATCCGCCGCAAAGCCACCCGGCTCAGTTTCGAGCCGGGCACCGGGGGCCTTCAGGTGGATCAGGACGGGCTCGGCGCTTTGCCGCAACAACGCTGGCACGACGGCCTGACCGGACTCGCCGAGCTCGTCGGACGCGTAACCGGGCGACCGCTGTCGCCGAACAACAGTGTCGAAACTCTCGTCGACGGAGATGAAGCCTACCCCGCCATGCTCGACGCCATCCGGCAGGCGCGTCGCTCGATCGGGCTCGTAACCTACATCTTCGACAGTGATCGCGCCGGCAGAGCCTTCGTCGAGGCACTTGGTGAAGCGAGGAATCGCGGCGTGGAAGTCCGCGTCCTCGTCGACGACGTCGGAGCACGCTACAGCCGTCCGCGCATCACACGTCTGCTCGACGATGCGAGCATCCCCAACGCGAGCTTTCTGCCGACGCGGGTCCCTCGAGCCCTCGAATACGCCAACCTGCGCAACCATCGGAAAATTCTGATCGTCGATGGCGAGACCGCGTTCACAGGCGGCGCCAATATCCGTGAGGGGCACTGGCTCAGCCTGGACCCGGACGACCCGGTCAAGTCACTGCACTTCTGTCTTCGAGGCCCGATACTCGAGCAGATGCACGACTCTTTCTCGCGTGACTGGTCCTTCGCGACCGGCGAGGTCTTATCAGACCCGACATGGCGCGTATCCGGGGAAGCGGCCGGCTCGATCTGCGCGCGCGGCATCGAAGCGGGGCCGGACGACAATCTCGGTAAGATGCAGGATACGTTGCTGGGCGCCCTCGGCGCCGCCCGGGACACGATCGACATCGTCACGCCGTACTTCGTACCCAATGCCTCGCTGATCGATGCGCTCGGGATAGCCTCGATGCGCGGTGTGAACGTGCGGATCGTGATCCCATCACGAAATAATCTCCCCGTGGTGCAGTGGGCATCTACCGCACAGCTCTGGCAGGTCCTGCAGAAAGGGTGCCGCGTTTGGGAGTCGGCAGCGCCGTTCGATCACACAAAGCTCATGACCATTGACGGCATCTGGTCGCTGATCGGATCGGGCAACTGGGATCAGCGCTCACTTCGTCTCAACTTCGAGTTCAATGTCGAGTGCTACGACACTCGACTGGCCGCGACTCTCCGTGATCATGTCAGCCGAACCCTGGAGGCCGCCAGCGAGGTGACACTCGAGGCCGTGGACTCACGGCCGGTTCCGATCCGGCTCCGTGACGGCCTGGCCCGACTTCTCGCGCCCTACCTGTAAAGGCTCGCGATCTGCTTCAGGCGAGCCGGCCACGCAGGTCGACTCCGAGAACGGGTGTCAGTCCGCCATGAAACGTCCGAGGTCATTGGCGAGTGCCAGCAGCTCGTTCGAGCGGGCGTCGAGAACCGCCGCGCTGTCGCCGAGCGGTCTGTAGTCGCGGTCGAGCACGTCGAGGTCGAACGAGTTGCCGCCTGCGGTCCCGAAGACCACGAAGCCGTCGTCGAGCAGCCACGCACACTCCGACCAGCCGCACGAAACGACCCTCCTTTCTCCGCGCTCGAACAGGGAGACGCCGTTCGAGTAATCCGCGGGGTCATTCGTGACGCCGAGAAGCTCCATGAACGTGGGAGCGATATCCTGGTGACTGGTGCGGTGGCTCAGTCGCTGACCTTCGCGATCAGGCATGAGCAGAATCAGCGGGACGTGAATCTGCGCGTCGGTGAACGCGCTGTTGTGCCCCCACAGGCCGTTCTCTCCGAAGGATTCCCCATGATCACCGGTGATCAGTACGACGGTATTGTCGAGCAGTCCGTTGTCGCGGAGAGAATCCACAACGTTCCCGGTCAGCGAGTCGAGCCAGTGAATCGCGTTCCGGTAGCAGTTGAAAATCGGGGCGCGCTGAGAATCGAGGTCACGCTCGGCGTAGCGGATCTCGCGTGCGTACGGTTCGAAGGGCGCGTGATCCTCGGGGAAGTCGTACGGCGCGTGCGTCGAGTCGAAAAAAAGGAAGGAGAAGAACGGCTTGTCCGCACTGGTGCCGGCGGCGCGCACGCCGGCCGTCTGCCGCGCGAAGCTCTCGAAACGCCTGACCGTTTCCTCATGCCGGTCGATCAAAGTTTCACCCGGAAGGTCGTCGTCGAGGTCGGACTCGATTCGCGTGAACACTGTCCTGCGAAATTCCGGAAACGTCAGCGGGCTCGGCGTTATCACTTTGAAGCGGTACCCTTGTGCGAGCAGCCGATCGACAAGAACCGGCCCACGCCGCTCCGCGAGCGCCGGATGCCAGTAGACGCCGTGCAGGCCGTAAAACATTCCGAAGATGCCGAAACGCGTGGCGTTTCCGGTCGCGTAATGCCTGTCAAAAACGAGCCCGCGCTCCGATAGCGCATGAATCCGCGGAGTGACGCGAGCGTTGAACGCGTCGTGCCTCCAGCTGTCGAGAACAATCCAGACAATATCCGGGCGCGCGCCGTTAGAGTCTCCCTCTATGCGCCGGGTGGGGTATCGCAACGTCGACCCGACGCGGGTATCGAGCCGTGTCCGGGCAATCGCAGCATCGCCGCCGAGCCATCGCGAAGCCACGCGCTTGATGGTGACCGGGAGATACAGCGGTATCGGCCGGGCGAGACGCGTCAACGCCGTGTCACCGCGCAGATCGGCATAGGCATAGACGCCGCGATCGAGGCTGAACGCGATCGCGCTGAGAGCAGCCAGGACAACCCACGGTCGACGCGCTGCTGCCCGGGTGCAGTCCCGGGCATTTTCAGCGAGGCGATGTTGGAGCGCGTAAAGCGCGATGAAGAGAAAAATGGATGCTATGCAGAAGGCCAATGTGTCCGATCCGGACAGTCGCATTGCAGCGTAGCCGCCGGGAGTCGTGAAGAGATTCAGTGCCAGCCCGTTGATGTGAAAGCGAAACATCTCATAGACGATCAGATCGATGTACAAACCGAGATGAATCGCCCCGAAACTCAGCGCGCCCAGTCCGAAGACAGCGACCCTGGAGCGTTCGCCATTTGTCAACCGCGCGACGACGAGAAGAGGGGCCCCAGCGAGCAGACAGAGACCTCCGGTCTGGGCGAGCGTAGCGAGCAGAAGAAAAGCCCGTCCGCCCCCACCCGCATTTGCGAAGGCGGTGTCGATGAAGCCCAGCCCCATTATGAAGGCAAATACGGCGTTTGCGGCGACGAACAGGCCCGCGGCTCGAATCCGTGTTGTCTGTTCCCTGTTCATCGTCGTCGCGTCGGCACCCGCCTCCCCCCCCCCATGGGCGCCGGCCATCCAGCCGTCTCCGCTGTTACCTCACCCGCGGCGCCACGGCGATTCGCGAACCCGTTCGGGCGCACGCCCTATTCGCTCAAATCCGCCCGTCACGCGAGGTTCGGCTGAGACGACCGGTGCGACCGTTGCGGCCCGCGAGACCGAACGGCTTGCAAGCAGGTTGGTTAATTGGTTAATAACGAAGTCTCTCAATGAGCGACCCCGACGAACCTCCGGTGCCCCTCCGGCACCGTGAGAAACCATTGAAACAGGAGCCCCCATCTTGAGCGACGGCACGGCCGTGGCGCTCGTTTGCCTGCTCGTGGCGATCAACGCGTGCTTCGTTGCCGCAGAGTTCGCGATCGTGACGATCCGGCAGTCGCGAATCGAGGCGACGATCCGAGCCGGCAGCCGGCGAGCCAGACTCCTCAAGCGCGTCGTCGGCGATCTCGACGCGCATGTCTCCGCGATCCAGCTGGCGATCACCTCCGTCGGCGTCGCGATCGGCTGGCTCGGCGAGCCCGCGATCGCCCGTCTCATGGCCGGCGCGCTCGCGACGATCGGCGTGCTGAGTCCCGCTCTGAGCCATACGCTTGCCGTCGCGCTCGCGTTCTTTCTGATCACATCAACGCTGGTTATCGCGGGTGAGCTGGCACCGAAGTTTCTCGGTCTCCGCCGCACCGAGACAGTGGCGCTGATAACGGCACCGATTGTCTTCGGTCTCGCTCGGCTCGCGCGACCTCTGCTCTCGGCCATGACCGCTGCAGCAGAGATGATTCTGCGCCCATTCGGCGTTCGCGCGGAAGACGCCGCCGGCGAATCGATGGACCCGGAGGAACTCAAAATCTTCCTCTCGGAATTGTCGACGCTCGGACGCCTCTCGATCGGCCGCAGAGAGATGCTCGAGAACGTTTTCGAGTTCGCCGAGCACACTGCAAGCCAGGTGATGATCCCTCGCGATCAGATTGCTTTCCTCTCTCTCGAACGCCCGCTCGAGGAGAACATCTCGATCGCGATCGAGGCGGGCCACACGCGCTACCCGCTTTGTGAGGACACACTCGACAGCGTCGTCGGCATGATCCACATCAAGGACATGTTCCAGCGGTCGGGACAGCTGACGACCTCCGAGGACCTGCGGCTGATCGAGCACGATATGCTGTTTGTCCCGGAGTCGCAGCCGATCGATGAACTGCGACAGCTTTTCCAGAGACGCCGGACTCATATGGCGGTCGTCGTCGACGAGTACGGCGTGCCGACGGGCCTGGTGACCATGGAGGACGTGCTCGAGGAGCTGGTCGGAGAGATCCGCGACGAGTTCGACAAAGACGAGGCGCCGAAGATCATCGAGTCCGGCGACGCGCTGCTGGTCGACGGCATGCTCCTGATCGATGACCTGTGCCGGGAGCTCGGCGTCCGTGTCGACAACGGCAACGCCGATACCGTCGGCGGTTACGTCACGAGTGAGCTCGGTAAGATCGCCCGTGTCGGCGATCGCTTCAGCCTCGCCGATTACCGTGGCCGCGTGGTGGAGATGCAGGGGCGCCGCGTCGCCCGGGTTCGCCTCGACTCCGCCCCGGCTGAGGTCGGCGTCGCCTGACGCCGTTTTCCACCGAGCACACCCACCTGCGCGCCGGCCGCCTCGAGCGTCGACACACTCGCGCTCTTCGATCTTCAATCCGCTCACCGTCCGCTCGCTTCGATGGACTGCGCAGCCGGTTTCGTGTTCTTTTAAGGACTTTCGTCGCGCAAAATCAGGGGCCGGAGTTACGTAAGAGACATGTTGGAATTTTCCCTCACTGAAGAGCAGAAGCAGCTGAAGCAGACCGCGCGCGACTTCGCGCGCAACGAGATCCTCCCCGTTGCGGGTCGTTACGATGAGGAAGAGACCTTTCCGACCGAGGTCATGCGCAAGGCCTGGGAGGTCGGGCTGCTCAACTTCGAGGTGCCCGTCGAGCACGGTGGGCTCGGTCTCGGCGTTCTCGACACGATCCTCGTCCTGGAGGAAATCAACTACGCCTGCTCCGGTTTCGGCACCATCCACGCCGTTAACGACCTCGCAGCGACGCCGCTTTTGATCGCCGGTAACGACGAGCAGAAAAAAGAATACCTCGGTCGGCTGATCAACGACTTCAAGTTCGCGGCATACGGTTTGACGGAGCCGGGCTCGGGATCGGACGCGGCGAGCATCTCGACGACGTACCGGGAGGAGGGCGATTCGTACGTTCTCAACGGAAGCAAGATTTTCATCAGCAATGGATCGATCGCCAACTGGATGATCATCTTCGCGACCCGCGACAAATCGCTCGGACACAAGGGGATCTCCTGCTTCGTCGTCGACGCCGATACGCCGGGGCTTACGACGAAAAAGATGACCGGGAAGCTCGGCCAGCGCGCGTCCGATACCGCAGAGATTTATATGGAGGATTGCAGGATCCCCAAGACGGCGCTCGTCGGCGAGGAAGGCGAAGGATTCAAGATCGCGATGCGGACGTTCGACCGCACACGCCCTCAGATCGTGGCCTGCTCGATCGGCATCGGCGAGCGCGCGCTCGACGAGTGCAAACGATACGC